>DAIQAV010000073.1:0-10817 GCA_036781505.1 Candidatus Anoxymicrobiaceae bacterium | reverse complement strand
GAAACGGTACTCGGTCACGACCGCGGGTGGATTCTCGGTGAGCTGCCTGTCGATGGCCCTGCTCCAGACCGCCGAGTATCCGTCCGTGTCGGTCAGCACCCGCAGGCGCGTCAGGTCGATCGCCCCGTAGAAGCAGGCGACCAGGCACGCCCCGCAGCATATGCAGTGCCGCGCGTCCACGTCCACCCCCCGCCCCGACAGCGGCGTGAAACACTTCGTCGGGCATGACGCCACGCAGTGGTCGCACCCGACCGGGCAGTTGGCGGTGTCCACCTCGATAGTGCCCTCGAACAGCGGCGTGACCTCGATGGCTCCGGGCACCGGGCAGGCGTCGCGGCAGTGCGAGCACGACAGGCACCTCGCCCGGTCCAGGACCACTCCCTGCTCGCCCAATGCGAGCGCCTCGCGGGGGCAGGCCGGCACACACTCCTCGCAGCCCGGCGGGCACAGCGAGGAGTCCATCGTCATCCCCTTGGAGAAGTGCGGCACGCCTCCCACGTCGAGTATGGGCGTGATCTCGCGTTCGGTCTCGTGAAGTGAGTTCTTCGCCACCATCTTCACGGCCTTCGCCGGGCAGAACGTGGCGCAGAGCCCGCACAACGAGCAGCGCTCGGGGTCGATGTAGGGGACCGTCCGCGGCCCTTCCTTCTTGAGGCTGATGGCCTCCTTGGGGCACACCTGCCGGCACAGCTCGCAACCGACGCAAGGCTCCAGGTCGAAGGTCAGCTCGATCGAGTCGACCCAGAGGGTCTGGCGGATCGTCACGGTGCGTCCGTCCGCGTGCTTGGACACGCTCTTCCTCATACTCCGACCCTCCTTCCCACGGCCTTCTCTATCTTTACCGCGCAGACCTTGAACTCCGGGATCTTCGATACCGGGTCCCTCGCCGAGATCGTGAGAGCGTTGGCCGCGCTCTCGCGGAAGTTGAAGGGAATGAAGATGGTCCCGGGCGGCACGGACGTGGTCAGCCTGGCCCTGATCTTCACCTCACCCCTCCGGCTCGACACCTTCATCATATCCTTGCTCTTGATCCCGAGCGCCTCCGCGTCCACCGGGTTTATATCCGCGGCGGCGGCCGCCATCTCCCTGTTGAGGGTCGGGCTCCTGCGGGTCATGGTGCCGGTGTGGTAGTGGAAGTGGACCCGTCCGGTGGTCAGGAAGTAAGGGTAGTCCTCGTCGGGCACCTCGACCGGCGGCTTCCACTCCACCGCGGTGAAGTGGCCCGCGCCGCGGGTGAAGGAGTCCTTGTGCATGTACTCGGTGCCGGGCCCGTCCTCGGTAGGGCACGGCCACTGCACCTCCTCCGAGTCCAGCCGGACGTAGGTTATCCCGGCGTACGACGGGGTCAGGGTCCTGATCTCCTCGAATATCTCGATCGGGGTCTCGTAATCAAAGCCCGAGGCGCCCATGATCTTCGCCAGCCTCGAGACTATCTCCCAGTCCGTCAGCGCCTCGCCGATACCGTCGATCGCCTTGCGCACCCGCTGCACGCGCCGGTCGGTCGACGTGACGGTCCCGGCTTTCTCGGCGTAGCTCTGGGCCGGGAACACCACGTGGGCGAGCTCGGCGGTCTGGTTCATGAATATGTCCTGGACCACCAGGAGCTCGAGGTTGGAGAGAGCCTCTTTCACGTGGTTTATGTCGGGGTCGGAGAGCATGGGGTTCTCCCCCATGACGTAGAGCGCCTTGAGGTCGCCGTCCATGGCGGCGTCTATCATCTCCACCACCGTCAGGCCGGGCTCGGTGGGAAGCTCCATCCCCCAGGCGGACTCGAACTTGGCGATCGCGGCGGGGTCGGTGACCTTCTGGTAGCCGGTCAGGACGTCGGGAAGAGCCCCCATGTCGCAGGCGCCCTGGACGTTGTTCTGGCCGCGCAGCGGGTTGATGCCGGTCCCGCGCCGCCCTATCTGTCCACACAGCATCGCCAGGTTAGCAAGCGACAGCACGTTGTCGGTGCCGGTGGTGTGCTCGGTGATGCCCATCGTGTAGATGAGGGACGAGCGCTCCGAGGTGGCGTAGGCCCTGGCGGCCCTGCGCAGCAGGTCGGGCTCGATCCCGGTGATCTCCTGGACCCGCTCCGGCGTGTAGGCGGCCACGGTCTCGCGCACCGCCTCGAAGTTCTCGGTCCTGGCGCGGATGAACTCCTCGTCGTGCAATCCCTCCGAGATGATCATGTTCATCATGCCGTTTATCCAGGCCACGTCGGTGCCCAGCCTCGGCTGAACGAACATGTCGGAGTGGTTGGCCAGATGAATGCGCCTGGGGTCTATGACCATCACGAACGCGCCCTTCTCGCGCGCCCTGATGATGCGGGACGCTATCATCGGATGGTTCTCGGTGGTGTTGGAGCCGGTGACCAGGATGCAGGTGGCCTCCTCGAGCTCCGGCACCGAGTTGGTCATCGCGCCGCTGCCGAAGGCCTGGGCCAGACCCGTGACGGTGGGCGCGTGGCAAAGCCTCGCGCAGTGGTCGATGTTGTTGGTGCCCACGACACCGCGCGCGAACTTCATCAGTACGTAATTCTCTTCGTTGGTGCACTTGGCCGACGAGAGGAAGCCTATCGCGTCGGGACCGTACTCGAGCTTGATCTGGTTTAGCCGGTCGGCGACCGCATACAGCGCGGAGTCCCAGTCGGTGGCCTCGAGGTTGGCGCCTCTCATCCACAGCGGCCGTTTCAGCCTGTCCTCGCTCTCCACGAACTCGTGGGCGGCCCACCCCTTGATGCAGAGCGACCCCTCGCTGATCGGGTGGTTCAGCACCGGCATGGTCCCGACCAGGTGGCCGTCCACTATCTCCAGGTAGATTCCGCAGCCGCATCCGCAGTAAGGGCAGGTTGACTGGATGGTCTTGTAGTTCATCCGCGCCCTCCCTTCACCTTGGCGGCCGCGTGCGGGTCGACCAGCAGCGGCGAGACCTCATCGACGTCGCGCCCGGCCTCGAAGCCGTACTCGGACTTGAGGTCCTCCTTGATCAGCTGGTGGAGCCTGGCCAGCGGTATCCCCATGGGGCAGGCCTTCTGGCACGCGAAGCAGCCGACGCACTTGTCCGCCATGTGGAACGCGCGTATCAGGTGGAACGACGGGTACTCGGGAGGGATCTCACCGACCCGGATCCAGCGCGTCTCCTCCAGCCTGCAGTCCTCGCAGTTGCACAGCGGGCAGACGTTGCGGCAGCCGTAGCACTTGATGCAGCGGTCGAGGATCTTGGTCCAGAACTCCCGGCGCTCGTGGATATCCATGTTGATGAGCTCGGAGAGCGCCTCGTGGTCGCGGTAGTTCACGTTGCCGACGCTCCTGCCCACCTCGACCTCGGTCGGGTAAGGCCGCACGCAGTGGCACTCCTTGGCCTCCGCGATCGTGCAGGCCAGACCTATGATCCTGATGCGGTCGAGGTCGACGCTCTTCTTCTTGCCGAGCTCTATGAGGTGCCGCTCGTCGCAGCCCCTGGCGAGGACGGCGATCTTGCCGTCCTCCCAGCGGTGCAGCAGCCTCTCGGCCACGCCCGCGACGGGGTACCTGCCCGACACGCTCAGGCCCTCGAGCTCCTTCTCCTCGGTGAACAGGTGCGGCACCACGTGATCCCTGATCTCGAGCAGCGCGAGCACCCCGTCGACCTTGCCTCCGGCGATGAGCTCGCGGGATATCTTCCTCGCCTGTTCTTCCTTTGAGACCTGTTCCTCGTCCATATCAATCACGGTCCTTGAACGGGCCGACGCTCCTTATCGTCTCGACGTATTCGGCGATGGCCTGCCTGGTCGAGTCCTCGTCGAACGGGCTGGCCCAGAAGACTCCCAGCCTCTCTGGGTAGATGCCCGCGAGCGCGAGTATCTCCTTGAGCAACCTGAGCCTTCTCTCGGCCTGGACGTTGCCCACCCGGTAGTGGCACTCCCCCATCTCGCAGCCGATGACGATCACACCGTCGTAGCCCTCGCCGAACGCCTTGATTCCGAACTCAGCCTCCATCCTGGCGCTGCAGTTCAGGCGCCCGACGATCGAACGGTCGGAGACCTTCTCGGGCAGCATGCCTCGCACGTGCTCCGAATCCGGCTGGCACCAGCGGCAGTGGAAAACCGCCAGCGAAGGGATGAACTCGTCCGCCTCCGGCGCGCTCTCCCCGGGGAGCTTCTCGTCGGTGATCATCGCCTGCCCTCCCCGGACCGCGCGCCCCTGGCGAACAGGGTGAGCACCTCGATGTCGTGGAAGGCTCCCTGCTGTATCGCCGCGTTCGAGCAAACCGACGAGCAAGCGCCGCAGCCCCGGCACTCCGCCGGGTCGACCCGGGCGACCAGGCCGTGCGGGCCGGCCTCGATGATGGTGATGGCATCGTTGGGGCACACGCTGGCGCAGGCCCCGCAGTGCATGCAGACACGCTCGTTCACCCGGGCCGCGTAGGGGTTGACGATGCCGGAGTCCACCGCCAGGCGCCTGATCAGGGTCACCGCCTCGGAGACCTTCACGTCCTGGGGGCAGGCCTCGTCGCACCTTCGACATCCCGAGCAGTACCAGATGAACTCTGACTGCAGCAGCGCCGCGGGGCCGCCGACGACCGCCTTGTAGAGGAACGATCGTGGGGTGATCCCGTCGGCCGCGCCGGAGAAGATGGCGGCCTTGCACACCGAGCTGCAGCGGGCGCACCCGAAGCAGCACGAGAGCTCGAGGTCGATGTTGGATGCGGCCGCCAGTTCCTTGGCGAAGTCATTGATCTCGAGGACCACGCTGTCGTCTGCCATCATTCCGACTTCCCAACCTGACGCCGCCCGGTGAGACCGCCGGACGCGGAACCCCCCGGCCGCCGTACTTGTTCGCCAGACATACCTAGGTTTGCTTCAGACTCGATGTTTACGGGCTATTTCCTACTTCGATTTATCTCATAGCTGGGCCCTGCACTCCATGAGAATGGACAACCATCGAGGCGGGCCGTCGCGGCAGGCGAGCGAGCTTAACCAAGCCCGCCGCAGCGATACTATCACTTAGTGACACCCGTAGCCAATTCCCATTGACATGCTATGAATTCAATGTTAACTTGGTATCAGAATGTTAGGCTTGCCTAATATTATTGGAATCGCAGGCCCGGCTCGGGAGGGTGTAAGACTTGAGAAACAGAGCGCGCAAAGGCCAGGAAAAGCAAGCACCACCGGATCCCGGCGGGTCGATATGCAGGATGCGCCTGGGCGACCTGGAGCCGGGCGCGACCGGCACTATCGAGAAGATGGAGTGCAGGCGCCAGCTCAGGCGCCGGCTGATGGATATGGGCGTCGTCTGCGGCACCAGCTTCAGCGTGGAGCGGGTCGCTCCCCTGGGTGACCCCATGGAGCTGAAGCTCAACGGCTTCAACCTGTCCCTCCGCAAAGAGGAAGCGGGCGATATCTGGGTCGAGGTACCGTGTGAGTGACGGTGGCCTCATGCCCCTGAGCTTCATGGGCCCCGGCGAGTCCGGGGTGCTGGCCCAGGTCCACGGGCTGCGCCACCACCATCACCAGGGCGATGAGACCGAGCACGCCGGGCCGGTCAAGACCTACCGCCGGGCACACATGTACCACGCCGACCGCGGCCACCGGCTCGAGCACCGCCTCAAGCACATGGGCCTCATCCCGGGGGCCACCGTCGAAATCGTCAAGAACTCCCTGTCCGGGCCGGTGATCGTGCGCATAGGCGAGACCAGGCTGGGCCTGGCCCGCGGCGTCGCATCGAGGATCATGGTGGACACCGGGGCCGGGCGGCCGAGCGCCGGGGGCTGATCGCGATGGCGGCGAAGGACAAGGACAGGTTCGTCGTCGCCCTCGCCGGCAACCCCAACGCCGGTAAGACCACCGTCTTCAACAACCTCACCGGCGGGCGCCAGCACGTGGGCAACTGGCCCGGCGTCACCGTCGAGAAGAAAGAGGGCACCAGCAAGGGCGGCAGCCTGGAATTCGCGCTCGTAGACCTCCCGGGCACCTACAGCCTGACCGCGTACTCCCTCGAGGAGGTCATAGTCCGGGACTTCATCGCCGGCAACAAGCCGGACGCGGTCGTCAACGTGGTCGACGCCAGCAACGTCGAGCGCAACCTCTACCTCACCACCCAATTGCTCGAGCTGGGGGTCCCCCTCATCGTCGCGCTCAATATGATGGACGTGGCCGAGACCCGCGGCGTCAAGATCGACGTCGAGCTCCTCTCCGAACTGCTGGGCGTCCCGGTGGTCCCTGTCGTCGCGCTGCGCAACCGCGGCACTGACGAGCTCACCGAGACCATCGCGATGGCGCTGCGCGGCGAGGCGAGGTTCCGTGGCATCCAGGTGCTATACGGGCGCGAGGTCGAGGAGGAGATCCAGAAGCTGGAGGAGGCCATCGCCTCGGACGAGGCCCTGGAGAAGGCCTTCCTGGGAAAGTACTCGGCGCGCTGGCTCGCGGTAAAGCTCCTGGAGGAAGACGAGCGCGTGGAGGAGGACATCGACCGGGTGGAGGGACCGGAAGCGCCTGTCATGAAGCGACTCGAGGAGAGCCGCCGCCACCTGTTCACCATATTCGGCGAGGACATCGAGACCGTCATCGTGGACAACCGCTACGGGTTCGTGGCCGGCATCATGCGCGAGGCCGTGCAGCGCCAGAGGGAGGGATACGCCTCCAGGTCCGACCGCATCGACAACATCCTCACCAACCGCATCCTCGGCTTCCCCATCTTCGCCTTCTTCATGTGGCTGATGTTCTTCCTGACCTTCTACCTGGGCAAGTTCCCCATGCGCTGGATCGAGGCCCTGGTGAAAGGCTTCAGCAACCTGGTCTCGACCAACATCACCTCACCGGTGTGGCTGCACTCGCTGCTGGTGAACGGCGTCATCGGGGGCGTGGGCGCGGTGCTGGTGTTCCTGCCGCAGATCTTCATCATCTTCATCTGTATCTCGATACTCGAGGACACCGGCTACATGGCGCGCGCCGCCTTCATCATGGACCGCATCATGCACTGGCTGGGCCTGCACGGAAAGTCGTTCATCCCGCTGGTCATGGGCTTCGGCTGCAACGTCCCGGCGGTGATGGCGACCCGCACGCTCGAGAGCGAGAAAGACCGAATGATCACCATACTGGTCAACCCGCTGATGTCGTGCACCGCCAGGTTGCCGGTGTACGCGCTGTTCACCGCGGCGTTCTTCGCGGCGAACCAGGGGACCATCACCTTCTCGCTATACCTGATGGGCGTCATCCTCGCCATCGCCATGGCCAAGCTCTTCCGCAAGACGCTTTTCCGGGGCGAGAGCGAGCCTTTCGTCATGGAACTCCCCCCCTACCGCTGGCCCACCGCCAAGGGCACCGTGATCCACATGTGGGAGCGCGGCTCGCTGTTCCTGCGCAAGGCCGGGACGGTGATCCTGGCGGGCTCCGTCATCATCTGGCTGCTGGCCTACCTGCCCTGGGGTGTGGCCTACGGCAGCTCCGCGAGCATGGCCGGCAAGATCGGCCACTTCTTCGAGCCGCTGGTCAAGCCGCTGGGCTTCGACTGGCGCGCGGTGGTGGCCCTCCTGTTCGGCTTCGTGGCGAAAGAGATCGTCGTGAGCACCTTCGGGGCGCTACTGGGCGGCGGGACGCGCGCGACCATCTCGACCAAGCTGCAGACGATATTCACGCCGCTGACCGCCTACACTTTCATGGCGTTCACGCTGCTGTACACCCCCTGCCTGGCGACGGTCGCGGTGATAAGGAAAGAGACCGGCTCATGGAAATGGGCCGCCTTCGCCATAGGCTACTCGCTGGTGCTGGCCTGGCTGGTCGCCTTCTTGATATACAGGGTAGGACTCCTGTTCGGGGGTAAGTGAGATGTTCGACGAGATAATGCAGGCGGTAGAGAACGCGGACGGGCCCATCTCGGTCAAGGACCTGGCGGGCCGGCTGGGCATCGAGGAGAGCGCGCTGGAGAAGATGCTCGAGTTCCTGGAGAAGAAGGGGAAGCTCTCAGTCTACCGGCCCGGCGATTGCCAGGGCTGTGGTGTGGTATCGTGCAAGTCGTGCGTCTTCGGCGGCGGCTGCCCCGAGGCGAAAAAGGGAGGCGCTGAGTAATGCCTGGAGCCTTCGAGAGATACCTGGAAGCCATATACGAGACCGGCGAGTGCGCCGGGGGCGAGGTGCGGGTCAAGGACATCGCCGCGTCCCTGGGCGTGTCCAAGCCCAGCGTGTCGGAGATGGTGGACCGCCTGGTGGAGAACCAGCTGGTGACGCATGATAAGTACCAGAACATCAAGCTGACCGCCAAGGGGCGGCGCATCGCCAAGGGCCTCGACCGCAAGCATGAGACCATCAAGCAGTTCTTCATCGACATGCTCGGGGTCGACCCCGACGTGGCCGACAAGGACGCCTGCGAGATCGAGCACGTCATCAGCGACGTCACGCTGGACAAGCTGGTGGAGTATCTCTCCAGCAACAAGCAATAGGAGCACTGCGAATCCCCCCGGCGAATGATGTGAGGCAATGTTTGGCGGCTGGGGTGGCTTTTTCGCTTGTCCGTCCTCGCGTGCCGACTCGGCAGACTCTCTTTTCGTGGCGGACGCTGCGGAACTGCGCGAAGAAACCCACCCCGAGCCGCCTTTGGCCATCCTCAACACCGCTGGAAATCTCCGCAGATGGAGCGCCGGGGTATTGTGAACCCCCGCCGGAGAACATGTTGGAGTCCGATCACAGATGTGACGTGTGTGAGACGCTGTGGAGGCTGCGCAAAAAACCCACCCCGGCCACTCCTGCACACGTCAAGACAAGCGGGTTGCGAAAGAGAACCTGCCGTGGTCGCTCATGCGTCAAAACGAGCAGGTTGGGAACCAGAACACGTCGGATGGAATCCGCCCGCCGTCGATAGGCTAGCCTGCCAAAGAATCCAGCCGATTCTTGCCGGCAATGTGCCGCTATCTCATTGCGGCGAGCAATCACTTACAATATGGTGTCACTCATTGCAACGGATAATAGCTTCGGCGAAACAGCTGTCGTCGACAGAAGAAGGGGTCGGTCGATGAAGAAGTTTGCGGGAATTGCCATCCTTTTAATCGCGATTGCCTCTCTAGTCGGGCTGGTAGCCGGCTGTGGAAGCAGCTCGAGTGGCGGTAAGACCACCACCCCGGCTACGTCGAAAAGCGGGAACCCCAACTACGCTAATTCCTCTAACTGGCTGGCGTTGCCTTCTGCGACCGCGCCCAAGAAGAAGGTGGATGTCTTCTACCTCAGTGATACTACCTACCAGAAGCCCAATGCGAACTCCCCGAACATCGGACCGATCAACGGTCCCGCCATGCAGACAGGCGCGAAGAACGCGTTGACTCGAACGGCTACCGCTTTTGAGAACGTGGCTGACATCTACGCGCCCTATAACAGGCAAGTCGACGCCATGTACAAGAGTAGCCTGCCTATCCCGCAGCAGCTCAAGCTCGAGGCCGGCATACCGACCTCGGACGCGATGTCGGCGTTCGATTACTACATCAAGAACTACAACAAGGGCCGCCCGTTCATCCTGGCGGGACACTCGCAGGGCTCCAACCTCATCGCAAACATACTGGCCGACTACATGAAGAAGAACCCCAAGGTCTACAAGCGGATGGTCGCCGCCTACGTCATAGGCTTTTCGATAACCCCGCAGTACCTCAAGCAGAATCCCAACCTGAAATTCGCAACAGGCCCCTCCGACACCGGGGTCATAGTCTCGTACAACACCGAGGCGCCCGTGCTCGGTGGGGTGAACCCGGTCACCATGCCGGGCGGCATAGCCATAAACCCGATCACTTGGACCCTGGGCGAAGAGATCGCGCCGGCCGAGCTGAGCGCGGGGTCGCTGCTGTTGAACAAGGATGGGTCCGCGCAACTGGACAAGGACGGAAACCCCGTGCGCGTGCCGCACTATGCCGATGCCCAGGTCAACAAGGCCAGGGGCGTGGTGATCTGCAGCACCGCCGACGTGAACCTGCTGTCGCCTGGGAACGCGCTGCTCCCCAAGGGGGTCTACCACTCCTTCGACTACCCGTTCTACTACTTCAATCTCCGGGCGAACGCCGACGCCAGGGTCGCCGCGTACATGTTGAAGAACAAGTAGGGCTTAGGGTAGTTGGCGGCGCGCCTGCGATGCGCCGGTAAGCGTTAATAGTGTGGGGTCGCGCCTGGGGTGGCTTCTTTGCTTGCTTTTCCTCGCGTGCCGACTCAGCAGACTTTCTTTTCATGGCGGACGCTGCGGAACTGCGCGAAAAACCCACCCCGAGTCGCTCAAGACCCCGATCAAGTAACGGCACGAACCGTGTTCCTCGAGTTCTAGGACTCGAACAGCTTTTGCGCCAGCTTGTAGCTGGGGCAGGTGTCCCGCTTCCAGGGGTCTGTGGAGTACTGGATGCAGCGGCGGCAGCAGATCTGCAGTTGCGCGGCCTGGTTGATGCCCAGCAGCGCGAGGAACGTGAAGAACATCCTCCACTTCCCCAGGGCCGCGATCGCGGGCAGGAACTGCAGGACCGCGACCGAGCCGCCCTCGGCGACTATTCCCGCGGTGTCGAGCGTGCGGTCGGGCTGTCGCTCGAACATCTTCGCAGCGAACTTGCCCAGGTAATAGAAGTCGCACGCCTCGCCGTAGTACTCGCAGCGCGCGCAGATCAGGTACTTGCACAGCGTGAACCAGGTCACCAGCACGGCCAGCCACAGAGGCAGCCACTTCGGGCGCCGCCTGGCGACCACCGAGCCGCCATAGGCGAGCATGGCCACGCCGCTGCCGATGAGAAAGCGCATCGCGTCCTTGTCCTGCTCGGGCTTGCCCTCGCCGCTTCCGCACGAGCAGCCGCAGGGCTTTGCGTTCTCTTCCACGTCTGTCCTCCGTTCGATCCAAAAC
>DAIQAV010000072.1:0-11025 GCA_036781505.1 Candidatus Anoxymicrobiaceae bacterium | reverse complement strand
CATCGGCTGCCCCGAGGTGCTCGAGTACTTCCTGCAGCCGGCGGCGTCCAGCCTCTCCTGCGCGCAGCCCGAGGACATGAGCGCCGCAAACGGCTTGTCCCTCACCTGGCACATCATGAGCGGTGTCTTCAAGGGCTTCGCCGCCATGGACCGCGGCCTCGGCAGCCTCGCAGGCGCGCTGGCCCGGGACTGCGGCGAGTCCATCGTGACCGGCACCCCGGCCCGCCGCGTCGTGATCGAGGACGGCGCGGTCAAGGGGGTCGAGACCGACGGGGGGATGATGGACGCCGACGCGGTCGTCTGCGCCACCACGGCGACCACTGCCCTGCGCCTGGCGCCGGGGCTTCCCGACTCGATGCGCGGCCCGCTGGAGAAAGTCCGCTACAGCGCGTGCTGCCACGTCATGTATGCCCTCGAGAAAAAGATCGCCCCGGAAGGCACATACGCGGTGAGCATCCCGCGCAGGTCCGGCTCGCCGATCGTCTCGGTGGGACTCGACTCCGCAAAGTCACCCCACTACGCCCCTCCCGGCTGCGAGATGGCTCACTGCTTCACATTCGGTGCCGCGGCCTACGAGCTCAACGACATGCCGGACGCGGACGTCGAAGCGCGCATGGCCAGGGAGATGCGCAGGATATTCCCCGACTTCCCACCCTCGCCGTCGTTCACCGAGATCTATCGCTGGAACGAGGCGCTTTGCTTCTATCCCCCGGGCCAGATGACCGCGATCGGACGGATGGAGCGGGACAGCTACCGCGACGTTCGTGGCCTCTACCTCTGCGGCGAGTACATGCGGATGCCGGGGACCGTCGAGAGCGCCTTCCGCAGCGGCTTGGCCGCGGCCGAGGCCCTGACCGGGGATTACTCCTCGTGACGGGCGGCTCTCCCCCATCGATCGCCACCGAGACCGTGGGCGCGGTCACGAGTTGGGCTCCTCGAGAGCGCCGCAAGCTCCACTCCCTGCTGGACACGGGAAAAGGATCGACCTGGTGGGCCCCGGGCGCCTCCGGCTGGTGGATCGGCATCCTCTTCGCGATCGGAGCCACTTTCTTCGGTCTGGGCGCGGCTCCCGGGTATTTCAAGGCTGTGGGAAACCACACCGATGCTGTCACGTTCTTCATCGGCTCCATCTTCTTCACGTCCGCGGCGGCCTTGCAGCTTCTCGAGGCGATAAACGCCCGGGAGGAAGAGCGAGAGAAAGCCGACCGGCAGCACTTCCGTCTCTTCGCGCTGATGCTCCGCGACCTCGCGTGGTGGGCCGCCCTGGTGCAGCTGGGCGGGACGATCTATTTCAACGTCAGCACGTACTCCGCGATAAACACCAGCCTGGCTCCCGCCGGGGTTGACCACCTGGTGTGGAAGCCCGACTTCCTCGGCTCCGTCTGCTTCCTGGTCGCCAGCTTGCTCGCCTGGAAGGAGCTCGGGCGGGCCGCCCGCGCCAGGCGTCCGCGAAGCCTCTCGTGGTGGATAGTGAACTTCACCATCGGGGGGTCTGTCGCCTTCGGCGTGTCGGCCATCGCCGCCTTCGTGGTGACGACGACCGGAAACGACGTCAACAAGATGCTGGTCAATCTGGGGACCTTCGTCGGGGCCATCTGCTTCTTCGCCGCTGCTGTCCTGCTGCTGCCCGAGAGGACCAGGGAGAAACTCGGCTAGCCGCGCCAGGCCCGGCGCAGGAGGGCGCAGAAACCTGCTCCGCCAAACATTGCTCGAGGCATAAATATTTCTGGTGCTTTGGACGATAGATATACAGGCAGCATCGGAAGCATTGCGAGACGGAGGAGGGGACTGACGTATGGATGCGCCTTCTGACGACAGTCACGCGATACTCGAGTGCACTTCGGAACCCGGCGTTCTACTGTCAGTGAAGTCCGGCGACGTCATCGGGCGGGAGGGGGACGTCGACCTCACCAAGCTCAAGGACGCGGAGTACATGTCGCGCAAGCACGCGCGCTTCAGCATGAAGCATGGCAGGTGGTTCGTGGAGAACCTGTCCACCAAGAGCTTCACCTACGTCAACGGCAAGCAGCTGGACCCGAACACGCGGCAGCAGATCGAGCCGGGCGACCGGCTCACCTTCGGAATCATCAGGTGCACCTTCAAGAAAGGGTAGCCCCGGAACTCTTCTCCTCATCGTTCAACATCAGCAGACCTACGAGCCTGCCCCCACTGAATGACTCCGCTTTTTCCCGAACAACCGTATAGGGTAACCGCCCGACGCGTAGAAGAATTCTTTGCTCAAAATGCGGCCGGCGTAAGGTTTCGGGGGGTCGAGCATGAAAAAGCGGCTGATCGTTTCCGTGGCTGTCCTGGCCATCATCGTCCTCGCCTCCACTCTGACGGCCGGGTGCAAGACGGCCGAGAAGTCTGCCGAAGCGATCGGTGGCGAGGACCAGGCCCGGGTGTCCGACGGGACTCTGGCCATCGACCAGGTGGGAATCGTGCCGTGGGGCCCCACCATGTCGAGGGTCGTGGCACGGGTGCAGAACACCAGCCCTGATGTAACCATGGTCCGCGGGACTTACTCCGCTACGCTCTTCGATTCCAGCGACATGGTGCTCGGCAACGATACCGGCGCCATGGCTCCTCTTTACCCCGGGCAGCAGAGGTGGTTCGCCTCAGCCGCGGTGGCCCCGGGCATGGTGACCCCGCCGCACCGCGCGGATTTCAGGGTGAGCGGGATGAAGTGGCAGAAGATCGCTCCCGCGGACATGCCGACGCTGACGATGGTGCAGTCGAACTACTTACCGATCAGCGACACCGACGCGAAGGCCACGGGTATCGTGCACTACTCCGGAAAGCAGACCAACGTGCGCATCGCCCTCACCGCGGTCACAATGACCGTACGCAAGACGCCGGTCGAAGCGACCACGACCATCCTGGAAAACCTGCCGCCGGGGGACTATCCCTTTGAGATGACGTTCCTCAGAAGTGGCGGCGCGCCGCCTCGGTTCAGGGCGATGGAGGTCACGGCCTGCCTGCTGCCCGAATGACCGTCAGACCACGTGGATATAGGCGTCGTCCGAGATCTCTACGATGATGTTCGACGGCCTGGTGTACTCGTTCGCCAACCAGCACCCGCTGTTCACCGCCGTGACGCCTGACAGCGGCAGCACCAGCTTTCCCGCCCTGTGCGTGTGACCGTAGACGAAGTAGTCAGGCTTCTCGTCCGTCAGCTGGTCCAGCAGCGCCTCGAGCTCCACCGCGTTCTGCTCCACGGTGGTGTCCCGCAGGCTGGAGGTGCGCGATTCGCCCGCGAGCCCCAGGGCCTTGCCGGCCCGGATGACCGCCCGGTAGATGCGGTAGCGCCCGTTCACCACGCCCGGCATGGACGTCGAGAGAGCCAGCATCTCGTAGTAGGGAGACGCGAACCGCTCGACGTCCTCGAGGCTGAGGCTCTGCCCCTTGGTGAGCAGCAGGGAGCTCATCATCGCATTCCTCATCCACAGCGAGCGCTCGAACAGGCCGAGCAGGTGGCCGTGCGTGAAGAGCACGGATTTGCCCTGCACGGTCAGCTGGTGGAACGGGTAGACCATCGACAGCGGCACCGTGGCGTCATCGGGCACCAGCGGCGCCATGACCGGGCAGTCGTCCGTCATCGGGATGGTGAGCTCCGGGGGCTCGAGGTTGCCGGCGCGCAGGCGCCTGGCCGTCTCCTCCTCGAAGTACATCCTGCAGACGTGGTGGTCGTGGTTGCCGGGCACGTAGACGATGCTCTTCACGTTGTCGAGCAGGAAGAGGCTCGGTATCAGTCCCTTGCCCGCTTCGATGGCATCGCCCAGGGGCGCCTGCCAGAAGTCGAAGATGTCGCCGAGCAGGATGAGCTGGTCCAGCCGCCCGAGGTCGGCGATCGCGGAGCAGAGCCTGTCGCCGGTGCGATCGTCCATCGTGCTCATCGGGTCGCCCAGGTGGAAATCGGAGATGACGGCGACGCGCTCAGTCGGAGGCAGTGGCGGCGGCGTGGGTGGCTTGAGGAACGCCCGTACTCCCGGGACGCGCGAGGCGAGCAGGTTTATCCGGCGGCGCGCCTCGCTGGCTATCTCGCCCGGGGCCTCGAGCGTCTTGCTCTCGGCGGTGATATTTGGCTCATCGGGCATAAAGTGCCGTTTCTCTCGGATGCAAGTCTTGTGCAACAAAAGGGGTCAGATCCTTTGTGCTGCATTCCGTCCGTTGACGTCGAGACGCCGGCGCTACGGGAGGAACCCTGCTGCCGCAAGCGTGCTCTCGACGGCGACCGATGCGGGACATTCGGGCAGGTCGAAGAACGACTTCTGTCCCGCGTCGAACTCCCTGACCGTGTCATCCTCAGGGACCCGGCCGATGACCTCCAGAGAGGTGTAGCTCTCGACCTTGTCCGCCTCCGCCGGCTCGCGCACCCGGTTGACCAGCAGGCCGGCTCCCGCATCCGGTATCATGCGGCCCGATACGTCCCGGATCGTCTCGGCGACGCGGACGGCCTTCGCGGACGTGTCCGAGACGAGCAGCACGTAGTCGACGGCCCCCATGACCTTGCGGTTCACCTGCTCGATGCCGGCCTCGGCGTCGATGAGCGTGGCGCCGAACATTCCGCCCAGCATCTCGATCGCGTCCTTGAGGATCACGTTGACCTTGCAGTAGCATCCGACGTCCTCGGGGCGCCCGATCGAGAGGAACGCCAGGTTGTCCCGCTCTGTCAGGGCCTCTGCCACCAGGTAGTCGACAGAGACTGCCAGGTCCCGCTCGTCCCTGCGCCCGGCCTTGACCTCCTCGATGAGGGCTTTGCGGACGTCGTTGAGGGTCCGTTTGGGCTCGATGCCGAGGGCCATTGCCAGCCCGGCGGCGGGGTCGGCGTCCACTATCAACGCTTTGACGCCGCTGGCCGCGAGGGCCTTAGCTCCGATCGCGGAGACCGTGGTCTTGCCGACGCCTCCCTTGCCACATACCGCCAGTATCATTACTCAGACCGCCTTCCCATCAGTCAGCTTTTTGCGTATCTGCTTGAGGTCCATCACCGTTTCGCAGACGTCCTGGTACTCGCACGTCTCGCAGTCGAAATTGTTCTCCTGGTACATCTTCATCATCGCGTCCACCAGGCGCCTCGCCCCCGCCGCGGCTCCAGAGAGGCGCGAGATGTCCTCCTGGCCGGAAGTGACGAACAGCGCCTCGGCCGCAGTCACGCCAGGTACATCCCTCAGGCTTTCCAGCAGCGCGGCACCCAGGTGGCCGATGGAGAGTCCGGCGTCAGACGCCTCGCGGGACACCCTGCACCACAACACCTGCTTGCTGGGCATCGTGCGCACCGAGAGCCCCTTGAGCTTGGTATCATACACGGCGTCCCTCAGGTCGCGATAGGAGTCGTACTCGTTGGGGAAGTCACCGGCGGCAATCACCACCTGGGCGAACGGCAGGCCGGTGCCGGAGGCTTCGGCAAGGTCCGGTCCAACCAGCGACACCGCGCCGTCGTGCGCCTCTCCTTCGGCGGCCCACACCAGCATCGACAGCGAGCCGATGCTGGGATTGCCGAGCTCGAGGACAGTGTCTTCCTCCAGCACCAGGCTGGAGCCGGACGGCCAGGGCTCGGCCTCCGGCGAGTCCAGGCGGCGAAGTCGGCCCGCCTCTTCGGCCTCGTCTATGAAGCGGCGTACCGCGGTCAACTGTTCGTCGAACAATCCCATGTGTCACCTCTGCCGGCATCCCAGCGAATGCAACACAAGGGGTCTGACCCCTTTTGTTACACTGCCGGCGGGACGCGCTACAGGTCGTCGAGGCCCGCGAGCAGCGCCGCGCCTATGCAAGCGGCGAGCCCAGGGTCATACGGAAAATCGTGACAGGTCCCGTCGAGCTTCTCCTTGATGCGGCTCACCACCGCGTCCACGCGAGTCACCCCGCCCGTGAGCGTATAGCAGTCGCCGGTTGTGAAGCGCCTGGCCTGTGCCGCGACGATACTCGCGACCGAATCGCACAGGCCCGCGACGATCTCGGCCGGCTCCTCGCCGGCGTTCAAGTGCGTGATGACCTCGCTCTCAGCGAAGACCCCGCACTGGCTGCTTATGGAGACCGCCCCGGTCGCTCCGCGCGCCGCGTCGCTGATGCTCTCGACTCCGACCCCCACGGCCTGGCTCATCACCTCGAGGAATCTGCCCGACCCCGAAGCGCACTTGTCGTTGCGCATGAAGTTTATGACGTCGCCGTCCGCGTCCAGGAGAATGGACGTTATGCTCTGGCCGCCTATGTCGACGACCAGGTTTACATCCGGGAGGTAATAAGCGCCGGCGGCCGCCACGCAGGTCACGGCGTCCTCGACGACCCCGCGTCCGTCGGCGAGCTCAGCGTTTCCGCCGGTGAACGCGGTCGCCCCGATATCCCCCGGGGTGAGCCCGGCATCGGCGAGCACCCGGGCGATCAGGCCGTCGATCTCTCTGGCGACGTTGCCCGTCGTATCCATGGTGCCGCTCGCGACGAGCACGTCGCCGTCGAGGATGGCAACCTTGGTCAGCAGGTTACCGACGTCGATGCCCATTGACTTCACTCGAGCTCACCGTTCCTTCGGGCCAGCACCGCAGCGCCGTAGGCGCCCACCAGCTGCGGGTCGATGCTGGGCGACAGCATTCGCAGCCCCAGCATCTTCTCGAGCTCCGAGCGGACCGCGACGTTCTTGGCCACGCCGCCGGTCATCATGACCTCTTTCTCGACGCCCACCCGGCGCGCCAGCGCCATGAGCCGGTCCGCCATCGACTTGGTAACGCCCGCCGCCACATCGCTCTTCTCGACGCCCTTCTGCAGGTAGTGCAGCACCTCCGTCTCGGCGAAGATGCTGCATCGGGAGCTCAGCTCAATGCGGCCCCTGGCGCGGAACGCCAGCGGGCCCAGCTCCTCGAAGCCGACGCCCAGCGTGCGGCTCATCACTTCCAGAAAGCGTCCCGTGCCCGCGGCGCACTTGTCGTTCATCACGAAGTTCATCAGGTCGCCCGCCTCGCTGACGCGTATGACCTTGGCGTCCTGGCCCCCGATGTCGATGATGGTCCTGACCCGAGGTGCCAGGGTGTGAGCGCCGGTCCCGTGGCAGGAGATCTCGCTCACGTTGGCGTTGGCGAGGCCCTCGGCCTGAACGCTGTCGCGCCCGTAGCCGGTGCTGACGCAGAAGGTGATGTCGTCCCAGCCCAGGCCGTGCTCCGCCAGCAGCTCGCCCATGACGGCGCGTGCCGAGTCGAGAGGATTGGGCTGCACGCGGATGCTGTGGGACAGGAGCCGCACCCCGATCGACTTCAGCATCGGGGTGTGCCCATCCTCTATCAACACCGCCTGTGCGGTGAGCGATCCTACATCGATTCCGGCAAACGGCATATTACGTCTTCTTCTTCGAGCGCACCGACCGGGGGGCGCGCTTCTTGACCACGACGTTCTTTACGAACTGGTCTATGTCCTCCTGCAGCGCGCTCATGGGCGTCATCCCGCTCAGCCAGGCGTCTCCCTGCAGACAGAGGGTGGGAGCGCCGGCCCTCTCCATCAGCTCCTTCTGCACTATGGATATGACGCTCCAGGTCTGCTTGCAGGCGTGGTGGCCGCAGTAGATCCCGCAGTCGGCGTCCATCTCTTTGGCCATGTGGACGGCGTCGTCGATCCAGGCGACGGACATCGAGTCCGCTCCCATCTGCCTGGTCATGGGGAAGGTCCGCGCCGCCTCGCAGATGCCGTCCAGCATCTCCTGCTTGCTGCCGGTCGGTATCGGCTCGGGGAAGAACAGGTCGAGGACATCGAACAGGTAGGTGTAGCCCTGCTCCTCCATCCAGTTGAAGAGGCCGTTGTAGTCGATGTAGTAGCCGACGTAGAGCCAGGCGCAGCGTGCGATCTCCGCCGCGGCCGGGTAGTCGCCCGCGGCCAGCCGCTTCTTGGATTCGGCGACCATTATCTCGAGGCAGTCGATCGCCTCCTGCCTGCCCCACATCGTGAACCTGCAGCCGTAGATGAAGAACGAGAACAGGTTGGGCACCGGGCTCGGCGAGTTCTTCTTCAGCTCCCACAACTGGTAGTGGAGCTCGGCGGCCCTGTTGCACTTCTCGATGACGTCGCGCAGGCGCGACTCGTCGATGCGCTCACCGACGAAGTCCTCCAGGCTCTCGATCATCGAGTAGAAGTTCTTGCGATACTGCTCGATGCCGCGCTCGGTGTCGTCCACCGGCTTCTCGAGGATGAACTGCGGTATGCCCAGGTAATTGGCCACGAACTCGTGGATCTTGGAGTTCGCGTCGCAGGCTCCCGCGGTGCACGAGATGATGGCGTCGGCCTCGAAGTCGTCCTCGGTGAGCATCGAGCCGAGCTCGATGGTGCTGGCCGAGCACAGGTGGTCGGGTATCCCCAGCCCCATGGCGTAGTCCCAGTAGCGGTGCCCCTTGCCCTGAGTCGCCCCGGCGCCCAGAGACGTGAGCACTTCGCTGGTGAGCGGCACGGCGTTCTCGAACGCGTGGACGAGCTCTGGCACGAAGTTGAACGGGACCAGGATGACCTTCTTGCCCGAGGCCTTTGCCTCCTTGGCGTCGCGCATCCAGCGCGCGATCATCTTGAGGTAGGCGACGCTGGCCGTCCTCACGCGCCTGGTGAAGAACCCTTCCAGCGTGTCGGCGACGTCAGGAGGCATCAGCGCGATGATCCCGCGGACCTCCTCATCGCTGAAGTCGTCGGGCACCCGCTCGATCATCTCCATCATCTGGAAGACTCTATTGAAGAGGCCCTCGGGCACCCGCGGCGCCCCCGCGATTATCGGCATCAGCTCTCGCCCTCGTTTGTGACCCCGGCTTCTTCATCCGGCGCGGGTCTTGTGCGCTTGCGCACTTTTCTTCGCCCCGCCTGCTTTGGCACTACCACGTTGCTTATGAACTCGTCTATCTGCTCCTGTATGACGCCAATCGGAGTAGTGCGCCTGAGCCACGAGTCTCCCTGCAGGACCAGCAGCGGAACGCCGACCTGTTTCATCAGCTCCTCGCGCAGGATAGAGGCGGCGCTCCAAGTCTGCTTGCAGGCATGGTGCCCTGGATATATCGCGCAGTCGGCGCTGAGCTGGCTTACGGCCATTATCACGTCGTCGCTCCAGCCCATGGCCATCGAGGGAGCGCCCATCTGCCGTGTCATCGGCATGTTCCTCGCTTCCTCCGCCATTCCGTCCAGCATGGTGTCCCTGCTGGCGGTCTCTATCGGCTGGGGAAAAATCATGTTGAGCCCGTCCCCCAGGTAGGAGTAGCCCTGCTCCTCCATCCAGTTGAACATCCCCGCGAGATCGAAGTAGAAGGACGTGTAGGTGAGCAGGCAGCGCGCGACCTCGCGCTCCGCCGGGAACTCGCCCGACTTCAGCCTCTTCTTGGACTCGTCCACCAGAACCCGCATCAGCTCGACGCCGCTGTCGGTGCCCCACATCGCGAAACGCGCGCCGTAGGTGTAGAGCGCGAAGAGGTTGGGGACCGGGTGCGGCGTGGCCTTGTGGAGCTCCCACAGCTCCATGTAGAGCCTGGTGCACTCGTTATGCTTCTCGACCACGGGCCGGATCTTCTCCTCGGTGAGCTCCTCGTCGAAGAACTCCTCCAGGGTGGCGACCAGCGTGCGGTAGTTGCGGTAGTACTGCTGTATCCCGCGGTCGCTGTTGTCCACCGGCTTCTCCAGCAAGAAGAGCGGGATGCCGTGGTAATTCGAGACGAACTCGTGGGTCTTGGAGTTGATGTCGCATGAGCCGACGGCCGCCGAGATTATCGCCTGGGGCTGGAAATCGTTGCTCCCCAACATGGAGCCGACCTCTATCGAGTTGGACGAGCAGATGTGGTCGGGCAGGCCCAGGCCGAGCGCCATATCGTAGTAGCGCTCCCCCTGCCCCTCCAGCGCGACGACCCCCAGCGTCGAAAGAACTTCGCTCGTTATTGGGTAGCCGTTGTTGAAAGCATGTATCAATTCAGGCGGGAAACAGAAGGGTACCAGGATTGTTTTCTTCCCGTGCTTCGCCGCGGCGTGCTTGGCCTGGTCCAGCCAGACCGCCAGCATGCGCATGAACGCGATGCTGCCCTTGCGGACCCGCGGCACCAGCATCGCCCCCAGCGCGTTGGCGGCGTCACCGGGCAGGATGTTCATAAGCCCGGCGATCTCCTCGTCGCTCATCTCGTCGGGCAGCATGTCGATGACCTCGAACAACATGGCGACGCGGTCGAACATTCCGGTCTTCGCCTCAGCCAGAGCTCTGATCATGCCCTGCCTCCGATCCTCTCCAGGAACGCCTGGACCCTGGTCCTGATGCGGCCCACGTCGGCCTTCGAGCCGTACACCTTTTCCAGCTGCAGAACCGGTATGTCGCGCTTCTCCAGGTCCAGCCGGAGCTGCACGTTGTCGACGCCGTGCACGTCGCAGAACTTGTTGTGTGTCAGGACCACCCCGTCCACCCTGGCCTCGGCGACCGCGTTGAGCACGAAGTCGCGCCTGCGCGGGTAGTCGTCGTACATGCGGGGGCAGAGCAGGTCGCGCAGGTAGACGTCGGCCATCGCTTTGACCGGATCGGCATCGAGGTCGATGGGGCTCCAGAAAGCACGCGCGCCGTAGCAGAGGGCGTCGGTGACGATCAACCCCCCCACGTCCTCGATGGCCTTTATCAGCTCCGGCTCGTCGCTTGCCGCGCCTCCCAACATCAGGCGAGCGCGGTAGCCCGTTACCTTGTTATCCTTGCGCTCGGCGATGGCCGCGTCGGCCATCTCGCAGAAGCGGTCGGGAGGGACCGCCGACGCCAACAGGAAGAGCGACAGAGCCTCTGCCCCGGTGAAGGCCGGCGCATCGGCCTTGCGCATGTCGTACACCTTGCGCAGCCTCTCGCGGATCGCCTCCTGCCGCCTGATCGCGTCGCGCAGGCTTTCGTCGGTAATCTTCGTCCCGTACTCCTGCTCGATGGCACCCCGGAAGAGCCTGATCTCCTCCTCGAAGTATTCCATCGCGTCGGCCGTGGTAAGGTGCGGCACCTTCACGTAGTAGAAGAACGGCGACGGCTTCACGTACTGCCAGTTCTCGAACATACCCCTCAGG
>DAIQAV010000071.1:0-11089 GCA_036781505.1 Candidatus Anoxymicrobiaceae bacterium | reverse complement strand
TATCCCCAGCACGAAATCTCAGGCATAGGCGATGCGCGCAACCAGCCGCTCGCGCTCGCCCAGCAGTAGCTTCTCGGAGTCCGCGCCCCAGATCTGCTGGACCGGCTCGAGAGCGGTCGCGAGGCCCGAGTGCAGAGATGCGATCGGGACGACCCCCGCGGCCATCGCTTCGGTGACAACCAGGCCGAACGCCTCCTGGGCGAGCGAGGGCACCAGCAGCGCCTTGGAGTGCGGCAGCAAGTAGCGGTGCTCCTCCGGCGTGAGGTAGCCGGTGAAGATGACCGCCGAGGCCAGGTCGAATCCAGCGCAGATGCGCAGGTACTCCTCCAGTCCGCCCAGAGTCTCGAGCTCCTGCAGGAACGCGATCACCGGGGTGAAAGGCTCCTCCGCCAGCGTGTATCTCTCGTTGGCCCACTGGCACAACCGCGCCAGCGCCAGGGCGTCTCCCTCGTCCAGCGCCGCCAGCATCAACTCGAGTATCCCGCGCAGCTCGCCGAACCCCACCACCACTAGGCGCACGTCGGGGTGCTCGCTCAGCAGCAGCGGCAGGGCGGGCAGGACGCACTGGATCCCTTTGGTCTCCAGCAGCTTTCCGACGAACATCAAGAAGGGGTCGCCCTCGCGCGCGAAGGCGGTGAGCTTCTCGGACAGGTGGTCCTCCGGCAGCCAGTCGGGGTGCAGGGCGTTGATGCGCTCGACGTTCTCAAGAATGTCCGCCTCCTCGGTCAGCCGCAGCGGACCCGCCGCCCTCCCCCGGCGGAAATCGCCCACCGTCACTCCCTCGGTCCGCTCCCGGACCGCTTCGGTCAACAGCTCGACCGACTCGAGGAGGCCGTACTCCGCGAGGTTGAACAGCTCGGTGTCCACGCCCGGCGGCAGCAGCGCTATCTTTTCGTCAAGCCCGTCGATCTCGGCGGCGAACACGTCGGTCACCTGGCGCGCCGTGTGCTCGCTGGGGACGATGATGCGCGCGGCCCCGGCGAGACCTTCGACGCCGTACCTCATGTAGCGCGTGTCCCTCTTCACCGTGAACTCGATCGCCGAGCCGTGGATGGAGACGTAGTAGGAGAGCCCGGCGCCCTCGGCGACCGGGCGGATGATGTAGGGCATCATCACCGCGTGGTTCGCCTGTACCACGTCGGGCGCGAACTGCTCGACGATGCGGCCGAGCGCCATGCGGTTGCGGTCCACGTACCACTCGAGCTCGACGGTATCGAGGTCGGTGAACTCCTTGACGTTGAAGCCGGGGTAGCTGTCCATGACGTACACGGGAAGCAGCCCGCCGATATCCGGCTTGTAGACGCTGCCCATCCCGGGATAGCCGGTCTGGCGCTCCCATTCGATCTGCTGCGTCCCGTCGGGCCTCTCGCTCACGAAAGACGAGACGAAGTCGAGCCTGGGGTCCGAGTCCTGGCACATGATGAGGACGTCGTGCCCCTGCTTGCAGAGCGCGCGGGCGAGCGACTGCACGTACATGTTGCTGCCGGTCCCCTTGAGCAGGTAACCGTGGCAGATGAGGATTCGCAATCGGGCTCCTTCTTATGCCCCCGCTATCAGCCGCCCGGCGTTCTCGAAGAACACCTTGCGGTTGAACTCCTCCCCGAGCTCCAGCGCGAGGATGCTTTCGATGCAATCGGAATAATTGTAAGGGATATTGGGGTAATCGCTGCCGAAGAGCAGGCGGTCCGACAGCTCGAGCAGCACGTCGGGGTCGAAGGCGTTGGGCACCTGCAGGGGCGGGAACTCGCCGCGCGCGACCAGCTCCGCCATCACGCCGGGGTCTATGAAGTTGACCGAGGTGTCCAGGTGGAGGTTGGGGTAGGCGCGCGCCATGGCGAAGAACCGGTCAAACTCGTAGGCGCCCATGTGCGCCACGACCACTTTCAGCTCAGGCAGCTCGCGCATCACCGGCTCGAAGTAGTCGGCGCCGACGTACTGGTTGGCGACCGGCGCCGTGCCCGCGTGCACCGCCAGTATCTTGCCGCGCTCCAGCAGCATGCGGTAGACGTCCATCATCCGCTCGTCGCAGAGGTAGAAGTCGCTCACCAGCGGCTGGAGCTTCACCCCCAGGAAAGAATGCTCGTCGAACAGCGAGGCAAGCATCTCGAGGTTGCCCTCGTCGTCGGGAAAGACCGTCGCGAACGGCAGCGCGCCGGGCACGCGCGCCGCGAACTCCGCGGTCCACCTGTTGAGATCGGCAGCCATGCCGGCCTTGTGCGCGTAGTTGTAGGTGACGAACCTGCTGACGCCGAACCCGCGCAGCGTCTCGGCCAGCTCCTCCGGAGTCTGCCGGTAGCGGATGCCCCAGCAGCGCGCGTCGAACCACTCCCAGATGGAAGCGAAAAGCCTGGCGGGGAAGAAGTGCGCGTGCATATCGATGATCCTGCCGCGGAGATAGTCGGGGGCGGTCTGGAGCCCGCTCACTCGGCCTCCTGTGCCTCTCCCGGCACGGCCTGACGGCCAAACAGCCTCATCATGTACTTGCGGCGCGGCGAGAGCGCCACGGCGAGCAGGAAGAGCGCGAACATGACCAGGACGATGGTCGCCCCCGAGGCGACGTTGAAGCTGAAAGAGAGCTGCAGGCCGACGACGACGGAGATGATCCCGCTCGCGACCGAGAAAAGGATCACGCGACGGTAGTTTCGAGAGAGCTGCAACCCGGTCGCCCCCGGTATCACGATCAGAGCGCTGATGAGGATGATCCCCACCAGCTTGATCGACACCACGATGGTGAGGGCGATCGTGATGAGGAGGCCGTAGTAGACGGTCCTCACCGGGACGCCGCTGGCCGTCGCGGTCTCCTCGTCGAACGAGAAGAAGAGCAGCTCCTTGAAGAACAGCACCATGAAGCCGACCGCCAGCGCGCAGAGCACGCCGAGGGCGATGACGTCGACCCAGGAGATCGCCAGTATGCTACCGAACAGGTAGCTCAGCAGGTCCTGGTTGTACGCATGGGCCGCGGCGATGAGCACCACACCGAGCGCCATGGACGCCGAGAAGAGTATGCCGATGATTGTGTCCTCGTGCAGCTTGCCCTTCCGCGAGAACCAGCCGATCCCGCAGGCGACCATCACACAGAAGCCGCCGGCGGTGACGATGGGGTTCACCCCCGCCGCGATGCCGATGGCCACCCCGCCGAAGGCCGCGTGTGATATCCCCATGCCGGCGAACGCCAGCCGCCTCACGATGATGAAGAACGACATCAGCGAGCAGGTTATCGCTATCAGTATCCCGCCGATCAGCGCCGTCTGCCCGAAGCCGTAGGATAGCATCAGGGCGCCTCCCCGCCGGCGTGGTGGTCCCCAGCCCCAATGAGAAAATCAAACTCGCAGCGGTAGGCCTCCTGCAGCCGGTCGGAGCCGATCACCTCGCCGGGCTTTCCATGGATGTGCATGGCGCGGTTGATGCACACCATCTCGTCCGCGTGCTTGGCGAGCACGTTGACGTCGTGAGACACGAAGACGACCGAGAGCCCGAGGTTCTCCTTGAGATCGGTCAAGAGGTCCATAAACTGGCGCTGGGCCGGCACGTCCAGCCCGGAGGTCGGCTCGTCCAGCAGCAGTATCTTGGTCTCGCGGCACAGCGCGCGTGCCAGGAACACCCGCTTCTGCTGGCCCCCCGAGAGCTCGCCGATCAGCCTCTTCTCCAGGCCGTCGAGCCCGACGATGTGTATGCTGTCCATCACCGCCTTCTTGTCGGCCCTGGAGGCGAAGCGGAAACGCCCGATGCAGCAGATGCGGCCCATCATCACGACGTCGAAGACCGAGACCGGGAATATGGGGTCGAAGAGCACGTTCTGCGGGACGTAGCCGATGTGGTGGAGCTCGCCCTTGAGCTCCCCCGGGCTCATGCCCATGACACAGACTGTGCCGCTGTCCGGCTTGACCAGGCCCAGCATGACGCGCAGCAGGGTGGTTTTGCCCGCGCCGTTAGGGCCGATCACGCCCAGGAACATGCGGTCCTTGAGCGTGAAGTTGATGTCCTCGAGAACGGGGTGCCCGCCGAGGCTGACATATACGTGCTCGAGGTCGATGAGCACGCGCGCCCCTCCCTCGGTGGAGTCGAAGTACTCCCCGACCTTACAGGAGTGGCTCTCTTTGCGCCTCACCGCGCTCACTGCAGCGCCTCCCGCATGACCGCCGCGTTGTGCTTCATCATGTCGATGTAGGTGCTGACGTCCGGCTTGGCCGGGTTGCCCAGCGGATCGAGGAAGAGCACCCTCACCCCCGGTATCTCCTGGGCGATGACCTGCGCCGCCTTGGCGCTGATCTGCGGCTCGGCGAAGATGACCTTGATGTTGAGCTCCTTGATCTTCTTCACGATGTCGGCGATCTGCTTTCCGCTCGGCTCCTGCTCCGGAAACTCCTGCACGGCGCCCGCCTGCTGTATCCCGTACCTGCGCGAGAAGTAAGTCCAGCCCGGGTGCAGCGCCACGAAGCTCCTGCCAGTGAACTTCGACGTCGCGGCCATTAACTCCCGGTCGAGCGCCTCGAGCTTAGCCACGTACGACGCGGCGTTCGCCTTGTAAGTCGCGGCGTTCGCCGGGTCGGCCTTGATGAACCCGTCCCTGATCGCCTCGACCTGGTAGACCGCGATCGTCGGGTCCAGCCAGATGTGAGGGTCCCAGGGCGCGCCCGCTGACCCCGGCTCCCCGTTGTATGCCCCTGCCTTGATCAACCTGGCCTTGGGGACGGCATCGGACGTGACTACTATAACAGTGCCCGGCCTGCCGGCCTTGTTTATGACGGTGGTGGCCCAGGTCTCGAGCCCCAGGCCGACCATCACGAAGACCTTCGACTGGTTCAGGAAAGTGAACTCACTGGGGGTGGGTTCATATGTGTGAGCGTTCGCGCCCGGGGGGATGAGCGACTGGACATCGACCAGGTCACCGCCCACGTTCTTGCAGAAGTCGGCGAGCGGCCATATCGTAGCCGACACTCTCATGCGCCCGGTGGCGGTTGGTGCCGCGCACCCGGCGAGAGTGGAAAGAGAAGCGGCGCAGACGGCAGCGGCAACGACGCACCGCTTTACCCCTGCAATGCGCCCTTCCCGGATCACCGCCCGGCCTCCACCCGCGCCATCAGGCTACGGGGTCTTCGGCTGGATCGTCACCGAGCGCATGACGTCGCCTTGGGTGATCTTGTTGACGACGTCCATGCCGGATACCACCTGACCGAACACGGTGTACTGCCCGTCGAGGCTCGGCTGGGGCGCCAGGCAGATGTAGAACTGGCTGCCGCCGGACGCCGGGCTCTGCGAACGGGCCATTGCCAGCGACCCCGTCAGGTGCTGCCGGCTGCTGAACTCGGGCGGCAGGTAGTAGCCGGGACCGCCCGTTCCCACGTCGGTGGCGTTGGGGTCCTTGCTCTTGGGATCGCCGCTCTGCACGACGAAGGCAGGGACCACTCTGTGGAATGTCGTCCCGTTGTAGAAACCCGTCCTCGCCAGGTGGAGGAAGCTCGCCACCGTCACCGGCGCCACGTCCGGGTAGAAACCCAATACGATGTCGCCCTTGTCGGTCTTGATGACGGCCTCGACGTTCGCGCCGTCCTGCCCGTCGGGGAAGTCGGCCAGGGTCTTGACGGGCTTGCCGTCAGGCCCTATCTGAGCGGCGGACGGCGACGACCCCTGGGCCGCCGGCGTCGATGTCGGAGTCGAACTCTTGGACTTGCCCTGTGCGTTCCCGTTTTTCTGTGACACCCCGCAACCCCCGATCACTAGAGCCGTTATCGCAAGCACGCCAATCACTACGGACACGATTATCAGTCTTCGGTTCATCTCGCTTCCTTCCTCCGCGAAAAGTTCCCGGGGCGGAGCGCCCGCCTCGGCACGATGTTAAAACAAAGACGCCGCGGGTTCCAATGATGTTCCTTGTGCTCGCCCCCGCTACCACGGGGACAAGTATAGCAGGACTGACGCAGGGCCAATCGAAGAGGGCGGTCGAATATGCGTGCCGCTCGAACGGCCGGGTCCGGTTCGGGTCCTGAAGGAATAAATAGAGCCCGCAACGAATCTAGTGATATGGTGCTCGGTCTGCTGTTTGAAAATGGGAGGTGGGTGTTTAGTGGGAATGGAACATGATTCTCCGAGACCACTGCTGGAGAGCACGGGCTGGCTGGCCGCCCATCGGCGCAACCAGCACCTGCTCAAGCAGAGCCCCGTCAATTTTCACCGGTCGAGCCTGACCGGTGAGGTCTCGCGTGAGCGTCAATCGAAAGAGACTCTCGCGTGGCATTCCTGGAGCCTGAGGCTTTTCAACAGGCAGCCGCTCGCCGGAAACGAGTAAGCGGGCTCAGGCGCCCGGCGCGCTCGCCGTGCAGCAGTGCCTGCAGATCTCGGGGGGATCCCCCTCGGAAAGCCTGTTCCTGAAGTCACTGAATCGCGGGCCGTTCCACACGCTTGCCACCCCTTCGGAGGCGGCGTCGCCCATGTGGCTGCGGTCCGGTGTGCCCACGTTCGGGCAAGGCATCATCTTCCCGCTGCTGCTCACGAATGCCTCACGCCACGGCCAGTCGCAGTCCTTCTTGCCGTTCCCATTCCTGCCCGGCCTCAGTGGAGGCAAAGTCACCTCGACCCCGTTCTTGCGGCCGGCATTCCGTGCCTTGCCGAACGACTCCTTCAACACGAGCTTGTCCTCGGCGGTCGGCATCTGCCAGGCGACGAAGTCCCTGACGGGCCTGTAGTTCCTGGGCAGGGCGGGCTCTTCCATGGTGCCCGGAAGGTTCTCCGCCGTGAAAGCGTCGGCGCCGAGCGAGCCCGCGAGCTCGACCAGTTGGGGCAGCTGCGCCATGTTCTCTCTCATGATGTAAGAGGTGACCGTCACGCGCGGCTTGCCCGTGCCCGCCGAATCGCGCCGGGCGAGCAGCATCTCCAGGTTGGACAGGACCTCCGTGAGCCTGCCCTCGCGGCACAGCCAACCGTAGGTGGTCTCGGACGGGCTCTCGATGGAGACCGCCAGGGAGTCGAGCGCTCCGGACACGAGGCTGTTGGCTATCTTCTCGTTGAGCAGCGTGAGGTTCGTGGCGGCCCCGACTTTCCGCCCGCGCTGTGCGGCCAGGTCGATGAACTGTGTGAAAGAGGGGTGCAGCATCGGCTCCCCCAGCCCCTGAAGCTGTATCTCGCGCGCTTGCTTGAACTGGTTCAGCAGCCCCTCGAACATCTCCAGCGGCATGAAGGCCTGCTTGCCTTTGCGCCTGATCCCGCCCGGGCACATCCTGCAATTGAGGTTGCACTTTCCAACCGGCTCGATCTGGACCTTGTCCGGCAGCTTGACTCTCAAAGGAAACACCACTCCGCGCATCGCGCCATGGCCTGATTACCGACCGTACTGCTTTCTTCGGTCGGTCCGGCGCCTATCCTGCCGGTGGCGGCAGGAATGAACCCGCGTGCGCCTGATACCCCGGCTCATTGCCCTGCCAGGTCCCTCCTGTTGAAGACGATCGCGCCGAGGGCGCAGCCCGCGACGCCGATCCCCAGCATGATCGCAGCCGCCGACCACCTGGGGTCCGCCGCCGGTGCCAGCGCGACGTGGTGCAGCAGGGACGTGTCGAGCACCCAGTGGTTGAGGTTGACTATCGGGCCGATGAGCTCCAGCAGGAAAGACCAGCCGATCACCGCGTACATCACGGCCGAGGCCCAGCGCGGCTTGATCCCGAGCATCAATATGCCGACTCCGACGATCACGGCCGCCGGGACCGCGGAGTTGACCCCGGCCTGGACCACCTTGCCGAACGACAGCCCGGCGTGCTGGCTCGCGGTGCCCAGCCACGTGAACAGGCCTGTCGTCACTCCCACCAGCGCGACGGAGACGACCACGATGCCCAGGCGCTCCCGCAGCCACTTGAGCCGTGACACCCGGCCGCACCAGCAGGTTGTCGAGGTAGCCCTCCGCCTCGTCCTCGCGCATCGAGTTGACCCCGGAGGCCGCCATCGCCATCAGAACGGTCATGACCATCAGGAAGACGACGCCCAGGTAGGTCTGGGCGCCGATCGCCCTCTGGCTGGTTATGTTGGTGAAGAACTTGTGCGCGCCCGTGGAGGCGGCCATGGCCTCCCCCGCGGCCTTGGCGACAGCTCCCATCCCCAGCCCAGCCACCCCCAGGGCGGCGACCCACGCGATCACGCCTGCCCTCGTCTCTCTGAGCGCGAGCCCGAAAGTCGTGTTGAGGAACCTGGTGCGGGGTCTCGCGGTGTCCTTGTCCGGCACCAGGCTCGCTCCCAGGTCGCGCCTGCCTGCCAGGTACACCGTCAGAGCGCCGAGTACGACGATCAGCCCGAGAACGGGAATCAGCCAGAGCGGGCTGCTTCCCGTGAGGGGGCGGGTGTTCTCGATCCAGCCCAGCGGGCTGAGGTAGGTCAGCCAGTGTGCGCTCTTGCTCGCGTCTCCGATCGCCCTCAGCAGGAACGTGACGCCGAACAGGGCCGCCGCGGTCCCGACCGCCCTCCGGCGTGTGGGCATTATCTGGCTCACCAGCGCCCCCACCGCCATGAAGACCGCCGTGCTCGCGACAAGGGCGACCGTGTAGAAGAGGATCTCGCTGGCGCCGAAGTGCTGATGGTTCACGTTTCCTATGATGCCGGTCACGATCGCGACGAGCGCGAAGATGATGAAGAGCCCCACGCCGAGACCCGCCATGTTGTTGAGCGCGCCCTGCCGCGACGTCGTCTGGCCCGACAGGAAGAGCTCCCATCTCCCCTGCTCCTCCTCGCCCCTGAACCGCTTCGTCGCTACCGCGAGCCCCCAGATGGCCCCGACTATCGTCAGGACCCCCAGGGTGCGCCAGGCGGTGAAGCCCCTGACCGTGTCGATATGGTGCGCGACGCCGAACAAGGCTTGCAGCCCGGCGTTGTTGCCGAAGAGCTTCGCGAGCGTCTCGCGCGAGGCCTGGGTCGCGTAGGTCTTGGTGAAGCCGTAGATCGAGGAGACGACATAGATGGCGAACCCATACCCGACTATCGCGGCGGTCTTGGACACGCTGCGCGCGACGAAACGCGCGATAACCGTGCCGGGAGAGCGGAACTTCTGCACGGTCTGCTCGCCCGTGGCGGCCGCCGTTTCAGCTCCCATCGTCGCCTTCCCCGGACGCTTCGTCCTCACCGTAGAGCGTCAGGAACAGCTCCTCCAGCGACGGCTCGCGGATCAGGAGAGTCCTGGGCCGGGCGGCCGACAGGACCGCCAGCAAGGGAGCGATCTCGCCTCGGACCTGGCAGGTCAACTGGCGACCCGTTACATGCACGGCGCTCACGCTCTGGATGCCGCTGACCTCGGGTGCCTGCTCGTCGAACGTCGCCTCCACCGTCACCGAGGAAAGGTGCCGCATCTGCTCCAGCGTGCCGAGCTCGACCAGCTTTCCTCTGCGCAGGATTGCCAGGCGGTCGCAGAGCGCCTCCACCTCGGCAAGTATGTGCGAGGAGAGGAAGACGGTCTGTCCGTTCGCCTTGGCCTCGTTGATGCTCAGCCGGAAGGCCTGTTCCATCAGCGGGTCGAGCCCGCTGGTCGGCTCGTCCATCACCAGCAGGTCCGCCCGCGTCATCAGCGCGGCGAGGATGCCCAGCTTCTGGCGGTTCCCCTTCGAGTAGGTGCGCACTTTCTTGCTGGGGTCGAAGTCGAAGCGCTCAACAAGCAGGTCCCGGTATTGCGGGTCGAGGCGCCCATGTACTTTTCCCAGCAAGTGCAGCGTCTCCTCGCCGGTCAGGGAAGGCCACAGCGTCGCCTCCCCGGGGATGTATGCCACTCGCTTGTGGACGTCGACCTTCTGCTTCTGGGCGTCCATCCCGAAGATCGTGGCCCGCCCCGAGGTGGGCATTATCAGGCCGAGCAGCAACCTGATGGTCGTCGTCTTTCCCGCTCCGTTGGGCCCCAGGTAGCCCATGACCTCACCTTTGGCGACCTCGAGCTCGAGGGGGGCCAGCGCCATCAACGAACCGTACTTCTTGCTCAAACCCTCGGTGTGAATGACCACGTCCATTTGTTCTCCCAAGCGTGTGTCAGCAGCACCATGAAAGCCAGGTCAACTTATACCACGCAAACGCTGAACAAGATTGAAGCGGAGGATCGAGATGGGTTCGTGTTCGAACGCTATGCGGGCCTTACTCCAGGAAGAGGTATCCCAGGCGCAGCCCAAAGCCACCGATGAGCAGGAAATAGAAAGTGAACCTGTGGAGCAAGGTCTCTGCGTTCCAGCGGGTCCAGTATCCCTTAACTAATAGCGTTGCCTTTTTCTTGACGTTCTCTGAGATGCGAGATCCTCACAATCTGATTTTGCGGTTATAGAGCCCCCAACACCAGGCGCTTCTGATTGACATGTTACCACCGGCACGAGCATACACGGCGCTGATAGATTTGACGGGTCGAGGTGGATTACCGTTCGGTCAGAGCCGGAGGAGCCGGCGCGCTGACACACCAGCATATGTCATATTTCACGTGAACTTGAATCCAAAAAAGGTAAGTCAGAAGGCTGGCCTATCGCACGCATCCAATCCTGGCAGTCAAGATCGACTGGGGCTGGAGCCGGCGATAGGATTCGAACCTACGACCTGCGCATTACAAGAACGATTGCCGAGGTCCAGTGGAAGTTGACAACGTCCAGTGATAGTTAACAGAAATGGCGGCAGGACGCGGCATTGCGGCACTTCCCGTCCAATCCTGATTAACAGAATAGGACACCGTCCAGGCGTGGCAACCTGGCACAGTACTGGCACAACGCCGCCTCCGTTGTTGGCACGCGTCCAGGACGCGAGCAGAGCACAGGGTAAGAGTGGATGGTAAGCGGGGGAGTCCGGGCGCGTCTCAGCGCCTCTGAGGACTTCAAAATGAAAGGGGGAAGCATGGAGAACAGGGAGAGTACAGGACCTACGGCCGCGGAACGCCTGCGCATGGATGTAGGCGTGCTTGACTTTGAACGTGGCAAGTATATTAGCCGGAATTCGAGCATCAGATGACGGTCGAAAAGCAGTCTCATACCCCCGTTTTTCGGTGCACCCAATGGATTCTCGCCCCCCGAAGTAAAAGATCGCCAGTTTTTGGCTTTCTAATGCATACTTAAGCACCTGTAAGAGCCCTGTTCAATGCAATAACTCTCCCATGACC
>DAIQAV010000070.1:5888-11136 GCA_036781505.1 Candidatus Anoxymicrobiaceae bacterium | reverse complement strand
CAAGCCGGAGAAGGTGCGCGGAGAGGAGGTGATTCTTCCCTAAACTTTTCAGGCAGGTGTCTCAAAATCGTTGACACGCTCCGTTTGCGGGTCGCCCATCTCCGGCACAAAGCAGTACTGCCTGCCCTTGAAGTTCACGAACCCGAACATCGCCGCGTCAGCGGGATTGCCCAGCCCGCCAGTGGCGATCCGGGTCCATCCGGGCGGGGGCCCGGAGGCCGCCAGGGCCAGCGGAGCCAGACTTCAACTGCCGGGCCTTCGCGGTCGCTATGACCTGCTCGACCTCCTTTTCCCGAGTCGAGAGGTTCGAGCCGTCGAAGTCGGCGAAGCAGAATTTGAAGAAGGTCATCGAGGTCGGCGCGAGTCCGGACACGTTGCGCGCGAAGCTCGGCGCGATGTCGTTGGCATCTAGCTCGGCGTAGGTGAGGGTGTAGCCGTCGCGCTTGACCGGCTCTCTGCCCACCGATCCCCAATGCTTCATCCAGTTGGACATCACCAAGCGGCCGTTCATGGTCACGGTATTCCCGGCGCCTTCGGACTTCGGGGCGGTGGTGGGCACGGAGCTCGGATGGGTCTGGGTGTCGACCGGCTGACTGGTGCCGCCGCAGCCCGTGACCGCGCACGCAAGCGTGAGCAGGGACAGCAAAGCCGTAGCAAGGATCCGATTGCGCAAACCTACCCCTTGTCAGACTACTGAAGTTATCGAAACTTCACGCGGGAGTCTTGAGCGGGGCGGTCGTGCGGGACCCGTTGCGGGGCACCCACGCGGGAAAAGGTCCGTACGTCACGTTAACCACGCGCGAGGTTGCGCTCTCTCTCCGTGGTCGATTTCCCTGCCGGTCGAAATGCGAGCAGTGGATCGGGGAAGGGAAGTGGGCACTCTCCTGGACAAGGCTCTTTCCTGCACTCGCTTCCCCTCCAACCAGGTCCGCCCCGCCCCGTTCGTGCTGGCATACGATCTCGGCAACTTCCTCCGCTTCGCCCTTCCAAGAGATGTTTCCTACTGGTCGCGCCGAAGCGTCCAGCTGAAGCTCATAAAGATCGGGGCAAAGGTGGTGAGCCAATCCAGGAGCATCACTTTCCAGTGCGCCGAGGTGGCGATCTCTCGAGCCGTGTTCGCCGCCATGCCGGAGCGTATCCGTTCCCTTGCCACCGCTCCGACATGACGTGTTCACGGCTTTTGCTAGAAGAAGAGGAAGATCCATTCGACCGTCTCACGGAGACTGGCGGTAAATTAATAATTCTACCAACGCAAGTCACCGACCTTTACTGTTTGTTGGATTGGTAGTAAAGTCAACTATTGTCACTTGATGTGCACAGAGTTTGATCGGTATATGGGGGCACCATTGGCAAGGGGGGCGTGGTGAAAAAGACAGCAATTGGCATGGCGGTTGTGCTGCTCATGATAGGTCTGGGTCTGGTCATGGTCGTTGTCGTAGGAGGCGGCACTCTGAAGGGCCAGACCAGTACCCCTGCCTCATCGACGCCATCGACGACGACCCCATCGTCGCCGGTTGCCAGCCCTACGGTGGTTAACCGACCATTGTCAAGGTGGATGACCACCAATCAGGCTCTTTTGGCCTCACTCCTTACCGACAGCCAGAAGCTCCAGGACTATATCTCGAACATGCAGATGGGTTTCGCGGAGACGGCGGGCGAGCAGGTGCGCTGCGATATCAATACCATGCGGGGTGTTCCCCCCCCCAACACCACAACGGATACCTATTATTTCCCACCGGGAGAGAAGGTCGTCAATCCTCCGGAGGAACGGAAGAACATGGTCACCAATTCTCCGATCCCCCGGCCCTGGTTGTGGCTGGAACGACTCAGCTACCAGCATTACACGAGGCGCTATAACCAGGGCGCCGCGTCCGGGGTGGAGTGCCCGCCAATACCGGATGCGCAGGCATATGCGCAACTGAACGCCGGTCTGAACCAGCTCGAGACGGCTCTTAACCATATGTTCAATGGAATAAACGATTCACGGGAAGACCTCTTGCTCGGTCTGGAGGCCGAATTGCAGGCCGCTAACGCGACGCTTCAACAAGTCACGGCGAGCACTGGCGCCGCCGGGACGCAATAACCGCACCGAGCCCGGTGGTTAGAGATGCAGTGCATGCGGGAGTTCGGGATTCTAGGGGTATGAAGTAATGGCGAAGTTGGCACGCTTTGCATTTGTGGCGTTTCTCGTCGGCGGGCTGTTGTCGGCATGCGTTGGTATTGTCGGTTCAGGTGGTTCTGCGGGACGTATCAGCGCACAGACGACGGCTCCGAGCACGACCCCTCAGAAGCCTGCCGAACAGTCCGTGACCGCCGATCCACGCGTTACCATACTGCGGTTCATGGGAGCGGTGGAGTTGGGCGACATGGATATCATGCTCGAGACTACCGGCTCGAAGCAGGGGAAGAGTATAGGAGCCTGGGGTTCTACAGACCTCACGGCGTACGTCGGCCACACTGATTTCTGGCCTTTGACACGAGAAGGAGGCCTTCCGACGTCACGGTCCGCTTTGCCCTCGAACGCTTCAGGCGACGTGAATGGCGCGAATTGGGCCAAATGGATGATACAGACGTACAACAACGGAAAAAAGGCCTGTGTACACGTCGATTCGTTCATGAGGTTCCTCGACCCAGGGGGGCTTCCCGCGGTGCGCAACATATGCCATTTCTACATCGATGGGGATTTCAAGCTAGAAGCCGCGGGCGGGGAGTGGATCATAACGGCTCTCCCCAACTTCCAGGAAGCGCGTAACGACAGCCCATGGAAGTGGGGGAGCAGTCCCTATAACTACCCGTACCCTGGCGACTCTCTGGGGCCGTATAGGTATCCTCCCGGGGCTGAGCAGCCTCGCTGAGCACTGCTGAAGGCGCCTGAAAGCGAGCAATAGTCCATAAGACCGGGACAAGAGCATGTCCGCCAGGCTTCAGTGCTTCATCTTGAAGAAGAACCAGTTCTTGCCCTTCTTATCGAAGTGGTAGAGGACGTAGTTCCCCTTCAGCCTGCTGCCCTCCAACCTGAACTTGAGCGCGCCACGGTCGATGGCTTCAGCGACGCTGGAGTCCGGCTCGCCCTCCAGCAGGGGCTCATAGGTTCCCGAGTCCCATATCTCCACCGTGCCGGCGCCGTATTCGCCGACCGGTATGACGCCTTCAAAGTCCTTGTAGTCGTAAGGGTGGTCCTCGACGTGGACGGCCAGGCGCTTCACGCCCGGCTCGGCCGGCGGCTCCTTGGTGACCGCCCAGCTCTTGAGCACGCCCTCGTCGGCGAGGCGCAGGTCCCAGTGAAGGTGCGAGGCCTGGTGCTTCTGTATCACGAACTCGCAAGGTGTCGCCTCCCTGACCGTCGCCTCCGGCTCCGGCGTCACGTCGAAGCGTCTCTTCTTCTGGTACTCCTTGAGCGGCATCGCACACCTCCTCGAGAGCGCTACCCTACTGTTATGACCAGGCCCGGCCTATCCTGCCAGCCGAGGGAGATCTCGACCGAGGGAGCGCGGCCGGCGAGGGCCTTTCCCGCCGTTTGCAGCGGAAGCTCGGGCTTGTTGTTGGTGGTGCTCAGGTGCGCGAGCACCAGATGGCGGAGGCCGGGGTGCGCGACCGACTGCAACAACTCGGCCGTGTCGTCGTTGGACAGGTGCCCGCGAGGCCCCTTGACGCGCTTCTTCAGCATCGCCGGGTACGGGCCTTCGCGAAGCATCACCTCGTCGTGGTTGGACTCCAGGATGAGCGCGTCGCAGTCCGCGAGCGAGTTCAGGACCTCCAGCGTGAGGCTGCCCAGGTCGGTGGCGAAGCCCACTTTGACCACTCCGTCGGAGATCACGAACCCGGACGGGTCCGCGGAGTCGTGTGGCACCGGGAACGAGGTCAGGCGGATGCCTCCCACCTCGAAGCCGCAACCGGCTTCGAAGCAGAGGGACAGCTCCGGGCCCACCGCGCCGGTGAGCCCGATCTCGGCCGCGGTGGCGCGGTTCGCGTATACAGGCACTCGCAGGCGGCGGCAGAGGACCGGCACGCCGTTCACGTGGTCCCTGTGGCCGTGGGACACCACCACGGCGTCGAGGGTCGCAAGCCCGACCCCGGCGGAGGACGCGCGCCGCTGCAGGTCCCGCAGCGAGACTCCCGAGTCTATGAGGATGGCGCTGTCACCAGAGCGGATGTATGTGGCGTTTCCGCCGGAGCCGCTCGCGAGGACGCATATTTCGATCGGACCTTCTCCTGGTGATGTCCCGGTCCGGCCCGGGACTCAGAACGTGGGCGTGGTCGACTGTGGGCTGGTGTCGTTCTGCTCGTCGAAAGGACTGCTCTCCGGCGCCGTGCCCGGCGTGGTCGGCTGGCTTTTGAAGCCCGGCGTGGTCGGCGACGTGGGCGATGTCTCCCAGGGATAGGTGTCGCTCCCGCTGGGGTTTGTGCCGGTGCTGCTCTCGTATATCAGGGTGCCCAGGGTCGCGCCGCTAAGCGTCGAGGCCGAGGACTTCTTCTGCGAGAAGGACCTGCCCTTGCCCGGCTGGACCGGCACGGTGAAGTTGATCAGCTGCTCCGCGCCCTTGCTGATCCCCTGCACCGATATGTACACGTCGCCTTTCCGCTTGGTGTTGTTGCTGTACTTGCCCGTGAGGGTGACGGTGCTGCCCGATTGGCGCAGGAGCAGGTTGCTGAACGAGATGTCCACGCCCGTCACGGTCCCGTCGCCAAGGTTGAACGAAGACTTGCCGTTGCCCGTCAGCAGGATGGCAGCGGTGACCGCGCCGCCGATGAGGAGCAGCACGCCGAGTATTATCAGGATGATGTAGACGGTCTTCATCCGTTTGTGTGACGCCGGATACTGCTGCTGCGGATAGGCGCCCGGGTATGGAGCCGCGGGCGCTCCGTACGGCGCGGGCGGGTATGCGCCCGGCGGAGGCGCGAAAGGCTGCATGTAAGGCGAGCCGTAGGGTGGATATCCGCCGAAGAACGGCATCGGCGGGAAGAAGCCGAACGCGGGGTACGGCCCATAGGCCCCGTAGGGCGACATCATCGGGAAGCCGTAGCCGTAGGCCTGCATCGGGTCGGGAAAGTATGGTTGTGGGTACGGTCCGTACGGCCCGAAGCCGTAACCCGGATAGCCCGTCGCCTGGCCCGTCCAGGGCTGGGGCTCGGGATAGGGTTGGGCCGCGGCCTGCGGCTCGTGGGGAGGTTGCTCCGCCTGGATTTCTCCAGCCGGTGCTTCAGGCGCGGCCTCGGCCTCGGGCGCCGGCACTCTGGCTTCCTTGAC
>DAIQAV010000070.1:0-5878 GCA_036781505.1 Candidatus Anoxymicrobiaceae bacterium | reverse complement strand
CTCGCCGTCGGCTGCGTCAGGCGCCTCTTCCTCCGCGGCGGCGGTGGGCATGGGCGCGAACGGAGCCGGCGGCGGTCCCGGGGGAGCGGGAGCCTGCTGCATCGGAACCTGGGTCGGCGCCGGAGCCTGCGGCTGAGTCGACACCTGTTGCTGCACCGGTGCTTGCGGCGGCACCGGTGCTTGCGGCTGCTGACGGGCCTGAGCCGCGGCGGGTTGCGGGACTCCAGCAGCGGACGGCTTCCCGGAGCCGTTGCCCTGCCTCTCCGGCGCCCGCGGCGGGACGCGCGCGGTCGCGCCGGGATCCGGCGCCCCCGGCGGAACGACCACCGGCGGACCGGCCGCAGCAGGCACCGCGAAGGCCGCGGCGCACACGGCGCACGCCTGCCTTCCGTCCTCGTTATAAGCGCCGCAGCGCGGGCACTGAACCGGCATCCAGCCTTCCCTCCGTGGTGGTTATCGCCGTGTAAATCATTATAGGCTAACGTCATCGTGGACGTCGCACGGAAAGATCAGACGCGCCGGACGGGGAAGGGAGCCGACATGGAGACATCCGAACAGGCGCCGGGTGGCTGCTCCTGTGAGGGAAGGTCGCAGGTCCCGGCCGAGGACAGCCTCCGCGCCGGGATAAACACCGGGCTGATGGGGGCCTCGATGGCCATAGGCGCCGCGGCGATCGCCCGCTACAAGCCGATCAAGCTGATGCTGTTCGTGCCAGGCGTCATCGCCCTGGCGACCTGGTGGCGCAAGTTCGTCTGCGCCAGGTGCGTCTACTACGGCAGGACGTGCTCGACGCTGCTGGGCGTCTGGACGTCGAAGATCTTGCCGCGCGACGAGGAGCGCGAGCTCGACCGCGATGCCATGATCGTCGACCTCGCCTTCATCGGCCTGCTCGCCGCCATGCCGCTTCCGCAGGTGATGCGGAACAGGAAGCTCGCGGCGCTGTACTTCGCGGCGCTGGCGCTGGGCTCAGGGCGGGTCCTGTTTCTCTCCTGTCCGACATGTGCCAACGAGTTCTGCCCGATGAAGGACCTGCATGGGATGGTCACGGGTTCCTGATGCTGCTTGCCGCGCCGTGATCCTCAGGCGGTGTCCTCCTGCAGCACCTCTTTTTCCTCAACCACCCGGTGGTGCCAGGAGAGCCTGTAGATGAGCGCCGGCATGAAGGTAAGGGCGGCGATCAGGGAGATGGCCACGCCGAAGGCGGTGACCCCCGCGAACCGCACCAGGGGGACGATCCCCGAGAGCAGCACGATCAGGAACGCGCCCACGGTCGCGATCGCCGCGACGACGTTGGCCCTGCCCAGGTTCATCATGGTGGTCCTGATCGCCTCGGCCGGGACGATGTCGTCCCCCTGCCTCATCTCCTGCAGGTAGCGGTAGGTGAAGAAGATGCCGAAGTTGCTGCCGATCCCTATGACCAGCGCCGTGGATAATGACGTCACCACGTCTATCGGGTAGCCCATGGCGCCCAGGAACCCTATCTGCGCGGCGGTGCCGGCGATCGCGACGGTCAGGGTGATGAGCCCGTAGGGGATCGACCAGAAGATCAGCATCAGCAGCAGCCCGCATATGCTCAGCGACAGCACTGAAGACCAGGTCTCCGTGGGGATGATGTTCCTGGTCATGTCCTTGGTCAGCGGAGTTATGCCCCCGAGCTCGTAGCCCAGGCCCAGAGGAGTCATGTATTTTCCGCTCTCGGTATTCAGCAGAAGCACCTTGCGGTTCACGACGGGCGTGGTCGGCGAGCCGCTGCCGTTGAGAGATATCAGGCCCGCCTTGCCGTCCGCGCTCAACAGCCCGCCCACGATGTATCCGCCGTTGTCCTGGGCGGTCTTGATGGCGGCCAGCGCCTCGGCCTTGCTCCGTGGCAGGACCCCGTTGTTGGCGGAGGCAAGGGCGTCGGGCAGCCCGGTGATGGCGTTGCGCGGGTAGAGGGTAATTCCTCCGAACCGGTTGAGCGGGCTCGCGGCGATGGCGTCCTCGAGATCGGCCATGGCCTTGAGGTTCTTCGGGTCGAGCACGTCCCCCGTGACCATGATGGTGTCGGTCTGCTGTCCCCCGAAGTACTTCTCCACCGTGAAGTCCGCCTTGATGGAGGGCAGGCCGCGGGGGACGAGCTTGCGCAGGTCAGAGTCGGTCTTGAGCTTGCCGGCCTGGGAGAACCCCAGGGTGATCAGCGCCAGCGCCACCACGATGACGATTATCGAGTGCCTGGTCGAGAGCACCGTAAACCACTCGAGCATCCGGTCCGTGGTGCGGGCGAAGAGCCCTCGCCTGCGCCGCCGCGAGAGTCCGTCGAAGTGGGTCTTTGCCTTGTCGCGCTGCTCGGCCGGCGTGGTCACGTAGATGCGGTCGCGGACGACCATCATCGCGGGCAGCATGACCACCGTGAGCACGAAGGCGAAGAAGGTGCCGACCGCCGCGGTGACCCCGAAGTTGCGCAGGGGGGGCAGCACGCTGAACTCGAAGACCAGGAAGCCGAGGACGCTGGTGATCATGCACAGGAATATCCCCACGCCGACAGCGATGAGGGCCGCGCCGACCATCTTCACTGACCTGAACTCGTGCTCCATCTCCTCGTAGTAGCGCGCGGTGTAGGGGACCACGAAGGTGAGCGCGTGGCCCAGCAGCAGCGGGATTATCGCCACCGCCGCCACGGAGTAGGGGACGTGCGCCCAGCCGGTGAAGCCGAAGGTCCACTCCACGCTGAGGATCACCACCCCCAGGGTCAGCAGCGCGTCGGTTATGCGGCGGAACGCCAGGAATATGACCACCACCACGAACAGCAGCGCGATGAGGCCGAGCAGGATGGTCTTGTCCCGGATGTGGGTGTTGAAGTCGCGCGCCAGAGTCGCGTCCCCCGACATGTAGACCTTCGCGCCGGGCGTGTAGAGCGGCGAGCCCGGGGTGGTCAACTTGCTGGCGAACAGTTTCTCGAGGTCGTTGGCCAGCGTGATCTGCTGGTTCGCGTCCAGGCTGGCGTTGGTCTTGATCATGATGAGCGCGGCAGGGTAGGTGTCGGTCTTGGGATCGTATATCAGGAACTTCTGCTTTCCGATCATCTGCTGCTGCACCTCGCCGACCGAGAGATACTGGCTGCGGATGAGTTGCTTGAAGTCCATCCCGGTCTGGGACTCAATCTGCGTCTTGCTGATCTCCGACAGGCCGATGTTGAAGCCGCTCTGGGCGATGCCCTGCTTGATCTGCGCTACGAACGGGCTAAGGTAGTCGTTGAGGTTCACCGATGGGCTGGCCAGGATCTTGGGGACGTTCTTGCCCTTCTGGCCCGGTATCTCGACGACCTGGCCTTTGTTGAGGCCGGGGGTGGAGTTGATGTAGTCCTCCAGGCCCAGCATGAACTGCACCACGTTGTTGTCGGTGACGTCCGGCGCGGTGATGAGGATCGTCTCGTAGGAGGTGCCGCCGAAGTTCTTATTCAGGTCCTCGAGCGCCTTGATGCTGTTGAAGTTCTTGGGCAGCAGGCTCGGGTAGGTCACGTCCCCCTTGAGCATGAGCATCCCCAGGCCCAGGAAGAGCGACAGCCCCAGCGATATGATGATGATCGTCCAGGGATAACGCTTTACGTATTTCGCGATCCACGCGAAAATGCGCATACTGTTCTACCACCTCCAGGGGACCGAAACACCCACCGCCCCCCACAACTCCGCTTGATATGTCACAAAAGTACTTCTCCCGACCCCGGGAGTTTCCTGTGATGGCAGGCCCGGGTGCTTGAAAGGTGAAGGCGACGATGTAGAATTGTGAGTTACCAACGGACAGGTGGAGAAAAGGGGGACGTGGAATGCCCAAGTACATCATGCTCAGCAGCCTTACCGATGCGGGCGCTCAGACCGTCAGGAAGAACCCCGAGCGCATCAAGGAGGTCAACAAGGATGTCGAGGCGCTCGGCGGAAAGGTCGTGGACCAGTACGCCGTCATCGGCGAGTACGACTTCGTCAACATCCTGGAGGCACCCGACGTGGAGACCATCGCCCGGATCTCGGTGGAGCTCGGCTCCCGTGGCTCGGTGCACATACACACGATGGCCGCCATAACTCTGGACGAGTTCATCGCTCGCCTGAAGTAACCGCGACAGCCAACGCGAACTGGAGCCCCGTTCCTGCGAACGGGGCTTTCGCTTAGAATTACCCCATGATCAAGACGAGGCTTTTCATCGTGGCGGCCGCGCTGTGCGCGCTCGCGCTGGCGGCGTCGGCATGCGGCTCACCATCGCCGTGGATAATCCAGACCCAGGAGGGAGACGCCTCTCTTCTGGCGGTGTCCGCGGCCGACGCGTCGCATGTGTGGGCGGTCGGCGGGGGGCCGGTCTACTTCTACAACGGCACCTCCTGGGTGACCCAGGTCCAGAAGCTGGAGGCGGAGCCCACCGATGTCTCGGCGGCGGACCCCACCCACGTGTGGGCCTCCGGCGGGGACGGTGGAGGCGTCGTCTGGTTCTTCAACGGGACGGCCTGGGCGATGCAGTTCCAGACAACCGACCAGACCGCGAGCGTCGTCGCGGCGGCGGACCCCTCCCACGCCTGGGTCGCGGGGACGTCAGATACCGGCTCCAACATCTACTTCTTCAACGGCGCCTCGTGGGCCCGGCAGTACACGGTGGCCCTGCACGTCCAGGACATGTTCGCGCTCGACGCCTCCCACGCCTGGTTCGTGGCCGAGGGCAAGGACGGCCGCAGCTGGATCTACTTCTTCGACGGCTCGTCCTGGAAGCAGCAGTTTGAGGCGCCGCATCACGAGTTCTTCCTGGGCGTGACGGCAGTCGATGCGACCCACGTCTGGGCCGTCGGCTCACTCGAGAACGCGGGCGCGGCTCCACAGGACATCAAGGGGCTGGCCTACACGTTCGACGGAAAGGCGTGGGGCGGCCGGACTGTGCTCTCGTCCCAGCTTCACAAGGTGGCCGCCGCCGACGCCAGAAATGTGTGGGCCGTGGGCGGCATAGGCTCGAACGGGCCCGTCTACCACTTCGACGGCCGGTCATGGGGCCTGCAGTACGACGCGCACGAGTCGCTCTTCGACGTTACCACCAGCGACAAGCTGCGCGCGTGGGCGGTCGGCGGGCTCGGCGGCATATTCATCTACGAGAACACGCCCTTGTAGCGCCGGTCGCCGTCCTTGAAGAAAAGCCCGGCCTCTGGAAAAATAGCCTTGCACCTGAGCGGACTCGCGCAGCGACGCGCCTCGGAGACATCCCATGCCGGACGAAGAGAAGAAAATAGACCCCGGTGATGAGCCAGAGCACGAGGCGGAAGCCAGCCCTGATACCGACGGCGCGGCGGCCGGCATGGGGGGCGCGGAGGTGGCCGCGCGGTCCGCGCCCGAGGTAGATGCAGAGGCGGAGGCCGAGGCCGAAGTCGACCTGACCGGACCGGCGGGCCTGGACCGCGCCTTCGAGACGCCCCGGGTCCCCAGCATGACCGCGCTCACCGTTGTCCTCCTGGTGCTCTTCGCGCTTTGCGTAACCGGACTTATCCTGGTGCTCAACCTGCACTCAGTCAGGGACTTCTTCCGCGGCGACGCGATCTTCTGGGTCATAGAGGGCGGCCTGATACTGATGCTGGCCGTGATAGTGGTGGCGGTGATCGCGCGCGAGGTGACCAGCGTCAGGTACGTCGAGCGCGTCCTCGACGGCATGGTCGACGTGAACAAGCGCATGCGCCTGTTGATGGAAGCGGCCCGCGAGATCGGCTCCACGCTCGACCTCCACGAGATCCTCGAGAAGATCCTCGCCTACACCTCCGGCGTCATGGGGGCCGACATCGGCGCCGTCTATCTCTGGGAGAAGAGCGAGGACGTGCTCCGGCTTGCAGTCGTGAGCGGCGTCGACGAGAAGAAGCTGATGTTCAAGGAGCTGCCC
>DAIQAV010000069.1:0-11151 GCA_036781505.1 Candidatus Anoxymicrobiaceae bacterium | reverse complement strand
GCGCGGTCACCATCGCCACCAACATGGCCGGCCGCGGCACCGACATCAAGCTGGGAGGCGGCGTCGTCGACGCGGGTGGGCTAAAGATAATCGGCACTGAGCGGCACGAGTCGCGCCGGATCGACAACCAGCTCCGCGGCCGTTCGGGGCGCCAGGGAGACCCCGGGGCCTCGAGGTTCTACCTGTCGCTGGAGGACGACCTGATGCGGAGGTTCGCGGCGGCGGCCATCGGTTCGCTGATGGAGCGCTTCCACTTCCCGGAGGACGTCCCCATCGAGAACAAGATGGTCTCGCGGTCCATAGAATCGGCGCAGAAGCAGGTCGAGGGGCAGAACTTCGAGATCCGCAAGAACCTGCTCAAATACGACGACGTGATGAACAAGCAGCGCGAGGTGGTCTACGACGAGCGGACCAAGTTGCTGGAGGGCGAAGATTTCCGCGAGATGGCCAAGTCGTGGATCGAGGACACGGTCGAGTCCTCCCTGGTGACCTTCACCAACCCCCAGGTGTTTCCCGAGGAGTGGGACCTTGACGGCCTGTTCGCCTACGTCAACCAGATGTGGCCGCTGTCGATCTCCGTAGAAGAGCTCGACCTCGAGGCGCTGACCCAGGAGGAGCTGCGCGAGGTGTTGTACGAGGACGCGGAGCGCGCTTACCTCGAGCGCGAAGAGGAGATGGGCGCCGAGGCCATGCGGGACCTGGAGCGCACGGTGATGCTCGAGGTGCTGGACAACAAGTGGCGCGAGCACCTCTACGAGCTCGACTACCTCCAGGAGGGCATCGGCCTGAGGGGCATGGCGGGCAGGGACCCCCTGATCGAGTACCAGTCCGAGGCCTACGACATGTTCATGGGGATGCTCGATTCGATCAAGGAGGAGTTCTCCAGGTACATATTCCACGCGCAGGTCGTGGAGGTCGAGAAGCAGCGGCCGGCGCGCGTGTTCGAGAGCGGCCCCGAGGAACCGGGCACGAAGACCGAGCAGAGACAGGGCGACAAGGTGGGCCGCAACGCGCCCTGCCCGTGCGGCAGCGGCAAGAAGTACAAGAAGTGCTGCGGGGCGGAGGAAGCCTGACGCGAGAATGGGGTCAGACCTCTTTTTTGCGCTGACGCAAGAAAGTGGTTTGACCCCGATTTTGCATTGACGCAAAAAGGGGACAGTCCCCATTTTGCATTTGGCACGAAAGGAGAATGGGATGGTGACGGATTTCGCCGAGCGGATCGAGTCCAACCGGCAGGCGCTGTTGAAGATTGGTGATTATCTTTGACGTCGCTCAATCGCGCTCCCAACTAGAAACGCTCCGCAAGGAGACGTCGGCTCCCGCGTTCTGGGACGACCAGGAGAGGGCCAGGCGGACGATGGCACACCTTTCGCGCCTGGAGTCCGAGGTCTCTCTCTACGACCGGATCATGGCGCACATCTCCGAGCTTCAAGAGATGAACGGGCTGGGCCTGGAGGAGCAGGACGCCTCCTTCGAGACCGAGATACAGTCAGGCCTCGACTCCCTGGACGCCGAGCTCAGCCAGATCGAGTTCGCCACCCTGCTGCAGGGTGAGTTCGACCACAACGACGCCATCATCTCATTGCACCCCGGGGCCGGGGGCCTGGAGTCCCAGGACTGGGCGGAGATGCTGATGCGCATGTACCTGCGCTGGGCGGAGCGCAGGGGGTTCGAGGTCGACCTCAACGACGTTCAGCCGGGTGAGGGCGCCGGCATAAAGAGCGCCACTTTCACCGTGCACGGCGACCACGCCTACGGCTATCTGTCCTGCGAGAAGGGAGTCCACCGCCTGGTGCGGATATCCCCGTTCGATTTCTCCAAGAGGCGGCATACGTCGTTCGTCTCTCTCGACGTCATCCCGGTGGTCGACGAAGAGCTCGACACCGAGATCGACCCCAAAGACCTGCGGATCGACACCTACCGCTCGTCCGGCGCCGGCGGCCAGCACGTCAACGTCACCGACTCGGCGGTACGGATAACCCACCTTCCCACCGGCGTCACCGTTTCGTGCCAGAACGAGCGGTCGCAGATCAGCAACCGTGCGACCGCCATGAAGATACTGAAGTCCAGGCTGTTCGAGCTCGCCAGGCGCGAGAAGGTCAAGGAGGTCGAGGCGTTGCGCGGCAAGCGGCTGGACATCGCCTGGGGCAGCCAGATCCGCTCCTATGTCTTCGCGCCGTACCAGATGGTCAAGGACCACAGGACGGCGGTGGAGACCGGGAACATCCAGGCGGTCATGGACGGCGACATCGACGAGTTCATGCAAGAGTGCCTGCGCTGGCGCAAGAAGCAGGAGGGCGACAGCTCGGGCAACGGCCAGGAAGGCGGCCCACGTGGCTGATAGCGGACCAAGGATAAAGGCCGACCTGCACGTCCACACCATCGCCAGCGGCCACGGGTTCTCGACCGTCAGGGAGATCTGCGCCGAGGCGGCCCTGCGCGGCATCGAGATGATAGGCGTGACCGACCACGGACCGGCAATGCCGGGGGGCCCGCACGTCTACAACTTCACCAACCTGGTGGTGATGCCCAGGGTGCTCTCCGGGGTCATGGTCCTTCGCAGCGCCGAGTGCAACATCATCGACACCGACGGCGGGCTGGACCTGCACGAGCGGGTCCTGGGGGTCCTGGACATCGTCCACGCCGGCCTGCACCCGCTGACGGGCTATCCGGGGACCTCGGTGGAGGATAACACCGCAGCGCTGCTCGGCGCGATCAAAAGCGGAAAGGTCGACGTGCTGGTGCACCCCGGCAACCCGCTGTTCCCGTTCGACCACCGAACCGTGGTCGAGGCCGCTGCGTCAAATAATGTGTTGTTGGAGATCAACAACTCCTCTTTCACGGTTGTCCGCAAAGGAAGTATCGATAACTGCAGGTTGATAATCAGAGAGGCGATGAGGGCCGGCGCCCGCATCTGTGTCGGGACGGACGCGCACGACGCCTCGCTGGTAGGGGTTTTCGAGGCGGCCCTGGAGCTGGTCGACGAAGTCGGATTCCCGGCCGAGAGGATCATAAACAGGGACAAGGATTCGGTCTTGCGTTTTCTCAGTGACAGGGGCAGGAAGGATATCTTATTCTCTTAAGCCAAATATATATGGCCCCGAAAAGCGGGCCTGTTTGTCATTGTCCCATGTTTGGAGGGATGGCCGTTGATTAAGTTCAGACGTGTCTCGAAGGTCTACCAGGGCAACATCTATGCCCTGGATGACGTGACCGTCGACATCGAGAAAAAAGAGTTCGTGTTCCTGGTCGGCCCCAGCGGGTCGGGCAAGTCCACCTTCATCAAGCTGATGCTTAAGGAGGATGAGCCCACCAGCGGACAGGTCTATATCGCCGACACCAACCTGGCCGAGATAAAGAGGTGGAAGGTCCCCTACCTGAGGCGCAAGGTCGGCTGCGTGTTCCAGGACTACAAGCTTCTGGAGAACAAGACGGTGTATGAGAACGTCGCCTACGCGCTCGAGGTGACCGGCAGGCCTCGCAGGATCATCGAGTCATACGTGCCGGAGGTGCTCCGCCTGGTGGGATTGAGCCACAAGCTGGACGCCCTGCCGGACGAGATGTCGGGCGGCGAGCAGCAGCGCGTCTCAATCGCGCGCGCGTTCGTGAACAGGCCTCCCATCCTGCTCGCGGACGAGCCGACCGGAAACCTCGACCCGTCGATGTCCGTCGGCATCGTCAAGCTGCTCGAGCGCATCAACAACACCGGAACCACGGTCATTATGGCCACGCATGATCAGGACATCGTCAACACGTTCAAGAAGCGTGTCGTCGAGCTCCGTGACGGTCGTGTGATACGCGACCAGGCCAGGGGGGTCTACGGCTATGGCAGTTAATTTCACGTACTTCTTCAAGGAGTCGGCATCGTCGATGCGCCGCAACATGGCGCTGACGGCCGCCGCCATCCTTGTCACCAGCCTGTCGCTGCTCATCCTGGGGGTCGTGGGCATGTCGGTCCACGCCGGCAATGGTCTCGCGACCAGCATGAAGGAGAGAGTCGACGAGATCCGCGTCTTCCTCAAGGACAACGTGACCGTCGAGGAGCGCGCCAGCATGGAGAACTTCGTCCGCAACATGTCCGAGGTAAAGAGCGTCAAGTACATCTCCAAGGACGACGCGCTCAAGGAGTTCCAGTTGATGTACAAGGACGAGAAGGACCTGCTGCAGGAGATCGAGGGCAACCCGCTTCCCGCCGAGTTCAAGGTGCGGATGAAGGACCCCAAGTATAACAACATCGTGGCCCAGCGCATCTCCACGCGGCCAGAGGTCAGCGTGGACGAGGCCGGCAAGAAGGAGATCAAGAACCCGCGCGACGTGGTGGCGAAGGTCATCAAGATCACGGGGGCGATCCAGAAGTTCGGGCTGGTGATCGTGCTGGCGTTCGGCGTCGTCGCTGTGGCGCTCGTCTCTATCACCATCAGGATGGCCATCTATTCGCGGCGCAGGGAGATCGGCATCATGAAGCTGGTCGGCGCCACCAACTGGTTCATCCGCTGGCCGTTCATGATGGAGGGCGTGATCGAAGGGTTCTTCGGAGCGTTAGTGGGGATCATTGTCGCGATCCTGGTGCACTCATGGTTCATCTCCAAGCTGGAGGCGGCCGCCAATAACGTCAGGCTGGTGGGCGGAAGCTACATGGTAGGGCTGTCGCTCATCCTCATCGTGATCGGCATCGTGATCGGCGCCGTGGGCAGCGCGTTCGCTCTGAGGCGGTACATCGAGGTCTAGGGCCTCTGGTGCCGGAGGACTTCAGGCCGGCGGGCTCAGTTTTATCAGCGAATTCTCAGAAGGATGCTTCATTCTGTTCTTGAACAGGTAATACGTCTATCATGGGATGCGGGCCTCGCACGGCCCGTGTCGAGTTTCACCGGTTCAGGCTCCGCGGCGTGTCGCCGGGAGCCCATAATCCTAGAAGACAAGGAGCGGACCTTGGACGAGCCACAGGGCAACAGCCAGCCGGGCGGGCAGGTGCCGCCTCAGCAACCGCCCCCTCCCCAGCAGTGGCAGCAGCAACAACAGCCGCCACAGCAGGCACCTCAAGCGCCGGGTCAGCCGCCGCAGGGCCAGTACCCGCCACCGGGGCAGGCGCCCCAGGCGCAGCCTCCGCAGGGCCAGTACCCGCCTCAGGGTCAGTACCCGCCCCCGGAGGGGCAGTACTACCAGCAGCCCCAGTACGGCGCGCCGCCGCCGCCACCTTCCAGGAAGCGCATGTCGCGCACGAGCGCAATTATCCTGGGGATAGTGGTCGCCCTGCTCGCCATCGGAGCGCTGGTGGGGATCGGCTTTGCCATCGACAAGACCGTCTTCAAGAAGAGCGCGGCCAACTTCAGCCTCAGTAATCAGCCCATCTACAACGAGGCGCTCTTCGATATCAAGAGTTACTTCTACAGGCCCTTCAGCGAGGCCAAGATCACCGCGGCCGCGAACGCGGCGGTCGCCAAGGCCAAGAAGAAGGGCGTCACCTCGACCACGGAGCTCACCAACGTCGGCGTCACCGCCCTGGTGAACGCGCTGGGCGAGCCCCACAGCGAATACCTGACCCCGACGCAGAACAAGCGACTGGAGCAGGACCTCAGCGGGACGTTCTACGGGGTGGGCTTCACCCTGAGGGAGACCAAGGGGCGCCCGGTGGTGGTATCGGTGATCAAGGGTTCACCCAGCGACAAGGCCGGGATCAAGGCGGGCGACATCATCATGTCGGTCGACGGCAAAGACACCAAGGGCGAGTCGCTGGACACGGTGGTCCTGCAGATCAGGGGAAAGCAGGGCACCAAGGTCAAGCTGGGGGTCAAGCGAGGCACCAAGACGACGACCTTCACCATCATCAGGCAGAAGATCCAGATCCCCGACTTCGAATCGAAACTGGACGGCAAGTACGGCGTCCTGACCCTGTTCGAGTTCAACAAGGGCGTCGGCGACAAGGTGCGGGCCGCGGTCAAGGACCTGCAGGCCAAGGGAGCCCAGGGGTTCATCCTGGACTTGCGGAACAACCCGGGCGGCCTGCTGGACGAGGCCGTCAACGTGGCGAGCGTCTTCCTTCCGCCCGGAACGCCTGTCGTGGCGATCCAGAACAAGGGACAGAAGAGGACCGAATACGTGGCGCGCGGCGGCCAGGAGACGACCAAGCCGCTGGTCATACTAGCGAACTCCGGGAGCGCCAGCGCCTCGGAGATCGTGACCGGCGTGCTCAAGGACGACGGTCGGGCCGTCGTGGTGGGCACCAAGACCTACGGAAAGGGCTCGGTGCAGAACGTGTTCTCCACCGGCGACGGCGGGGCGGTCAAGCTGACCATCTCGCTCTACTACCTGCCCAAGGGCGAGTCGATCGACGGCAAGGGCATAACCCCGGACGTGGTCGTCGCCGTCAAGGGCGATCCCGCCAAGGAAGACACGGCGCAGATGGACATGGCCAAGCACGTGTTGCAGAACATGATCGACGGGAAGCCACCAACGAGCCTGTTGCTCCAGGAGCTCCGGATAGCGGCTTAAGTCTGAGAACAGCAATAGAGGCCAGGCTCCATCAGCCTGGCCTCTTTTTCGATTGAGAGCCGTCATTTACCCCAAAGCGGGCGATGTTATACTCTGGTCATGTCCAGAAATGACGACCGTACGGGGATCCAGGTAAAGGCCACCAACCGTAAAGGGCTGCGCGACTACTTCGTCGAGGAGAGGCTTGAAGCGGGGCTGGTGTTGACCGGGAGCGAGATCAAGTCGATCCGCGAAGGACGCGCGTCGCTGGTCGATTCTTACGCGACCATCGAGGGCGGCGAGGCGTTCGTGCACGGCATGAACATCCCGCCTTACACGCAGGCCGGGCACTTCGGCCACGACCCGGCCAGGATCCGCAAGCTCCTTCTTCACAAGGACCAGATCAAGCGCCTGGTGGGGAAGATCGCGGAGCGAGGGTACACGCTGGTGCCGCTGCGGTTGTACTTGAAGGACGGAAAGGCAAAGCTCGAGCTCGGGCTCGCCAGAGGCCGGCGCAAGTACGACAAGCGCCGCGAGATGGCCGACAGGGACGCCGAGCGCGAGATGGCCAAGGTCGAGCGAAGGAAACTGCGCAAAGCCGCCGAACGTTAGAACTAGTTACGTGGGGGCGACAAGGCTTCGACAGGATCGAGGGAGGCGATAGTGCGGGCCGAGCTCCAATAACTCGTTAAACTGCTGGAAAACAAACAAACGCCAACACTGAAATGGCACTGGCTGCTTAAACAGCGGTCACGTCCCCCGGGTGAGGCCTGCGGCCCCGGGTAGGGCGACGTTAGCAGGACAGCCCCTCGTCGGGGTCCCGACGACAACGGGGTTAAATTTTCCGGGACTGGCAAAGGTAAGGCCTCCCGCGGGCCGAACCTGAGCGAGACTTAAACCGCGGGATACGCCCGTAGATGCTGTCGCCAAAGCTTTCTTGGACGCGGGTTCGACTCCCGCCGCCTCCACCACACTTTCACGCTCCCGCTAACGGCGGGAGTCGAACCCAGGGGGGCCGGGGGAAGCATTCCCCCGCATCGATCTCAAACTTGGGGGGCAACAGTCTCGCCGAAGGCGAGCGCCATCGGGGGGGACGGAGTCCCCACCGTTGGGGAGCGAAACTCCTGATCAGCAAACCAGCGCCAAGCCGGGGTCAAGGCAGGGGTGCAGCGACGGTTCGACTCCCCCGCCTCTGGTGTTGCTCACCGGTTCCCAGTTCCCTCGCCCACCCACTCGCATGCCGCTATCTCGCTCCCGTCCGCACGCAGCAGGCCGTGACGCCTCTCCTCGCTGACAAGGCCTCCGTTTATTCTAAAGCGAAACTACAGGATAATAGAGCTTCCAGCACCGATGGCGGGAGAACTATGAACGACAGGCCGATAGGAATATTCGACAGCGGCATAGGCGGGCTGACCGTGGTCAGGTCCGTGATGGACCGGCTGCCCGACGAGCGCATCATCTACCTCGGCGACGGCGCGCGCGGACCCTACGGCCCCCGCGACATCGACGAGGTCTCCTGCTTCGCCCACGAGATCATCGACTATCTGCTGGGCTTCGGCGTGAAGCTCATCGTGATCGCCTGCAACAGCGCCACCGCCGCCGCGCTCGAGCAGGCTCAGTGCCGGTACGACATCCCCGTGGTCGGGGTCATCATGCCGGGTGTGCGCGCCGCGCTGCGCCGCTCCAAGAGGCTGCAGATCGGCGTGATCGGCACCAACGTCACCATATCGAGCGGCTCCTACGAGCGCGCCATCAAGAAGCTCGACCCCCGCGCCACCGTCTACAGCCAGGCCTGCCCCGAGTTCGTGGAGTTCGTCGAGAGGGGAGAGGTCACCGGCGACCATATCTCCGAGATGGCCCTGGGCTACCTCGACCCCATGCTGGAGGCCGGCATCGACACGCTAATCATGGGATGCACCCACTACCCGCTGCTGGCGCCGCTGCTGGCTCAGGTGGCCGGCCCCGGCGTTGAGCTCATCAGCAGCGCGGAGGAGACCGCCGCGGAGGTCGACACCATCCTCGACCGCCTCGGCTGGCTCGCGGAGGGCGACCGTCCCGGCTCGATGATGTTCCTCACCACCGGCGACGTCGACGAGGGCCGCCGGCTGGGGAGGATGTTCCTGGGGCCGGAGGTCCGCGAGGTGATCCCGATCACTTTCGATAAGCACCCCGCTCCCGCTTTCCTCGACGCTGAAGGTGAAGCCTCTTGAGCGTTAAGGTCACGGTATGCGGGAGCTCCGGCGGCTACGCGGGGCCGGGGAAGGCCTGCGCGGGGTTCCTGCTCTCGAACGAAGAGCAGACCCTGATGCTCGACCTGGGCCCGGGCGCGCTATCCAACATGCTCGAATACCTGGACGCCGACGCGCTCGACGCCCTGGCTCTCACGCACATGCACTACGACCACTACGTGGACATATTCGGTCTCTGCACCGCCCGGCGGTTCTGGGAGACCTCGCTGCCGCCGATGCCCGTGCTGGCGCCCGCGGTGGCCAGAGACATCATCGGCAGCCCGCTCGCCGAGAGCAGCCGGGAGGAGTTCTTCAAGTGCATGGAGCTCACCGCCCCCGAGCCGGGGCGCGCGATCGAGCTGGCCGGGTTCGAGGTCACCGCGCTCCCGTCGGCGCACGGTGTCGACGGCTTCATCTACCGCATCAAGGCGGGCGAGAGCACTGTTTGCTATTCCGGAGACACGGAGAAGTGCGACGGGCTGGTAGAGCTCGCGCGTGAGGCCGACCTGTTCATATGCGAGTCCACATTCACCAGCGAGGTGCCGGCCAAGCATAAGGGGCACCTGAGCGCGACCGAAGCTGGCAGGATCGCCGCGGAGGCGGGGGTCGGGAGCCTGCTGCTGACGCACCTGTGGCCGACGTTGAGCGGGGAGAAGGCGGTCGAGGAGGCCGGCAAGCAGTACAATGGTCCCGTGGAGCTTGCTGTCGAGGGGCTGACCCTTTTCGTGGGCCCCTACCCGTGCGCGGTATGAGAAGCGAGCAAGGAGGCTGTTTTGATCAGGACTGACGGCAGGTCCGAGGAGCAAATGCGGCCGGTCAAGATAACGAGGGGCTACATCCCGCACGCGGAGGGCTCGGTGCTGATCGAGCTCGGTCGCACGCGCGTGATCTGCGCGGTCACCTACGAGGACACCGTGCCGAGGTTCCTGGCCGGGACCGGCAAGGGCTGGGTCACCGCCGAGTACTCGATGCTTCCGCGCTCCACCACCGTCCGCAGCCCGCGCGAGGCCATCGCCGGCCGGCAGGGCGGCAGGACCATGGAGATACAGAGGCTCATCGGCAGGTCGCTTCGGGCGGTCACCGATACCAGCAAGTTCCCGGACGGCACGTTCTGGGTGGACTGCGACGTCATCGAGGCGGACGGCGGCACCAGGACGGCGTCGATAACAGGCGCGTACGTAGCCCTGCGGGACGCGTTCGAGACCATGATCGACGAGGGTGTTATCAAGGAGTCGCCGGCCAGTGGCAACGTGGGCGCCATCAGCGTCGGCGTCGTGAGCGGCGCGCCGTGCCTGGATCTGTGCTTCGAGGAGGACTACCACGCCGACGTCGACATGAACCTGGTCGCCAACGAGAAGGGCGAGATCATAGAGATACAGGGCACCTCCGAGCGCAAGCCCCTCTCGCGCGATGACCTGGAGGTCATGCTGCAGATGGGGATGGGCGGGATCCGGGACCTGATCGCCTACCAGAACGAGGTGCTTGCCGGCGGGCCGCCGGGCGCGTGAGTATGGACCTCGTCATCGCCTCCAAGAACGCGGGCAAGATACGGGAGATCACCGAAGTCCTCGACCTGCCCGGCCTGACCCTCCTGACCTTCAAAGACCTGGGTGGCTGGCCCGATCCCGAAGAGACCGGGCAGACTCTCGAGCAGAATGCGATCATCAAGGCCTCCGAGCTGCGTGAAAGGTTTTCTCGCGCCGCGCTGGCCGACGACTCGGGCCTCGAGGTCGACCACCTCGGCGGAAGACCCGGCATTCATTCCTCCAGGTACGCGGGACCGGAGGGCGACTCCGACCGCAACATCGAGAAGCTGCTTAGGGAGCTGGACGGTGTGCCTCTGAGCGGGCGCACCGCGCGTTTCAGGTGCGTGGTGGCGCTCTCACTGGAGGGGGACATCAGGTTCAGCCGAGGCGTCTGCGAAGGCACTATCCTAAAGGGCAGGAGAGGCGCCGGCGGGTTCGGATACGACCCGGTGTTCGAGCCAACGGGTTTTTCGAGGACCATGGCGGAGCTCAGCCTCGAGGAGAAGAACGAGATCAGCCATCGCGGCAAAGCGCTGAGGGCCATGCGCGAAGTGTTGAAAGCGAGGCTGGCCTGACCCCTTCTTGCGTTACGGCTTGGCGGTGACGGCCAGGGCGAGCAGGCCCTTGACCAGCGCGGTGACCTCGTGGTCGATGAGCCGCGCGCAGTGTTCCATGTCCTCGGGGGTCCCGTTGAGCGGGTCGTGTATTCCGCTGGCCTGGTAGAAGCACGGCGCGAAGTCGGTCATCAGCCGGCGGACGTCCATGTCCACGCCGGGGATCTGCCTCACCTTGTCGCGGGGGATCGCCTTGATCTCGGCCGCGGCCGCCTGGAGCGCCTGTGCCAGTTCGTCCCCGCCGAGAGCGCGGGCCTCCCAGGCCCAGTCGGCGCCGTCCAGCTCGAGCCCCCGGGCCTCGAGTAGCATCTCGAT
>DAIQAV010000068.1:0-11229 GCA_036781505.1 Candidatus Anoxymicrobiaceae bacterium | reverse complement strand
GAGTGGTTCCAGACCCAGGCGATCTACGACATGGACAACTTCGCGAAGTTCATGAAGACCGCGCGCCAGTATCCCATCAAGATGCAGGCGGGCCTGGTGCTGCTCACCAGCGCCGGGATGGCCAAGTATATGAACAAGAACGTGCCGGGCGTTGTGGTGCCCGACGACCTGATCGAAGAGCTCTCCGCCGCTGAGAAGGGCAAGGCCATCGATGTCGGCATAAGCATCATGGCGCGCCACATCAAGCGGATCCGCGAGGAAGGCCTGGCCGACGGCGTCCATATCATGGCGATCGGCAAGGAGGGCGTCGTACCGAGGATCCTCGAAGAGGCTGAGCTCGATATAAACGCGCTGTAAGAGCAAGAGGTAATGGTCGGGGTCAGACCCCTTGGTGCATAAAAGACATCTGGTGATGCAGAGTGGTCGAACAGCAAAAAGGGGTCAGCCCCCTGTGAGTGGATTCGAGCCCCGGTTCGCGATGATCGCGATCGGGACCCTCCCGCACGCCGACGCGGAGCAGGCATGCCGGCTCGCGCTCGATACGTTCGGAGAGGTGGCCGCCTGGCCCCAGCTGCCCAGCCTGGGTTTCAGAGAGAACATGTACGCCCAGTATTCCGAGGGGATGCCGGGCATCAAGGTGGATGCGGCCGCGAAGCGCATGTGGTTTCAGGTGGACGATGCGTTTACGGGCGAGCTCGAGGATTTCTACCAGGCAGTGATCGAAGAGGACCTCGACAGGTTCGCGATGAGCCGCGATTTTGCGGCGGGGCTGGCACTCTTTCTGGACGGGACGTTTGCCGCCGAGCTCGCGGAGAGGCCCTTCCTGAAGGGTCAGGTGACCGGGCCGATATCGTTCGGGCTCACGGTCACTGACCAGGACAAGAGGGCGAGCCTTTACAACGAGACCCTTGAGCAGGTGATCGTCAAGGCTCTGACGCTCAAGGGCAAGTGGCAGAGCCGCCAGCTGGCGGGCGCGGCGCCCGGCGCGAAGGTGATAATGTTCTACGATGAGCCTTACCTCCACTCAGTGGGGTCAGCGCTCATCAGCGTGAGCCGTGAGCAGGTGGTAGGCGAGATCAAGGAGTGCCTGGCGGGGTGCGGAGCCGACATAACCGGCGTGCACTGCTGCGGGAACACCGACTGGTCGATGGTCTTCGCCACCGGGGTGGACGTGGTCCACTTCGACGCCTACGAGTACATGGAGCCGTTCGTTGCCTACGACGGCGAGATCGCCGAGCATCTCGGTCGGGGCGGCTCGATAGCGTGGGGCATCGTCCCCAAGGACGAGACGGTCTTCAAGGTGTCGTGCGAAGACCTGGAGAGCCGGCTGGAGGGAGCTTTCGACATGCTCGAGGCCAGGGGGCTCGACCGGGAGACGCTCGCGGCACGCGCGCTGGTCTCTCCATCGTGCGGCCTGGGTCCGGCCACGGTAGAGGTGGCGGAACGGGCGTTGAGGCTCACCGCGGAGGTGTCGGCGGCCATGCGGGACAGGTATTTTTAGTATGGAGTCGGGGTCACGGGCCGGCACGCGAATGCCGAGGTGGATGTTGAGGCCCGTCGAGTGCGGACCCGAGCTCAGGCAGGTCGAGGGACTGCTTGAGCGTGAAGGGCTCAACACGGTCTGCGTCGGGGCGAAGTGCCCGAACAGGGGTGAGTGCTACTCCGCGGGCACGGCGACCTTCCTGATACTGGGGGCCCGCTGTACCAGGGACTGCGCCTTTTGCGCGGTGCCGACCGGCGGGGTGGAGCCGCCCGAGCCCGGCGAGCCGGAAGCGGTCGCGAGGGCAGCGGCCGGGATGGGCTTGAAGCATGTGGTGGTCACATCGGTGACAAGGGACGACCTGCCCGACGGTGGCGCCGAGCATTTCGCGCGGACGGTGCGGGCAGTGCGCGCCCGGCTGCCGGGGGCGACGGTCGAGGTTCTGGTGCCCGACTTCGGGGGCCGGGCCACGGACGTCGAGGTAGTCCTGTCGGAGAGGCCGGACGTCTTCAATCACAACGTGGAGACGGTCGAGAGGCTTTACGCGACGATCAGGCCTCAGGCGGATTACGCCAGGTCGCTCGCGGTGCTTGATCAGGCCGCCGCCGCGGGGGTGCCCGCGAAGAGCGGCTTCATGGTCGGGCTGGGGGAGACCTCCATGGAGGTCGAGGAGCTCATGCGCGACCTGCACGGGGCGGGGTGTTCGTTGCTGACCGTGGGGCAGTACCTGAGGCCCGCCGAGCGGAACGTGCCTGTGGAGCGCTACTGGGAGCCGTCGGAGTTCGGGCAGCTCGAGGTGAAGGCCCGGGCGCTAGGTTTCGAAGCGGTGGCCGCGGCGCCGCTGGTGAGGAGTTCGTACTTCGCGCACAAACTGCTCGAAGAGCGCGAAGCTCGCTAGATAAGACAGTCAGACAAGGAGATGGCAAGGAGGTAGAGATGTACATCATCGCCGAGAAGGTCAACGTGATCACGACCAGCATAAAGGAGGCAATGATCGCCCGCGAGAAGGGTCCCATCCAGGCAATGGTGACCAAACAGCTCGAGGGCAAGCCCGACTGCATAGACATCAACCTGGGGCCCGCCACCAAGAACGGCCCCGAGATCATGCAGTGGATGGTCGAGACGATCGAGGAGGTCACGGACCTGCCGCTCTCGCTGGACACGATGAACATGGACGCGATGGAGGCCGGTCTGAAGGTCGGCAAGAACCCCAAGATCGTGAACTCGGTCTCGAGCGTCCAGGAGCGTATGGACAGGCTCATCCCGCTGGTGATCGAGTACAAGGCGAAGGCAGTGGGGCTCTGCACGAGCGAGGCCGGCGTGCCGCGCGACGCCGAGGAGCGCGTGACCAACGGCTACAACCTGATGATGGCCTTCGAGGCCGCGGGGCTCGGGCACGACGACTACTGGATAGACCCGATCGTGCTGCCGATCGGTGTGGCGCAGGACCAGGTCCACGCGCTGCTCGACGCGACGCAGATGTTCTCGGAGCTGCCGGAGAAGCCCCACCTGGTGTGCGGGCTTTCCAACGTCAGCAACAAGTGCGGTCTCACCGCCGAGAACGCCGAGTTCGTGAACCGCATCTTCCTGGCGGCCCTGATGGGACACGGGATGGACGGGGCCATCGTGGACCCCAACGACGAGAAGCTGATGGCGGTCGCGCGCATGGAGAGCCCCGAGTACGACCTGACGCAGATAGCTGAAGGTCTCAAGGAAGGCGAGCTCGACATGAACAACCCGCTGCACGTAGCGATCAAGAAGACGGTCAAGCTGTTCCACGAGGAGACGCTGTTCGCGGCCTCCTACCTGGAGCTATAGACAGGCGACCGCTTCCATCAAGCGTTAGCAATAAGAAGAGCGCGGATCCGGATCCGCGCTCTTTCTGTTGAACGATGTCTAAAGGCGCGGGGCCTTGAGGTCACACCGAGCGGAAGCCTTCGTCCATGCCGCCGAGGTCGGCGGGAGTCCCCAGTTCGCCCAGCGGGCTGAGCTCGCCCGCGTCCAGGCCGGGCTCGTAGCCGAAGGCGTCTTTCACCGAGGCGCGCGCCAGCCGGTAGAGCTGTCGCAGGGGTATCTCGGCCGGGCAGATCGACTCGCACATCCTGCAGTCGATGCAGCGGTCGGCCATGTCGAAGGCCCTGATGAGGTGGAATATCGGGATCTCAGGAGGCTTTGAATCCGCGCCGACCAGGTCGGGATCGTCGAGGGCACACTCCTTGCAGAAGCACATCGGACAGATGTTGCGGCAGCCCATGCATCGGATGCACTTGGAGAAGCTGTCCATCCAGAAGGCCAGGCGCTCCGCCGGGTCCTCGGAGGAGGCTTCCGGCAGCGGAGTGGCTTCGGAAGGCTGAGCCCGCGGGCCGGTCACCGCTATCTCGGGCGGGGGAGAGGGATGGCCGCAGCCGCAGGCGTCGGCGACCTCCTGCGAGCAAGGCACCCCCACCAGCAGCAGCCTGTCGGGATCGACCTGGTTGTATTTCTCGAGCTCCACCAGCATGCGCCGGTCGCACTCCCGCACGGGAAGCGCCAGCTTACCCTCGACGAGCGGCAGGACCATCATCGCAAAGGAAGCGGTGGGGTAGCGCCGGTCCCCCTCGTATATGCTGTCCAGGGCCGGGTCGTCCGCGCTGGTGACGAGCCGCGGGACGAGCTCACCGTCGCGCTCGGTGAACACGACGGCCGCCCTGGCCTTCCCGCTTTCCAGCGCCTCGCGCAGCGCCTCTTGCAGCTCTTCCTTCATCACTTGCCCCGCTTAGGAGCCAGCGGCGAGGGTCCGGCCGCCCTGACCTGCTCGGTGAACGAGGTGATGACGTCCTGGAACTTGGCGCCCTCGGCCGCACTGACCCACTCGAGCCGGATGCGCCTGGGGTCGATGCCCGCGGCGGCCAGGATGTCCTTGAGCACCCTGAACCTCTTGGCGGTCATGTAGTTGCCCTTGTCGTAGTGGCAGTCACCGACGTGGCAGCCGGCGATGAGCACGCCGTCGATACCTTCCTGGAACGCCTTGAGCACGTAGTAGGGGGAGATGGTGCCGGTGCACATGACCCTGATGTCGACCACGTTGGGCGGGTACTGCAACCTGGAGACGCCCGCCAGGTCGGCCCCGGCGTACGAGCACCAGTTGCACAGGAACGCGAGTATCTTCACGTCCTCGGGCGCCGATTCGCGCTCCTCGCCGCCCTCGGTTTTCTCCAGCGTCTCTTCCACTCGCTGCTCCAGCAGGCTCTACTTGACCATGACCTTGGCCGCGCTGACCTTGAACTCCGGCACCTTCGACACGGGGTCGACGGCGTCGTTGGTCAGAGTGTTGGCCGCGGCTTCCACGTAATGGAATGGTATGAAGATGACGCCCTCGGGCATCCTCTCGGTCACCATCGCCTCGATGTCTATTTCGCCGCGCCGGGTGCTCACCTGCACCTCTTTGCCGGACTCCACCCCGAGCTTCTCCGCGTCGAACGGGCTTATCCAGACCTTTCCGTGCGGGTCGATCTCGTTGATGCCCTCTGTCTTGCGGGTCATCGTCCCGGTGTGGTACTGCCACAGCACCCTGCCGGTGGTGAGCACCAGCGGGTACTCCGAATCGGCCACCTCCGCGGGCGGCACGAACTCCACGGGGCAGAACCAGCCCTTGCCCCTGGTGAACTGCTTGGTGTGCAGGATGGGGGTACCGGGATGATCCGCGTCCGGGCACGGCCAGTGAATCGTGACGCCCTCATCGAGCCTCGCGTGGCTGATGCCGCCGTAGTGCGGCGTAAGGCTGGCGATCTCGTCCATCATCAGTGACGGGGTCACGTCGCCCATGTCGTAGCCCATCCGCTTTGAGATCTCTGCGACTATCTCGTTGTCCGCGCGCGCCTCGCCGGGAAGGTCGACGGCCTTGCGGACCCGCTGCACCCGGCGGTCGGTTGCGCTGAACGTCCCCTCCTTCTCGGCGAAGGACGATGCCGGCAGCACGACGTCGGCGAGCTCTGCGGTCTCGGTCAGGAATATGTCCTGGACCACCAGGAAGTCGAGGTTCTTGAGCGCGGCCTCGGCGTGGTGCAGGTTGGCGTCGGACATCATCGGGTTCTCGCCGACGATGTACATCGCCTTGATGTCGCCCTTGGCGGCCGCGTCCATCATCGCAGTCGCGGTCAGTCCGGGCTCGGAGGGCAGCTCGACCCCCCAGGCCTCCTCGAACTTCTTGCGGACGTCCTCGTCCGTGACGGGGCGGTAGCCGGTGAACACGTTGGGTAGCGCGCCCATGTCGCAGGCGCCCTGGACGTTGTTCTGGCCGCGCAGCGGGTTGACCCCGGCGCCCGGCTTGCCGATGTTTCCAGTGAGCATGGAAAGGTTGGCAACGGTCACGACGTTGTCGGTCCCCGTGGTGTGCTGGGTGATGCCCATCGCGTAGATGATGGCCGCGCAGTCGGCGTTGGCGAAGGTGCGCGCCGCCTCACGGATGTCCTCGGCCGCAACGCCCGTTATCTCGGCCGCCCTCTCGGGGGTGTACTCCTTGACCAGCTCGGCCAGCTCGTCGAAGCCGTCACAGCGTTCGTGGACGAACTTTTCGTCGTAGAGGCCCTCGGAGATGATGACGTTCATCATCCCGTTGAGGAGCGCGACGTCCGTACCGGGCATGTGCTGCAGCCACTTATCGGCGTAATAGCAGAGCCGTATGTGCCTGGGCTCGGCTACGATGAGCTTGCAGTCATTCTGCATGACCGCTTTCTTGATGCGCAGGCCGATGATCGGATGCGCCTCGGTGGTGTTGGATCCTATGACCAGGATGGCCTTCGCCTGCTCGATGTCGTCCATCGTGTTGGTCATCGCTCCGCTTCCAAACGTTTTCGCCAGACCGGCGACTGTTGGAGCGTGTCACAATCGGGCGCAGTGGTCGACATTGTTGGTGCCCACCCCCGCGCGCGTGAACTTCTGGATGAGGTAGTTGTCCTCGTTGGTCGCCCTGGCCGACGAGAGGACAGCTATCGAGTCGGCGCCGCTCTTCTTCTTGATGCCGGACAGCTTGGAGGCCACCAGGTCCAGCGCCTCGTCCCAGGAGGTCTCGACCAGCTTCTTCCCCTTGCGCACCAGAGGCTTGGTTAGCCGCTCGTCAGAGGATATGAAGTCGTAGCCGAAGCGGCCCTTTACACAGAGGTTGCCCTGGCCCGAGCCTACCATCTTGGGAGAGGTCACCTCGACCACCTTGTTGTCTATCACGTGCAGGTCGAGCTGGCAGCCGCAGCCGCAGTAGGCGCAGGTCGTGCGCACCTTCCAGCCCTCCAGGCCGAGCGCCTCCATCATGTCCTCCTCGGACATCTTGAAGAAGGCGCAGGCGTTGCGCAGCATGTCGCGCGCCGCCACCCTGCCGTCGCCCTCGTAGGGCTTGGCCTTTATTGCGCCTGTGGGGCAGGTGGATATGCACTGCCCGCAGAACTCGCAGGGAGTCTCCTGCATCGGCTTGTCGTACGGTGTCCCCGGTATCGCTTTGAAGCCGCGGTTGATGAAGTCGTAGACGCCCACGCCCTGGACCTCGCGGCATATCCTGATGCAGCGCCCGCACATTATGCACTTGTTGTAGTCGCGCATCACGAAGGGGTTCTCGACGTGCTCGATGTACTCGTGCTTCTCGCCGACGAACGGGCTCTCGGTGATCCCGTAGCGGTTGGCCAGTTCCTGCAGCTCGCAGCGCCCCGACTTGGCGCATCCCTGGCACTCCATGTCGTGGTCCGACAGGAGCAGCTCCACCAGCGTCTTGCGTATCCGTTCGAGCTTCTCGGTGGCGGTCTTCACCACCATCCCGTCGGTCACCTCGGCGTAGCACGCGGGCAGAAGGCCCCTCGCTCCCTCGACCTCCACCAGGCATAGCCTGCACGCGCCGTACGGCTCCATCCTGGGGTCGTAGCAGAGCGTGGGGATGTATATGTCGTTCGCCTTGGCGATGTCCAGTATCGTGGAACCTTTAGGGCCGGTGCATCTGGTCCCGTCGATTTCCACATTTATCTGTTCCACTTCCAACCTCCCGTTGAACAAGGTCTTTAGGATCCTACTCGGACACGATCGATTCGGACGGGCAGCGCGACAGGCACATCTTGCACCTGATGCAGGCCTCCGCGTCGATCACGTGCGGCTGCTTCTTCTCGCCCGATATCGCGTCCGTCGGGCAGACTTTAACGCACGCCCCGCAGCCGGTGCAGGTCTCCGTGTCGATGCTGAGCGTTATCAGCGCCGGGCACTCGTGGGCGGTGCACTTGTGGTTGAAGATATGGTCCTCGTACTCGTTCTTGAAGTAGCGAAGGGTCGTGAGAACCGGGTTGGGGGCGGTGCCCCCCAGCGCGCAGAGGCTGGAGGCCATGATGTCGGAGGCGAGCGTCTGCAGCCTATCGATGTCCTCAGGCTCCCCTTCCCCGGCGCAGATGCGCTCGAGTATCTCGAGCATCCTTTTGGTGCCGATGCGGCACGGCGTGCACTTCCCGCACGACTCGTCCTGCGTGAAGGACAGGAAGTAGCGCGCGAGGTCCACCATGCAGGTGCGGTTGTCCGCGACGATCATCCCGCCCGAGCCGATGATGGCGCCGGCTGCCGTGATCTGGTCGTAGTCGACCTGGGTGTCGAGCTTGCTGGCGGGCAGGCAGCCACCGGACGGGCCGCCCATCTGCACGGCCTTGAACTCCCTGCCGTCGGCGATGCCGCCGCCGACGTCGAAGATGACCTGCTTGAGCGTGTAGCCCATGGGCACCTCGGCCAGGCCGGTGCGCCGCACCTTCCCGGCCAGGCAGAACACCTTGGTCCCCTTGCTCTTCTCGGTGCCGATGGCGGAGTACGCCTCGCTGCCGTTATTCATGATCCAGGGGATGGCGGCGAAGGTCTCCACGTTGTTGATGTTGGTCGGCTTGCCCCAGAGGCCCGAGTTGGCCGGGAATGGAGGCCGTGGCCGCGGCATGCCGCGCTTGCCTTCCATCGAAGCCATCATCGCGGTCTCTTCGCCGCAGACGAACGCCCCGGCGCCCTTCTTGACCCTGACCTCGAAGTCCCAGTCGGTGCCGAAGATGTTCTTGCCCAGGTAGCCTTTCTCGTGGCACTCCTGGATGGCGATGTCCAGCCTGCTCAGCGCGAGCGGGTACTCCGCCCGGCAGTAGATGTATCCCTGCCGCGCGCCGATGGCGAAGCTTCCCAGGATCATTCCCTCCAGAACGGAGTGGGGGTCTCCCTCCAGCACGCTGCGGTCCATGAACGCCCCCGGGTCGCCCTCGTCCGCGTTGCATATCAGGTACTTGTCCTCGCCCGGCGACTTGCGCGCGAAGCCCCACTTGGTGCCGGTGGGGAAGCCCGCGCCGCCCCTTCCTCTGATCCCTGCCGCCGAGACCACGTCGATGACCCCCTCCGGGGTCATGCTCGTCAGCGCCTTGCGGGCGGCCTCGTAGCCGCCTATCTCGATGTACTCGTCAATGCTCTCCGGGTTGATCTTCCCGCAGTTGCGCAGCACGATGCGGTGCTGGTGCTCCAGGAAATCACCCTCGTGAGCCGAGGGGTCGTCACTCTGCTTGATGACCCAGTCCTCGACGACCTGGCCCTTACCGACGTGCTCATCAAGCAGTTGGGGCACCTTCTTGGCGGTCATATCGCCGTAGATCACCGAGCCGCCCTCGCGGTCGAATATCTCGATGACGGGCTCCTTGAAGCAGTAGCCCATGCAGCCGGCGAAGTCGAGGTCGACGTCGTAGTCCCCGCCCTTCACCGCGTCCTCGAGCGCGTCCTTGACCGCTGTCGCGCCCGCGGCGATGCCGCAGGTGCCGTATCCGAGGACGAGCTTGTACTTGTGTCCGTTTTCAGCCATCTCTACTCTTCCTCTTCTTGTGCGCCGGACTCGCCGGCGTATTGCTTCAGGACTTTCTTGATGCCGGTAGGCTTGAGCTTCCCGTACGTGTCGTCACCAATGACCATGATAGGGGCGAGGGCACAGGCGCCCAGGCACATCACAGACTCCAGGCTGAACTTGTTATCCGGGGTGGTCTCGCCTTCCTTGATGTTGAGCTGGTTGCAGACCTCGTCCGAGATCTGGGTGGCTCCCCCCACGTGGCAGGCAGTCCCGTGACAGACCTTGATGAGGTACTCGCCGACCGGCTTGAGCCTGAACTGGGAGAAGAACGTCGCCACGCCGTAGAGCTGGCTGAGCTGGTAGCCGGCCCTCAGGGCCAGCTCGCGCATTATCTTCTCGTCGAGGTATCCGTAGGCGTCCTGAGCCTCCTGCAAGAGCGGGATAAGCGCGCCCTTCTCATGGCCGTATTTTTCGACTATCTCGTCGACGGGACCCAGGTCGTCGACGTCGGCGTACCTGTTCTTGCAGCTGCACTTCTGTGCCATGTGTCCCCCTCATGACGGAGCCCGCGCGCGGGCCTCCGCTCTTCGTTCGCGCCGCCGCACCCGTCCGTACACCGGACACAGCAGGCCGGGCATCGCCCGGCCGGCAGGGTAAAACGGACAGCGTGATTATACTGCTAATCCGAATTTACTTACCATTGGCAAGCACGCCGATGGATCCTGGAGCGATTATCTGAAATGGACCGCGCTCGAACGAGAGCGGATCCTGCATCGATACATCCATCCGGCGCAATTATACTGTACTCCTGTTAAGCATTTCAGCATTTGAGATATCTCAAACGGACCGGCGGCTCCATCCCTCGCGGGGACGGCGGCGGCGGCCGGCTCCTATTCTATTTCTAAATGCAACATGTTTCGAGTGGCCCCGCGCGGGTTACAATTCCCTTGCGGGCCGGTGCGGCGCCGGAGGGGCGCGCGAGGTCAACAGGAGATTGTGATGACGGATGAAGAAAGCAATGCCGAGCGTGCGTACCGGGCGGTGATGGAGCCCGAAGGCCTGACGTGCTACGCCCTGAAGATGGGCGAGAGCGACCTCTACATCTGCACCGCCGGCGACACCGTGGAGGCGGCGCGCGAGTCGCTCGAGCGGCACAGGGCCGAGCTCGAGGGTTACCTGGCCACGCACTCTTCCTTCGGCACGTCGTTCAAGCCGGTCCCGGCCGCTACGGGCGCCCCGGGAATCGTCGCGGACATGGCGGCGGCTGGCGAGGCCTTCGACGTGGGGCCGATGGCTTCCGTCGCGGGAGCGATCGCCCAGTGGGTTGGGACCGACCTCCTGTCGGTGTCCAGCGAAGTGATCGTCGAGAACGGGGGCGACATCTTCCTGGCGGGAGGGGGACGCCGCAGGATCAGGATCTTCGCGGGCGTCGACTCGCGGGACGTGGATATAATCGTCGAGGACTCGGCCGACGGAACAGGGGTGTGCACCAGCAGCGCCACGGTGGGACCCTCGGTCTCGTTCGGGGCCGCGGACGCCGTCACGGTGATAGCGGCGACCGCCACCATCGCCGACGCGGCGGCAACGGCCATGGGGAATGCCGTGCTGCGGCCCGAGGACATCGGCTCGGGGCTCGAGATGGCGGCGAGCTTCGAACAGGTGCAGGGCGCGGTCATCATGCTGCAGGGTTCGATGGGCGCGTGGGGAAAAGTTGAGATAGCCTGAGCTGAGAGCCTCTGTCACAGCGCGCTGCTATAATCAGAACAAGCGGGAGTTCCGCCATTGCCAGGGCGGACAGACACTATAGAGTGAGGGACCCGGTTGAACGACAGGAAACGAAGAAACAGGGGCCTGGCGCCTAGAGCCGGGCAGGTGAACATTCCTTACGGACAGATGCCGCCGCCTCACGGATATCCCCAGCCGCCTTACCAGCAATACTATCCGGGCC
>DAIQAV010000067.1:0-11300 GCA_036781505.1 Candidatus Anoxymicrobiaceae bacterium | reverse complement strand
CTGCGGCGCGAGCGGATGGGTCGTATGCGACCAGGAAGTCCTTGCGGTGCTCACCGACCGCAGCGGCACGCTCGAGGACCTGGTCGACCGCTTCTGCACCGTCATGTTCGATCGCGCGTGGATCGAGGCCAACAGGGACCAGTTGTCCGAGTTCAAGCGTCGCTACCTCATCGCGCCGACCCCGGACCACAACGCCGCGCGCCAGTTCATGAGCACAGTGAAGTTCGACGCCTACGACCGGCTGGGAGACATAAGAGTCCCGACCCTTGTCCTCACCGGCGCCGACGACGTGCTCATCCCGGCACAGAACTCGAGGATCATCGCGGGCGCACTGCCCGGCGCACAGTTGAAGGAATATCCCGGCGCTGGACACGGCTTCCCATACCAGTGCCGTGACGAGTTCCTGGCCGACGTGGTGGAGTTCCTGGGCTAGCTGGCCTTGCGGGCGAGCTCCTTCTTGGCCTGCTCCTGGTGCAGTTTGCACGAATCGCCGTTGCCCGAGACGTCGCGGTCCTCGTAGACCCTGGCGAACCCCTCACGGATGTCGAAGAGGCCATCGAAGAAGTCCACTATCCAGCCTATCGCCTTGTTGGAGAACACCATGCCCCAGTGGCCGATGGGCCAGTTGACCACCTTGTTGTACCCGCAGTCCAGAATCCCTGACTCCTTGGGCACGACCATCTCGTCGAAGTTGCTGATGATCGAAAGGCACTTGATGTTCCTGCATCGCGACGGGTCGTTATTGAGCTCCGCCAGCAGCCTGCTGTTGGGCAAGAGCTGCCGCCCGGCCTTGGTCGCCAGCCCGAAGACCGCCCAGTAAACACCCTTGTGAGGGGTGCCCAGGTACACAGCGCGGTGGACATACTTCCAGCCGCCGAGCTTCTGCAGGTAGTAGCGGGATATGATCCCACCGAGGCTGTGTCCGACCAGGTTCACCTTCTCGGCGTCGAACCTGTAGCGGGCGCGCTGGACCTCGACGGCCAGCATCGCGGCCGACCGCGCGATATCCCCGGTCTGCAGGAGGGGAAGGCTCGCCTCAATGACGTCGAACCCCTCGACCTCCAGCCTGCTGCTGAGGTAGCGGCCGTGAAACGGGGGCGCACCGTAGCCCGGAACGTAGATTATGGGGAAACGCTCCAGACCGGCGAATCGGTGGGCCTTCTCTGTCAGGTTTATCTCGTCTTCGAAATCTTCGTCGAACTCAAACTCATTATCGTCCGTATTCTTGGCTTTCTTGGCGTCCCTGCTCATACTTTGGGTGATGACCTCCAACTCGGCCTAGTCCACAAAAATACGAGTCCCCCTTCGACCGGCCGTTACACCGGGTCAGCCTCGAAGTCGAAGGGCTTCTCGCCAGTCAAATACTTATCTAAATCTTCGCCATCATATAATTTGATGACAATCCTTCTTATCCTTCCCGCGATGCGGTCTATGAGGGCCTTGGTGGGGTCCTCGTCGAAGAAAGGGCTGAGGTCGATAGGGCGCCCCACACGGCATGTCACGCCCTTGTACTTGATGAACCTGATGCCCTCCTTGGCGTTGGGGAGGGTCACGAAAGCGGACACCATGAATCCCGGCACCTTGGGCAATTCCCGCTCCTCCGTGGCCACCACCGCGCAGGGGATTATGGGAACCCTGGCGTCAAGGGCAAGCTTTGCGAAGCCGGTCTTGAAGTTGGCGATCTTGGTGACCCGGTGGGGGTTGAAGAAAGACTGGACGCCTTCAGGGAAAATCCCCACCAGCTCGCCGTTGTCGAGCAGTTCCCGCGCTTTGTTGATGTTCTTGTCGCTTTCCTCGCCGCCGTATATCGAGAGCGGGAACGCCCCGGCAGCCGAGTAGAGCTGTTTAACAATGGGCATCTTGAAGGAGTAGGACGCGGCGGCAAAATTGACGAACCGGTTGATGGAGAAACCGATCACGGGCGGGTCCATCAGCGAGCGGTGGTTGCTGATGATCAAGGCCGCGCCGTCCTCCGGGACGTTGTCCACACCTTCGGACTTGACGTGATAGTGCCAGTCGATGATCGGCCCGATCGTCATCCTGGCGAATTCATAGAAGAGCATGTTCTTCATTTCCATCGTCACAGACCTCCGGTTCCGATCCCATCCCTGGATAGAGACGACTGCGCCCCTGAGAATGATTCGCATTCCTATTCTATGACAGAACAAAAAGCGCAGGATATGTCGAATATCGGCCTCTGACCGGTTTTGCTGAAACTGTAGCGCCGTCGGTTCGAATCCGACCACCTGTGGTTATTGTTGAATTACTTAAAGGATGGTCGGGGTGGGCGGATTCGAACCGCCGGCCTCGTGCTCCCAAAGCACGCGCGCTAACCTGGCTGCGCTACACCCCGACTTGTGTTTCTAATATTAGCACCTGGCTGCCCGGGCAAAATGCAACAAAAGGGGTCTGGCCCCTTGTATTGCATCTAGAGTTGCTTGCGCTCGATGACCTTCCAGGCTCCGCCGCCGTTCTCCTCGAGCGTGTATATCATGTGCTGCTTCTGACCCAACACGCTGGCCACGACCGTCGAACCCTGGAAGGTCGTGTAGTTCCAGGTCTCGTGGGTCTCCACCGTCGCCACGGTCCGGGTGAGCAACTTGACGCTGTCGTACTTGAGGCTGGTCAACTGGGACAGGGTGTGCTGTCCCTTCCCCATCAGGTCCAGGATCTGGTTGGTCTCGTCGACCAGGAGCTGGCCGCCAACGACTGGCTTCAGCAAGGCCGGGTTGAGGGTCAGCCCCGCCGCCGACGTGGCGGCGTAGTAGGCCTGCATGGTCGTCTTGAGAGAGTCATCAGTCGCCGCTGTGGGATTGAGCTCCAACTGGGCGTCTTGAGGCGCGATCCAGTCGGTGCTGTCCGTGTCGGCGCCGGGCAGGCGCGCTGTGACGACGTGATATCCCTCCGGCAGGTTCTTCAGGTCCAGCCCGCTCTGCACCCGGGTCAGCCTGGCGCGCAGGCTGCCGTCGTCGCCGCCGCCGAATATCCAGTAGACATGGATCGCCGTCCGCGCCACGTCCTGCCCGAAGTCCTTGCTCTGCTGAACCGTGCTGTCGGCCGCGTCGAGCAGGTTGCTCCATGTAAAGCCGTTGGTGCCGAACCTGTTGACCACCGCCTGAGCGCTGTCGGCGACGCTGTTGACGCTGGTGGCCAGCCGCTTGAACTCGCTGACCAGGAACTGGAACGTCTGCACTACCTTCTTGGCGTAGTCGACCGCGCCCTGGATGTCCTTGGGAAAATGCCTGAGCTCCAGCGCCTTGGCCAGTTGCTCGTCCGCCTGCGCCAGCCCGACGAACTGGCCATCCACGTAGAGCCTCGAGCCCAGCGGCGCGATGATGAGCCTGGTGTCGGTCTCGGACAGCTTGATCTTCCAGTTCTTAACCGGCCAGGAACCCCCGTTCTCTTCGACGATCATGTTGGCGTCGAACGATCGGTCCTTGTACTTCATCGTGACCACGTAAGCCGTGCCGGTCGCCGGCGGAGGCTGTATCAACCTTCCGAAGAGCTTGTTCTCGTTCACGCGCTTCTGTATGACGGATCCCTGCAACCTTCCGAGCTTGTCGCTGGTGGTGTTCTGCCACTTCTGGAAGTAGTCGTAGCTCGAAAACTTGCCGCCCGGCTGGGATACCAGGCCGTATGCCGACTTGTAATTCCCGACCTTGAGCTCCCCCAGGTAGCGGTTGATGGCGGCCTGCTGGCTGTGGGTAGCCGCCAGGACGAAGAGAGTCACCAGTATCGCGATGATGATCAGGATAGTCAGCGGGATGCCGTACTTGACCGAGCGCGGCAGCCTCGAGACCTTCTCCCCTGCTTTGAGTGCCCAGGGCTCGACGTCCTCCGGGCTCCTCTCGGGCGGCTTGACCGGGACGGGCTCTTTCCTGGCCACGCCCGGCTCGAGCGGCGCCGCGCACTGGGTGCAGAATTTCGCGTTCGGCTCGACTCCCGCGCCGCATTCCGCGCACACCTCGGTGGTCTCAGGGATTATCTCTTTGCTCTCGACCGCCGCCTGCGTGCTCTCGGACAGCGGCCCGCCCATCGCGCCGGCCATCAGCGCGGGTATCTCGTAGGTGGCCTTGGCCTTTTCCTCGCGCGTGGCCTCTTCCGGGGCGGACACCACGGCCGGCGGGGCGGCGGGCTCGGGCTTGGCCGTCTCAGGCTTCGCCGGTACCGGCTCTTCTGTCTTGCCGCCCTTGTCTTTGCGCCAGGGTCTCAGCTCCATTCTCAACCACCTTCCTTGTCGTACTTGAGGAGACGACCGCGGTCGTAGCTCGTGATGATTATGCCCAGCATGAACCCGATGAACAGGAATATCGTCGCCACCTGGCCGCCGGCGACGCTCACCGACACCACATGGACATTCTTGATGAGCGCCTTCAGCACCTCGCTCATCACGAACACGATGATCCAGATGGTGAAGATCACGCCTCCCAGAAAGGTGCAGACGTGCGTCTCAATGACCCGCCTGCGCGTCCCGATGTTGAAGATCAGCAGGACCGAGATGATGAGCGGGATTATCGACAGGAAGAACAGTACCCTGCCCACGTAGATCTGCCAGCCGGTGAAGCTGCGCGACACCAGCGATATGCCGAAGACGTCGAGCTTGATGAAAGCCCAGGGCGCCAGTACCACCGCCATCATCAGCAGGATGAACAGGGCCATGAGTATCGGGCCCTTCCTGTGCCATGCGGTCGACAAGAACCTGGCGAACCCTGGCGGCTTTGTCTCGGGGCCGCCCGCGGCCGTGGCCTTCGCGGCCTCCGCGGCCTGACCCAGCGGAGCGCTGCATTCCCTGCAGAACTCGCTCCCAGCGAGGTTCTCCGTGCCGCACTGTTCACAACGCATCAATACCCTCCCCCTTCGTGGGCCTTGAGCCCTTTAGAGCGGTTGCCGTAATCGACCGTCAGGAGATCGACTCCAGCGCTTCGGCGACGTCGTCGAGCCCCAACTCCTGGAGCCGCTCGCGCTTCGCGAAGCCCCTCTCGTCCAGTGCCCTCTCGCGGTAATAGTCCTCTATCATGTAGTCGAAGTCGACCAGCCTCCGCTCCAGCTCCTCGATCTCCGCCTTTCGCACGCGCGGGTCAGTGCCTCCCACCCAGGGAACCAGCCTCCCGGTGATCTTCAGTATCCTGAAGAGATTTGGAAGCATCAGGGAATTCGCGGATTTCTGTATCAAGCCGGCGATCGTCTCGTTGTGGATCTTCCTCTTGGTCATCATGCTCATTATCGGGTAGAGCACCCTGGTCAGGTTGGAGGTCATGCCCTCGAGGTGTGGCTTGAGGATACGCTCGGGAACCACGTCGTCCTCTTTGCGGACCCCGCAGATGTTGCCGATCGCGCGCTTGAGGTACCAGATGCGGTTGGCGATGGTCATCAGCTCGTCGACAGTGTAGCCCGCGCCGGTGACCGCGTTGAGCATGTCGCGCAGTATCTCGATCCCGTCCATGGACCACCAGGCGTACAGGCAGATGACCGCCGAGCCCGCGAGCTGCCCGTAACACTGCGCGGCTACCGTCTGTGCCGCCTTGCCTTCGCGCCGCTGGGGCTTGGTGTTGGGCACGCCCACCGCCTTGAAGCTGGTGTTGCCCAGCTCGGCCATGAGGTTGTCGTCGTTCACGTGGCATGCGCCCCGTATGCCCGTGGCGTAGGTGAGGGCCATCGCCCAGAGCGCCCGGGGGTCGTGCATGGGAGCCTCGAGCCCCTTGACGTGGATGGCGAACTCCGCACCCCCGTATTTGTCCGACATGGCGCGGCTGCCCTCGGCCAGCTCATTGCCGAAGCCTTCGCGGAACGCGATCATCCTGACGAGCTCCACCAGCAGCTCCGGGTCGTCCCAGTCGAGCTCGACTCCGCCGGTGTCCTCTCTGGTTATCAGCCCCGTCTGGAAGGCCTCGGTCGCGTACGCGATGGTGCTGCCCGCGGAGATGCAGTCCATCCCGTAGCGGTCGGTGAGCTCGTTGGCCTTGGAGACGGCCTCCAGGTTGGCACACCGCTGCAGGGTGCCCAGCGCCGCGGCGCCCTCGTACTCGAGCCCCGGGCCCTCCTCCATCTTGAACGGGCCCGCGTCTATCTTGACCACTCGCTTGCAGGCCACCGGGCAGCCGTAGCAGGCGTGGGTCTTGGTCATTATCTTCTCGGCGACGGTCACGCCGGAGAGCGCGTCCATCCCCTCGGCCCACTGCGCCTCGCGCCAGTTCTTGACCGGCACGTCGGATATGGCCATGCCCATCTCCATGTGGACGTTGGAGCCGTAGGCGTGGAGCCCCTCGCCGGTGATGCTCACCTTGAGCTCGTCGGCCGCGCGCTTCTTGATGGCCCTGTAGGCCTCCTGGTCGGCGATCTTTGTCTTGGAAGATCCGCGGAAGGCGATGGCCTTGAGCTTCTTGGAGCCCATCACGGCACCCATCCCGGTGCGGCCCGCCAGGCTTCCGCAATCGTTGACGATGGCGGCGTATTTGACCAGGTTCTCGCCGGCCTGTCCGATGGACATGACCCTGACCCGCTTGTCGCCCGTCTTCTCGCGGATGAGATCCTCGGTCTCGAAGGTGTCCCTGCCCCAGATGTCGGACGCGTCGCGTATCTCCACGCCCTTGTCGCTGACCCAGAGGTAGACCGGCTTTTCCGACGCGCCCGTCACGATGATGCCGTCGTATCCCGAGGCACGCATCTGAGGCGACACGTGGCCGCCCATACTCGACTCGCCCCATATGCCGGTCAGCGGCGACCGCGCGCACACCTCGAGCCTGGAACACCCGGGAAGCGTCGTGCCGGACAGTGGACCCTGCATGACCATGAGCGGGTTCTCGGGGCCGAGTGGGTCGACGTCGCAGGCGCCCATGTCGAAGAACAGCCTGGCCGCCAGACCGCTGCCACCTATGTAATCCCTGTAGAGGGCCTCGTCGGGCTCCATCACCTTCGTCTTGCCCGAGGTAAGGTCGACCTGCAGGATTCTGCCGTGATAACCGTCCAAATCGCACCCCCCGTATGAGCCGGTCCGGTTCACAGATATTCTAACTGAAAGGTAGAAAAAGGGGTCAGGCACTTACACCCCGCTTTTTTCTACTTATACGTTGCGCTCCACCACAAGGTAGAAAAAATGGCCGAAAAGTGCCTGACCCCGGTTTCTACCAGGGCCATCCGGGATGGTCCTGCGCGACCGAGTTCGCGTACCAGACGAAGTGCGCGCCCATGCGGGAGGCGACCTGCACGCTCCTGACGTAGTCGGCACGCGCCATCTTCACGTCGGGAGGCGAAGTGGCGACGTGGTCGAGGACCAGCACCGGCATTTTCTTGCGCGCGAGCGCCCTGGCGAGGACGGCCTCGTCACCGAGGTCGCGCTCCGCCTTGTACGTCTTCGTTTCTGCGTCGTAACCGGACGACAGATCCTCGTACTTGAAGGCGTCGATGTAGGGCAGGATCTCGGGCAGCACCGCGAAGCCGCGGTTCGGGACCAGCAGCAGCCCCGGATACTTGCGGCGGATCTCGGCGACCAGTTGCACCATCCCCGGCTTGAGCCTGGGATAGTCGTCGACGGTGTCCAGCATGTCCATGCAGAGTCCGTCCATCGGTCCCAGCGATTGCAGTCGCGGTATCTCGCGCTCGAGGATTATCCTGCGCCACTGGGGGTTGTTCACGTCCGCGAACCAGTCGCCGGGACAGTCCGGGTTCTCCTTGATCAGGATGCCCGGGTTCCTGCGCACCTCCGGCCAGTAGTCCCTGAACTCCTCAGCCTCCCCGATGTCTATATATGCCAGCACGGTCGTGCCAGACTTCCTCAGCGCAGTGGGGAAGCTCTCGTCGGGGTAGTCGTACGGGTCGAGAACCGCCACGTCGTATTTCCGGAACCCGGCGAGGTCCGATGGCTTGTAGCCTCCATAGGTATTGAGGTAAGAGGTGGCCCTGCCGATGTTTCCCCGCCCGGCCGCCGAGCCCCCGCAGCCCGCCATTAGCACACACGCGGCAGCCAGGGCGAACGCAACTGTCATGACGCTGACCTTCGATGCCATGTTCTCTCGCATCACGCTGCTCGGTCCTTCCCCTCGACCTCGTCTCTTGCAGTATCGGCCCGTCGACTGCTTGCTCTGAGCTCGCACCTCCCTCTGGTATAGTCTGAGGTGCTGCAGAGCCTGGCTTCCGCCGGGCGCCGGAACGAATGAGGAAGGTCCACGCATGCCTGCGATCCAGGTCACCGACCTTACCAAGAGATATGAAGAGCTGACGGCCGTCGACGAGATATCCTTCCACGTGGAGGACCGAGAGATCTTCGGCATCCTCGGCCCCAACGGGGCCGGCAAGACCACCACCCTCGAGATGATCGAGACGCTGCGCGAGCCGGACTCCGGCGAGATCCTGGTCGAGGGCCTGGACGTGCGCAAGGACGCCAAGAAGATCAAGGAGATCATCGGCGTCCAGCTGCAGACCACGGTCTTCTTCGACAACCTCACGGTCTACGAGACCATCGACCTGTTCGGCTCCTTCTATTCCAAGCAGCTCACACCGGACGAACTGCTCCAGCGGGTAGGGCTCGAGGAGAAGAGAGACAGCAAACTCAACGAGCTCTCCGGCGGGCAGCACAAGCGCGTCTCCATCGCCCTGGCCCTGGTCAACGACCCCCGGATCGTGTTCCTGGACGAGCCCACCACCGGCCTCGACCCACAGGTCAGGCGCAACATCTGGGAGATAGTGGAAGCCCTGCGCGCTGCTGAGAAGACGGTCATCATCACCTCGCACTACATCGAGGAGGCCGAGCACCTCTGCGACCGCGTCGCGATAATGGACCTTGGCAAGATAGTCACGATCGGCTCGCCGACCGAGCTGATAGACCAGTATTCGCCGGAGAGCAACATCTCGTTCAGGCTGAGCCGCGAGGTGAGCCACGACAAACTGGCGAGGATCCCGGGCGTCACCGGCGTGCATGACGCCAACGGCGGCTACGTGCTTACGACAGGCACACCCCAGGAGACGCTGGTCGGGATCTTCACGATGGCCTACGAGCACGACGCGGTCGCCGCCGAGGTCAGCATGAGGCGCGCCACGCTCGAGGATGTCTTCCTCAAGATCACGGGCAAGAGGATACGGGCATGAGGCAGTTCCTCAAGTTCGTCGGGGCCAGCCTCAAGATGACCTACCGCGAGAAGATCGCGCTCTTCTGGATGTTCCTGTTCCCGCTCGTGCTGATGCTCCTGCTGGGCGCGATATTCGGGCACAGCAGCCAGGCGAACGTCACCCTCGGCGTAGTGGACCGCGACAACAGCCGCGTCACGCAGGCCATCACGGCCCGGCTGGGCAAGATCAGCGCCTTCAAGCTGCAGAATGGCTCGGAGAGCGCCCTCAAGCAGAAACTCATGGACGGCAAGGTCAACGCGATTCTGGTGCTCAACCAGGGCTTCCAGGCGTCGATCTTCCAGCACAAGCCGGGACAGGCGACGATCTATGTCGACAAGTCCTCCCCGACAGTCTCGCAGATAACCAGCAGCGCACTTAACCAGGTAATGGGCGAGATCGGCGTGGGCATGGCAAAGCAGGTCATGCCCAACGTGATAGGTCCGAGCGACATCATCAAGGTTACCGAGAAGTCGGTGACCTCGACCGACTTGAGGTACGTGGACTTCATCGTGCCGGGCATACTCGCGATGACGCTGATGACGTCCGGTCTGCTGGGCTTGAGCCTCTCGCTCGTTCAGAACAGGGAGAAGGGGATACTGCGGCGGGTCAAGGTCTCGCCGCTGCCACTGTCGCGCTTCCTGGGGAGCGAGATCACCGCGGCCCTAATCATGTCGCTGATCCAGGCCGCGATACTGCTGCTGGTCGGCTGGGCGGTCTTCCGGATACACATCAAGGGCAACTGGCTCTATATCGCCTTCATCGTCATCCTGGGAGCGGCCACGTTCCTGGCCGTGGGGTTTCTCATCGCCTCGGTGACCAAGACGCTCAAGACAGCTGAGATGGCCTCTAACGCGATCACGTTCCCGATGATGTTCTTATCAGGGGTCTTCTTCCCTCTTGCTATCCTGCCGGCATTCCTTGCGGTCGTCGCCAAGTGCCTTCCGCTCTACTACCTGGGGGACGCCCTCAGGAAGGTGATGATACAGGGCAAGAGCCTGGCGAACGTCTGGCTGGACATCCTGGTGGTCGCGGCAACGGGCATCATCTGCTTCATCGCCGCGGTCAAGCTCTTCCGCTGGGAGTAGTGGGGTGCGACAATCATTGGCGAATGCGTTTTCCAACAATGATGACGGGGGGTCGTGTTGGCTGAGCTACGCTGGAACCCGCTGCTGCGGACCTGGGTCATCATGTCCTCTCACCGCCAGAACAGGCCGCTCCTGGCCACCGACCTATCCTGCCCGTTCTGTCCTGAATCGGGCAAGGTCCCGGCCGACTTCGACATCTACGCCTACGACAACGACTTCCCTTCGCTGGAGCTCGACCCGCCCGAGCCCGACGTGGAGGGCGACGAACTCATCCCCGTGCGGCCTGCGTTCGGCAAGTGCGAGGTCACCCTCTACTCCCCCAGGCACGACGCCATGCTGGCGCAGCTCCCGCTCGAGCACGTAGTAAAGCTGGTCGAGCACTGGGAGCAGCGCTACAGGGCCCTGGGTTCCATCGAGGGCATCGAGTACGTGTTCATCTTCGAGAACCGCGGCGAGGCCGTTGGCGTCACGATGCACCACCCGCACGGGCAGATCTACGCCTACCCGTTCCTGCCGCTGCGCATCAAGACCGAGCTCGACAGCGCCGAGGAGCACTGGACCAGGACGGGGGGCTGCCTGTTCTGCAACCTGCTGCACCACGAGAAAGAGGACGGCCGCAGGATGGTGTACCAGAGCGACGGCTACTCGGTCTTCGTGCCGCCCTTCGCCGAGTTCCCTTTCCAGGTCTACCTGGTCCCCGACCTGCATACGAGCTCGCTCTCGGCGATGTCGCCGGACGAGAGGCGGGGCCTCGCCAAAGCGATCAAGTGCATCACCGGCGCGTACGACTCGCTGTTCGACATGCCGTTCCCATACATGATGTGCATGCACCAGAACCCGACCGATGGCGGTCAGTACCCCTACTATCACTTCCACATCGAGTTCTACCCGCCCATGCGAGACCACGACAAGATCAAGTTCAACGCATCGAGCGAGACGGGAGCGTGGGCGACCATCAACGACACCCGCCCCGAGGAGAAAGCCGCGCAGCTGCGCGAGAAGATCGCCGAGCAGCCCGGGTGCCGGGGGGCTGGCGGCGCGCAGGAGCCCGGACACGAGGGCTGAACTGATGCCCTATAATATTGAGACGGCTCCAGTGGTGTCTGAACGCAC
>DAIQAV010000066.1:0-11317 GCA_036781505.1 Candidatus Anoxymicrobiaceae bacterium | reverse complement strand
AGCAACAGCATCAGGACACCGCAGACCAGGGATCCAAGGAAAACCCAGAGCGCTATCATCCACAAACCCCCATCCGGACCCCTCCTACTGCCGCTTCCTCTCCCCACCCTTGATCGCCCTGGAGGCCAGGGCGCGGGCTATGTCGGCGAACTGGCGGCCCCGGTGCACGAAGCCCGCGAAGTCGCGCCCGGTCTCGCCGTGGGACATCTCCGTGGGCACCTCCACGATGCGAAAACCCGCGCGGTGTGCGTCGAGAGTCATGGCCACCTCCACGCCGAAGCCCTCCCTGAACGGCGACACCGCGTCGAACACCGCCCTGGTCATGGCCCGCTGGCCGGAGATCGGCGAGCGCATCTCCAGCCCGGAGACCGCCTTGATGCCACCCCGGGCGAGACCCTGCGTCAGCCCGAACCCGCCCTTCTTCCCGGGCGGCGGAAAGGCCGCAATCGCCAGGTCGGCGTCGTTCGCCAGCACCGGCTGGAGTATCTTCTCCGCCTCCGCGGCATGCTCCCCCAGGTCGCCGTCTATCAACAGGAGCACTTCAAACTGGAGGCCCGCCAGGACGCGGTTGAGTGAGCAGCCCTTGCCCAGGTTCGACCCATTCACAACCACTTCCGCACCCGCGGCCGCCGCGCGAGTGGCAGAGGAGTCGGCGGAAGCGTCGTCTACGACCACCACCCGCTCGACGCCGTCCAGCTCTCGCAGCGCCGAGACAGTGTCGGCGATCACTCTCTCCTCGTTGTACGAAGGCACCACCGCGACGGCTTTCATACGTTCCAGGCTCACGGCGGAGGCAGCAACCGGGTGGCCGCCCTCCCGCTTCCGTAGTTGCCCGGCTTGCCGCCCAGGGACATGTCCAGCGCCACCTGCCCCGGCGAGGTGTTGACGTGGTCGACGGTCGCGATACCGTGCTTCTTGTAGAGGAGGAGCACGGAGTCCTCGGTGTCGCCTCCGGTGACGCCGATCACGGGGAAGGCTTTCGCCACAAAGGAGTCGACCAGTGGCCCGTCCGTCTTGTCCAGCGCAGCCAGCTCGACCGGCCCCAGCAGGACGGCTCCGTCCACGGGCGCGGCCAGCGTGCCGCGCAGGTGGATCACGCCCAGCTGTTGCAGTGTGGTCAGTATCCCGGTGTTGGACGCGGTCTGGAGCTGGTTGACTATCTCAGTGAAAACCCTTTTCTTGAGGTCCTGCGCCGGGGCCTGCATCTGGAAGAGGCTGGCGAGGTTGGCCACCACGTTGGCGTCGTTGAAGGCCGCGGAATTCGAGATGGTGATGGTGACCGGAACGGCCGCGCCCGCCATTACCAGGCCCTCGTTGATCTTGCCCAGCGTGCCCTGGTCGGGTGAGCCCAGAGTCAGGATCGCGTAGTTCTTACCAGGCAGCATGTTGGTCACCATGTACGGCCTGGACTCGTCGGCGTACCGGGTGTAGGCGTCTAGCTGGCTGTGGAGAGAGGAGTTGCTGGTCTTGATGTCCTTGAACTCGGCCTGCAGCGATCTGATCTGCGCCTTCTGTTCGGCGACCAGTCCCCGCTCGATCAGCGTTGTCCCCAGCAGCATCCCGATGCCCAGCGCCAGGAACACCGCCACGAGCGAGAAGACGTGATATCTCATATCGACCAACTGGCAACTCCTGACTTAGAAGAGGTTCTCCAGCTTCATCAGCCAGACCTGGAAGCGCATCGCCATCACGGAGATGAACTGCCTGGCGGGCTCGGACAACAGCACGATTATCACTATGGTCAACAGCGCGGCGGCCGCCATCAGGGCCAGCTGCCACGCCTTCACGCGGCTGTTGTAGAGCTCGCTCACTCCCTTGGCGTCTATCAGCGCCGCCCCCAGCCTGAGCCTGACCAGAAAGGTGCTCGCCATCCCCTTTCTGTCCTTGTCCAGGAACTCGATGAGGTTGTTGTGGCCTCCCACCAGCACGACCATCTCGGCGCCCTTCTCGTAGGCGATCAGCATCGCGACGTCCTCGCTGGTCCCGGGGTAGTGGAACACCACGCTCTGAAGTCCGAGCTCGTCCAGGCGCACCTTGCCAGGGGCGCGTCCGTCGGTGTAGCCGTGGACGACCAGCTCCGCGCGTCCCTTGAGTGCCTCGTCGGTGACGCTGTCCATGTCGCCGACGATCATTACCGGCTTGTATCCCATCTCCAGCAGCGCGTCCGCGCCGCCGTCGACCCCCACCATGATCGGCTTCATCTCCCTGACGTACGAGCGCAGCGCTGTGAGGTCCCTCTTGTAGTCGTGGCCTCTGACCACGATAAGGGCGTGGCGGCCCTTGAACTTCGTCGTTATATAGGGAAGCTCGACGCTCTCCAGCAGTATCTCTTTCTCGGCCTCCAGGAGTTCCATGGTGTTGGCGGCGAAGTCGCCCAGGTGCTTTCCCAGCCGCTTTTTGCTCTCCTCGATGCGCCACTCGATCTCCTCGAGGGTCAGCAGCTTGCCGCGCACGACCTCGAGCCCGCCCCGCATCACCCTGTCACCGACGACCGAGATCCTGTCGCCCTCGTGCACCCTCTCGAAGATCCCCTGGCCGACCTCGTCCAGCACGGTCATGCCGGAGGCCACCATCATGAGGGGACCGAGGTTGGGGTAGTTGCCCGTGACCGAACATGCGGCGTTCACCACGCAGCACGGTTTCCTCTCGATGAGCGATTCCGCCGAGACCTGGTCGATGTCGCTGTGGTCAATTATCGCCACCTCGCCCTCGCGGAGGCGCTTGACGAGGTTCTTTGTTCTCTTGTCCAGCCTGGCAACAGCCGTTTCGGCTTCGGGGGTCTCTGTTTCGACCACCGGTGCGAAAGGCTTCATCCGATCACCTACTTTGTCAGCATAAGATTCTATCTCACAACGGCTCGCGCCGTTCTAAGCATCCTTCCTCTTTTTCACGCGTGCCGCTCGCTTGAGGATATCGGCCGCGTGATCGGCGGTGACCTTGCGCCCGCTGGAGTCTCCCAGCATCCGGCACATCTCGGACAGTAGCGCGTCGCCGGACAGGAGCTGGACACTGGTGCGGGCGACGCCGGCCTTGTCGGTCTTATAGACGCCGTACTGCCAGTCCGCGAAGCTTGCTATCTGCGGCAGGTGGGTCACGCAGAAGACCTGGTGATAGCGAGTCAACTCGAACAGCCTCTCGCCGATAACGGCGGCGGTCTCTCCTCCGATCCCGGCGTCGACCTCGTCGAACACCAGCACCGGCAGGCGGTCCGCGTCCGCCAGAACGATCTTGAGCGCCAGCATTACCCTGGACATCTCGCCACCCGACGCTATCTTCCTCAAGGGCCTTTGCGGCTCTGACGCCGCGGGGCTGAAGAGGAACTCGACCTCGTCGGTGCCCGCGGTACCGAGGCTTTCGGCGTCCCTGGCGCCGACCTCGACGCCGAATGTCGCACTGGAAAGCTCCAAACCCTTCATCTGCCTGTTCATGGCCTCGACCAGCGACTTCGCGGCCCCCTCGCGTCCCTGGGAGAGCACGGCAGCGATCTCCGCTGCCTGCTTGCCTGCCTGCTCGATCTCAGAGGCGATCACCAGAGCCCGCGCGGCCACCGTTCCGATCTCATCCAGGCGCAGGGCGGCCTGATCACGATACTCCAGGGCGGCCTGGATGCTACCGCCGTACTTCCGGCACAGCTCGCGAAGGAGGCTCAGCCGCGTCTCCACCTCCTCGAGCAGAGCCGGGTCCGTGGGAAGCGACTCCCTGTACGCCGTCACCTCGGCCGCGATGTCTGCTGCTTCGATCCCCAGGGAATCCAGCCGCGCCGAGAGCGCGGCCAGGGAAGCGTCACGCGAGGCCATCGACATGAGGTCCCCGGACGCTTTCGCCAGCATGTCGCCCGCTGTGAATGTCGCCCGCTCGTCACCACGCAGGGCCGCCTCGACCCTCGAGGCGAGCTCCCACAGCTCGGTGGAGTGCCTGAGCCTCACCGCGCTCTCCTCCAGCACTTCAATCTCGTCGGGCTGTGGCGCGGCGTCATCGATCTGCTCGATCTCGTGCGCCAGGAGCTGTGACTCCCTTGCCAGGCCTTCTCCGGTCAGGTGGCCATCGGCCGCCGCGCGCTCGGCCTCCAGCGAACGCAGGGTCGCATAGGCGAACCTGTACTCGTCGAGCCTGGCCAGATGCTCTCCTCCCGCGAACCTGTCCAGGTATCCGATGTGGGTTGATTGCTTCAACAGCGCCTGGTGGGAGTTCTGCCCGTGCACCTCCAGCAAGGCGTCCCCGACAGCCGCAAGGGCGGAGACAGGGCACAGACGGCCGTTTATCGCGCACCTCCCCTTGCCTGTCCTGGGCAGGCGGCGCGAGAGAACGAGCTCGGCCTCGTCATCCTCGATGTATCCCAGGGTCGCAAGCGCCGCTCGCGCCGCTGGCGACCCGCCGAGGTCAAAGCTCGCCTCGAGCAGCGCCTCGTCGGCCCCAGTGCGGACCGCGCTCCCGTCCGCGCGGTCTCCCAGCAGCAGGCCGATCGCGCCGACGAGCACCGTCTTGCCCGCGCCGGTCTCCCCGGTCAGCACGTTCAGGCCGCTACGGAACTCGACCTCGACACCCTCCACGAGCGCGAGGTCCGAGACCTTTAGGTAAGAGAGCAAATAGCCTCCATCAAGTCGGCTCCTCGTAGACAGGAGGGCTCATGAACTTGCGTCTGACGGTTCCGTAAAAAGAGTTTCCGGGAAGCTCGATTATCTTCACCGAGCCTGCAAGCGCGGCGAACTCGAGGCTCGAGGAGAACGGGACCTCGACGTCGAGCCTACCGTCCACGCTCAGCGAGAGACGCTCGGGCTCGCCCTCGACAGCCACCGTCACCCTATCCGACGCGTTTAACACCATGGGTCTGGAGAAGAGCATGTGGGCGCAGATCGGCGTCAGCAGCAGGCAGCGCACGTCCGGGGTCACGATCGGCCCGCCCGCGGACAAAGAGTAGGCGGTCGACCCGGTAGAGCTCGAGAATATCAGCCCGTCCCCGGAGTACCGCATGAAGAACTCGCCGTTCACGTAGGTGGACAGGTGTATCAGGCGTTCCCGCACCAGCTTCCCGATGACGATCTCGTTGAGGGCCCTGAAGGAGGTCTCATCGCCTGAGGACCTCATGATGCATCCGACCGGCATGCGCTCGCTCACCAGGTAGCGGCCATCAAAGATCTCGGCGAGCGCTTCCTCGGCCTGGTCGGCCTCGGCCGCGGTCAGAAAACCCATCTTGCCGATGTTGATCCCCGCCAGGGGCACCCCCGTGTCCCATAGCATATCGGCTGCATGCAGCATCGTCCCGTCCCCACCGAGCACCACCGCCAGGCTCATCTCCCTGGCCCGGTCCACCGGTATGGTGTTTATCTCGAGCCCGAGCGTGGACGCGTCCTCCTCGAAGAGGAAACTACCCGCCCCCCGGCCGTCGAGCCAGCGCGCGACCCGCAGGACGAAGTCGCGTATGTCCGGCTTGCGCACGTGCGGGATGATGAGCACCCGCTCGAACTTATCACCTGTGTCAGCCATCGCTCGCAGACCTCCAGCCTCAGATCGCTCCCGCCCGTCGCACCGCCTCGGCGATGTCGCCCGGGCCGGCCCTCTTGCCCGTCCCTCTATCGATAAGCATAAAGAACTCCACGTTGCCTTTGGGCCCCTTCAGGCGCGACGGCGCCACGCCCCTCAACGAGAACCCCTTTTCACTCAGCCATGCGGCCAGGCCGTTCAGCACCTCCAGGTGGATAGCGCGGTCGCGCACGACTCCCTTGGGCGCTTTGCCCATGCCCGCCTCGAACTGCGGCTTGACCAGCGCCAGTATGACCCCGTCGGCCGCAAGGACCCGCCAGACCGGTTCGAGCACCTTCCTCAGAGAGATGAACGAGACGTCTATCACGGTGAGTTCGGGCCTCCCGGGGAGCTCCACCTTCTCGATGTCCCTCGCGTTCACTCCCTCGAGAACGGTCACGCGCGCTTCCTCTCTAAGTCTCGCGTGGAGCTGTCCCTTGCCTACGTCCACGGCGATGACGCTCGACGCTCCCGCCTGGAGCAGACAGTCAGTGAAGCCGCCCGTGGAGGAGCCGACGTCGAGCGCCGCCCTCCCGGAGACTTCCAGGCCCAGGTCCTCGAGCGCGCCCGCGAGCTTGATGCCGCCGCGTGAGACGAACGGGCAGGCCTTGTCCAGGAGCTTGATGTCCTCGGCGCCGGTAACCTGGGTGCCGGGCTTGACGTCCGTCCGCCCGTCGACTGAGACCAGGCCCTCCATCACCGCCGCCTGCGCCCTGGTGCGGCTGTCGAAATAGCCGGCCTCGTGCAGGTGCGCGTCGAGTCTCTTCTTCACTGGATCCCGAGAATAGCGAGCACTTCATCCACGACGCACGCCGGGGTCAGCCCCACCTGCTCCAGCAACGCGGCGGTCGGCCCGTGCTGGACGAAGCTGTCGGGCAATCCTTTGACAAGGACCGGGGGCGAGGCCGCCAGCGGTGCGAGCGCCTCTTCGATGGCGCTCCCGTAACCCCCGCACCTCACGTTGTCCTCCAGCGTGACGATGAGTCTGGCGCCCTGCGCCAGCCCGCGCACGAACTCCTCGTCGACAGGCTTGGCGAACCGCGCGTTCACCACCCCGGCGCTGACCCCGCGCTTTTCCAGCTCCGCCGCCGCGGCGAGCGCGAGCGGCACCATGTCTCCGAGAGCGAGCAGCATTACGTCTCCCTCGGAGACGACCTCTCCTCTGCCGCTGCGGATATCCTCGACGCCCACTCCTTCGATGTCCGGCGCCTCGCCCCGGGGGAACCGTATTGCCGCCGGCGATCCCAGCTCCACTGCATAACGCAGCATGGTCGAGAGTTCGCTCGCACAACCCGGCGCCATCACGGTGATGTTGGGGATCATGCGCAGGTAGGTGACGTCGTAGTAGCCGTGATGGGTCGAGCCGTCCTGGCCCACCAGGCCTGCCCTGTCAATTGCAAAGACCACCGGCAGGTTATGAAGGCAGACGTCGTGCGATATCTGGTCGACCGCGCGCTGCAGGAACGTCGAGTATATGGCGACGACCGGCTGAAGCCCGCCCAGCGCGAGGCCGGCCGCCAGGTTCACCCCCAGCTGTTCGGCGATGCCCACGTCGAAGAACCTGTCCGGGAACCGCTTGCTGAAGGCGTCGAGCCCGGTCCCCAGCTTCATGGCGGCGGTGATGGCGACCATTTTCGGCCGCTCGCGCCCCAGCGTCATCATCTCCTGCGCGAATACGTCCGTGTACGACCTGACGCCTGCTTTCTGCGAGATCTTGCCGCTCCCCTTGTCGAAGGAGGACACGCCGTGGAACTCGTCCGGGCGACGCTCGGCAGGGGCATAACCCCGGCCCTTGACCGTCACCGCGTGTATGAGCACGGGTCCCTCGATGTCGCGCGCCTCGCGCACCGTCTCTTCGATCTCCTCTATGTCGTGCCCGTCGATGGGCCCGACGTACTTGAGGCCGAGCGACTCAAACATCATCCCGGGTACCAGCGCGTGCGTGATGCTGTCCTTGAACTGCGAGGCGAGTTTGATGATCCCGTCTCCCAGCCCGGGCATGGTCATGAGCACGTCTTCCAGCTCGTCCTTCAGGTGTGTGTACCCCGGCTTGATCCTCAGGCGCGAAAGGTAGGCGGCCAGGCCGCCGACGTTCTTGGATATGGACATCTCGTTGTCGTTGAGCACGATTATCAGGTTGGAATCAAGGTGGTGGCCCGCCAGGTTCATCGCCTCATAGGCGATCCCCGATGTCATGGAGCCATCGCCGATGACAGAGCACACGGCGTAGTCCTCGTGTGACAGGTCGCGCGCCAGAGAGAGGCCCAGCCCGTAGCTGATGGCCGACCCCGCGTGGCCGCTATCGATCGTGTCGTGCGGGCTCTCGGCGCGCCTGGGGAATCCCCCGATGCCTCCCATCTGCCTCAAGGAAGCGAACTCGTCCCGCCTGCCGGTGATGATCTTGTGCGCATAGGCCTGGTGCCCGACGTCCCAGATGATCTTGTCGCGCGGGGAATCCAGCGCGCGGTGTATCGCCAGGGCGAGCTCCACTGCTCCCAGGCTGGAGGCGAGGTGGCCCCCCGCAGTGCTGGTTGTGGTAATGATCAGCTCGCGTATCTCGGCGGCCAGTCTAAGCAACTCGTCATGGTTGAGGAGCCGCAGGTCGCGTGGAGAGTTGACGCAAGCGAGGATCGAACCCTGTTGTTTAAGATCTCCCAATGGTTCTCGGATCCGCTGTCTAGTCTTCGGGCCCTCTGGGACCCCCGGAGTGTCTCCATTGTACAGAACGTCTATCTCTTAGTACAGGTAACGGCCGGGGCGCGGCAGAGGCATTACAAGCGCGGTCCCTGTGCTAAAATAGGGCTATGGACCTACCGAGCAAGCACGTGCTCTATCTGGCAAAGCGGATAGGTGCCAGAGGCGCTGGGAGCGACGGCGAAGCAGCCGCCGCTTCTTACGTTCTGCGCACGTTGAGCGATCTCGACGTCGAGATCGACATCGAGACGTTCTCCTCCTGGAAGTCCGACCTCCACGGGCTGCTCATAATCTATGGCCTGGTGATAGCCTCCTACCTGATCTTCCGAGTGAGCTATACGGCCAGCCTGGCCATGTCGCTGCTGCTGTTCTTCATCTTCCAGATGGAAACCTACACCTGGGCGGTGCTCTCGCGGCTGCTGCCTCACTCGAGCGCGTCGAACGTGATCGGGAGGGTGGCGCCTTCGGGCAGCGCCAAGGAGAAAGTCCTGCTGGTGGCCAACTACGACAGCCCCAGGAGCTCCCCTCTGGGCCGGCCGCGGGTGGCCCGTTTCTTCCGCGTCTTCTACATCATCTCCTTCGCCTGCATCATCGCGATCATGCTCACCGGCATCTTCGGGGTCGGGGCGTCGCTGACCAAGATCAGCCGCAACACCATCAATCAGATCTGGCTGTATGCCGGGCCGTTCGCCGCGTTCCTGATCGTCATGTGCATCATCATCATGCTGGGCGAAGTGCGCGGCCGCTTCACCCCCGGCGCCAACGACAACGCCTCGGGAATCGGGGTGCTGCTCTCCGTGATGGTGTCTCTATCCGCGAACCCTCTGGAGAACACCGAGGTGTGGGGCCTCGCGGCCGGCCGCGGCTGCGCGGGAGCCAGAGGGATGATAGCTTTCCTTCATCGCCACAAGCACCTGCTTCACGGTGCTAGCATCATCAACCTCGACCACTGCGGCGTCGGCGATACCAGGATCGCGACCCGCGAGGGTGTGATGTTCGGCTTCAGGTGCTCCTGGCGCCTGAGGGGCATAGCGCAGGATGCGGCCCGCGGCACCAGCGGCATCGACCTGGGCAAGGGCAGGTGCCGGGTCAAGAAGAGCGACGGCATGGCCGCGATAGTGCGCGGCTACCGCGCCATCACCATCTGCGGACTGAAGGGCGGGACCTACCAGGGCTGGCGCAACGCCAACGATACGCTCGACACGCTGGACCGCGGGTCGCTCGACCGCGCCGTCAAGCTCGTCGGGCTCATGCTCGACACTATCGACGCGGGCCCGAAGAGAAAGGGGCCCAGGCGTCGTGGACGCGCCAGGCAGAAGGAGATCGAGGAGCTGATATCCCCGGACGGGGAAGGCGTCGCTCAGGAGCCTGCCGGGGATCTCTCCAAAGAGCCCTCCGAAGACTGAATCACTCGCCCACGATCTGGCAGATGATCTCCCTCGAGCGCGACTTGTTGTCGAAATCGATCACGACGATCTGCTGCCAGATGCCCAGCTCCAGCTTCGCCTCGTTGAAAGGCACCGTGAGCGAAGGGCCCAGCAGCGAGGCGCGGACGTGGGCATGGCCGTTGCCGTCGTGCCATCGCATGTTGTGGTGATACTCGCGGCCCGCCGGCGCGATCCTCTCGAACAGCTCGTCGATATCGTCGAGGAGCCCCGGCTCGAACTCGATGGTGGTGACCGACCCAGTGGCGCCGGACACGAAGACAGTGACGGTCCCAGCTCGCAGGCCCGTCCGCAGGACCGACTGCGAGACCTCGCCCGTCACGTCGAGCACCTGCGCGTTGCCGCGCGTCTCTATCTTGAAGCTCTCCCTGAAGACGGGCATCCGGTCCTCACATCGTGTAGAGCTCGTCGGCCGGCACCACGCGGAACCCCGTGGACTTGAGCGCCCCGACCGCCTGCTCCGCTTCCTCGACCCTGATGATGACGATGGCGTTGGCCGCCGATTTCTCCAGGAAACAGTAGAGGTACTCGATGTTCATCTCCTGCTCCACCAGCGGAGCCATGACCTTGGACAGGCCGCCCGGGGTGTCGTCGACCTCTACCGCCAGCACCGTGGTCTCCTTGACCGTGAAGCCTTTTGCCTTGAGGCTGTCGTGCGCCCGGTCCGGATCGTCGACTATAAGCCGCACCACCCCGAAGTCGCTGGTGTCGGCGACGCACATCGCCCTGATGTTGACCTCGGATTCCCCGAGGGCGCGGGTCAGGTCCAGCAGCCTTCCCGACTTGTTCTCCAGAAAAACTGAAATCTGCTTGACCGGCATCGCTACCCCCTATATCTCCCGGTTGTCTTTCACTCGAACGGCCTTGCCCTCGCTGCGGGCGATGCTCCTCGGCTCCATCAGCTTCACCTTCACGCCGATCCCCAGGTAGCTCTCTATCTCGTCGGTGATCACCTGCTGCAGCTCCTCCAGGGCCTTTATGCGGTCGGAGAAAATCTCCTCGGAGACCTCGACCTCGACCTCGAGCATGTCCAGGCCGCCAACGCGCTCCACGATGATCTGGTAGTGCGGCGAGATGCCCTCGATCTGCATCAGCACGGTCTCGATCTGCGACGGGAAGACGTTGACTCCTCTGATGATCAGCATGTCGTCGGAGCGACCCGAGACCCGCTTCATCCGCACGTGCGTGCGGCCGCAGGGGCACTGCGTGTCATCCAGGGTGGTGACGTCGCGCGTCATGTACCTGATGAGGGGCATCCCGAACTTGTTTATGGTGGTGAAGACGAGCTCGCCCTGCTGGCCGAACGGCAGCCGCTCGCCCGTGGTGGGGTCGATGGTCTCGGCCAGAAAAGCGTCCTCGAAGATGTGCAGCCCGTTCTTCTCTTCGCACTCGATGGAGACTCCCGGCCCCATGACCTCGGAGAGGCCGTAGATGTCGAAGGCGGAGAGGTTGAGCAGCCTCTCGATCTTGTCCCTCATATTGTCGCTCCAGGGCTCGGCCCCGAATATGCCGCTCTTCAGCCGAAGCTGCTTGAAGTCGACGTCCATCTCCTGCGCGGTCTCTGCCATAAACAGGGCGTACGATGGAGTGCAGCACAGCACTGTTGTTCCCAGGTCGGCCATCATCCTGATCTGCCGCTTGGTGTTGCCGCCTGATAT
>DAIQAV010000065.1:0-11382 GCA_036781505.1 Candidatus Anoxymicrobiaceae bacterium | reverse complement strand
CGGCGCCGGCGCCGCCGCTTGCTGGGGCGCTCCACAGTTCGAGCAGAACCTCAGCCCCGGGGTCGAAGGTACCCCGCAGGAGGGGCACGTGGCGGCACCGGGAGCGGGAGGCCCACCCGCGGCTTTCATCTGCTGCACCACTGCCTGCAGACGTGTTATCTCCGCTTGGGTCTGCTCGATCTGAGCCTCAAGGGCGCGGATCTGACCGCAGGCCTCGAGGAGCGCGGCGTCGCTCAGGCGTCCCTGCACAAAAGCCTGGTAAGTGGCCTGCCCCAGACCGGGGAACGATTTGTCCTTGTCCTTCTGCAGCCGCTTCACCTGCATCCTCAGGTGGTTGATCTCCTTTTGCGGCTTGACGCCCGGATCAATAGCCATTCTCTGCACCTCCGCTCATTGGAGTGACTGCCCGAACAATTCTACCACGCCCGATCTTCATGAAAGTCGCCCGTAGCCGGGGACGAAACGCATCGCATTGTTCCTCGACTGCAGCGAGGCGCTACCCATCCCTTTCGCCGCCATGCCCCACACCAGCTTGCGCGCGGGAAGTGGGAGCCGGTCGGCCACCCGCTTGACCATAAGGCTCGGCCTGAAGAAAGAGGTGAGCCTCTTGAACTCCTCGTACGCCGCTCCCATGTCGGTGACGGCGGTGGCGGCGATCCTGCCGCTCACCATCGCACCGAGCATGCCGAAGTTGAGCATCGGCTTCATCACCCCGGCGAGCGTGCCGGTGATTATCATGTTGTTCTTGAAGAGGACCGGGTTGGAGAGCGCCCTGTGTGGCGCGGCGCCACCGATGAGGTCGCGCCAGCCGGTGAGCTCGAGCCCGTCGGCCGCGACAAACCGCTGGTACTTTTCCTTGTCGCGCCTGGTGGGAGGCTTCTCCCGCTGGAAGAGCAGCGCGAAGGCGGCGCCGTTGACCAGGGTGGTGAACGCGTAGTCGACGGTGAAGTCGTCCACGTAGGCCCAGGACAGGGTCCTGGGCTCATCCACGATGCCTTTGGCGAACCAGCCCCAGAAAGGGACATAAGGGATACCCATGGCCTCGAAGCCCTGCACGTCGAGGCCCGTCGCGATGATGGAGCGCTCGGGCAGAGCCGCGACGTCCGAAGGGCTCTTGATCGCATAGCCCAACTCGAACTTCACGCCCGAGGCGACCGCGAGGTCATGCAGGAGCGTGTCGATGCTCCTCGACCTCGCCCCGCGCTCGACCATATAGGTCTCCGCCCCGGGGCTGCTCGGTATCTCGACGCGCTTGCCGACGACCTGGAACACAGGCATGTCCACGGGCCTGCAGGCCGGTGAGATGTCGATGCCGGTATAGGCCTTGAGCGCGGCGAAATCGAACGGGCTCGCGGCGCCGTCGGGCCGGAACTCCGGTCTTCCGCCGTGGCGCTTCTCCTTGTCGAGGACGGTGACGGCGAAGCCGTCCCTTGCGAGGATGATCGCGGCGGTGAGCCCGGACAGCCCGGCACCCACGATTGTAGCGTCTCGTTCAGGCATCATGCCCCCTGTCTCCACCACCTCCGCGACCGCACACCATTCTACAGCGGTCGCGCGCGGCGATGCATCCCGCCGGAGCAGCGAGCCTGGAGGCCGGGCGGCGCGGGTGGGATAATCTTGCCCAGGAGGATATGACTTGTCCGCTGGATGGCCGGACCCGCAGGCGCGGGAGAGATACATACGGTTTGTCGAGCTCGAGCTGGAGGTCATGAAGTCCGCCGCGCAGGGCGGGCCGGACCCCGAGTTGCTGGCCGGGTTCGACCGCCTTCTCAACGACTGGTTCCCCAGGACCAGAGCGTTCATCGAATCCCGGATCGACCGCGACCCGGCCGGCGGGTTCTCAGACGAGGTAAGGACGGTCGCCTGGGTCGAGGCGCACTCTGTGCCGGCGAGCCCGGAAGGCTCGCGCGTGCCCGGGTCATGGACGGAGGACGAAATCGCCGCAAGCATCAATGAGTGCTTCGCGGGGCCCGCCGCAGGGCCGGGCTCTGAGCCTTCGTTCAACACCTGGCCCCGCCGGCTTGATATAATAAGGCGAGGTCTGAGGTGGTGTCTTCTTGTCTGAAAAAACGGGTTCCAGAATCCTTGTCATAGACGATGACAAGGACATGCTCAAGATGCTCGAGGCGATGCTCGTGCTCGACGGGTTTTCGGTCAGCCTGTGCAGCGATCCCGACAAGGGTGTCTCGAAGGCCGCCGAGGAGCTTCCCGACCTGATACTCCTCGACATGATGATGCCTCGCAAGAGCGGCCTCGACGTGATGATGGAGATCCGCGGCAGCCCCACCACCAGCCGCATCCCGATCCTGTTTCTTTCAGCGGTGGGCGAAGAGGCCGTGGTCGTCAAGGCTCTGAAGGGAGCGGACGACTACGTCATCAAACCGTTCAAGACCCTCGAGCTCGAGGCGCGCATTCTGAAGATCCTCGAGAGGACCGCGCACGGTGATGGTGCGCCGGCGGACAGGCCGGCAAAGCTGCAGCGCCTGCCGGTGCAGCGGGGCGACGAGACCTTGCTGATCCCGCTGGCGGAGATCTGCTACTTCGAGGCCGCCGGCAAGTACTCCTACGCTCACACCAGGGACAGGCGTTTCCTCACCAACTTCAGCCTGGGGCAGCTTGAGGAGAGGCTGTCGGAGGCCGGCTTCATCCGCACGCACCGATCGTACATCGTGAACGTCGACCGCGTACGAAAGGTGACCAGGGACAAGACCAAGGGCACGTGTGTGGTGATGGCCGACGATGCCGAGACGCGGCTCAAGGTGAGCGACTCACAGCTCCACCTGGTCAAAGAAAGGCTCGGGCTCTGAGATAAGGTGCTCCGCGCCGTTCCGTTATTACCGGGCTTCGTTCCGGCAGGAACGGCATTCGTTTCCTCATCATCCCAAATGCTTATACTGGCACTGGAGACGGCCGTTATAATCATCGAAGATTCGTACCGGGCTGGGTGCGCGGTGCACTTGTCCCGGCGAAGTGGGAGAGGAGTTCTCCTTAACATGATAAATGTTCGCCTCATCGCAACCTGGGACCGGGTGCCGGACACACAGACGGCGACGCACACCTATACTGCCACCCAGCCATAACCACGCTTATAGGTTTCGGGAGCAGGCGGCGAAGAGGTCTGGAAATCAAGGGGTGCAAGCCCCTTGATTTCATTTTGGGGTGACTTTTGCGCCGCGGGGTCGCAGGTCAGTCGACTTGTTCGGCCGCGCCGCGCTTTTCCCTGGCGAAGTACTCCCGGTAACGCGCCTTCTTCTCTCCCAGCGGCACGACGGACACGGCCGCGATCAGGACTCCCGAGACGAGCAAGGCGATCGACACCCCGTGCACCACGTAGGTGAGCCCTAACACGTGTATCGTCTTCGTCCCCACCAGCGTAGCTATCGCGCTGGACACGCCGGCGCCGACGACCAGGAAGATGCGCGACACGGCGTGAAAGGCCGCGAACGCCTTGCCCCGGTCACGGTCGTCGATGCTCTCCTGCACCATCGTTATCGCGACCAGGAACAGTATGCCGAAAGCGGCACCGAAGAAGGCGGCCAGGAGATAAACCAGAGGAAGCCACTGGATGATGGACATGCTGATCATGATGCCGCCGGCAGTGAGGAGCGCCATTCGCAGCATCCACGGTTTTTCTTCGCGCTTCACCAGCACCTGCAGCGCGACCATCCCGGCTATTATCCCGATCCCGAACAGCGCCATGAGGAACCCGAACGCCATGTCGCTCCTGGCGCCGAGGACCTCTTTCACGTATCCGAGGCCCACGGCGTACAGGCTGCCGCCTCCGATGCACCCCACCGCCGCGCCGAGCATCAGCGATCTCGCGAACGGGTGGCGAAGCGCGAAGGTGATCGACTCGAAGAAGCTCGCTTGCTCCTCGTCGGCCTCAATCCGGTCGCGAGGGGAGCTCAGGCGCATCCGAACGTAGATGGTCACGGCCGCGAAGAAGCTCAACGAGTCCAGCAGGAACGCGATGGTCGTGGGGTGGTTCGCCAGGAAGCCGCCGTTCACGAACAGGCGGGTGAACGGAGACGGGATCGTCACGAAGGAGAAGAGCACCGCCGCGAGCGGGATCACACCATAGGTGGTCATCATCGCCAGCGAGTTGGCCATCGTGAGCTGGTCCGGCTCGACCAGGTTGGGTATGCTCGCGTCTCTGGCGGCGAGCCAGACTATCGACAGGCCCTCCAGAAAGAACAGCAGGACGTACACACCCCACAGGTGAGTGATGAAAGGCGCCGCCAGGATGATCATCCCGCGGGAGATGTCGCAGCCTATCATCAGCCGCTTGCGGTCCAGCCTGTCGGTCACAAAGGCGGCGAGCGGTCCGCTGAATAGCGCGGGGACGATGCGGAAAGCGAGCATGCCCCCGACCGCGAGGTAGGAGCCGGTCATCCTCCAGACGAGCGACATCAGCGCGAAGGTGGCCAGCCAGTCCCCAGTGCAGGAGACGAGCTGACCCCAGAACAGGCGCATGAAGTTTTTATTGCGGATGAGGACGCCGAACTCCTGCTTTACGTCGCCCATCTGCCCTGTGAGGTCACCGTTTCCCATCCGGGCCCTTCTCACTATCGTATGTTTCGCTCAGGCCAATTGTAATGGATGCGAGCCTTGACGGCTTTGCGGAATCGCATCGATACTGATCTGGCAGGAACGTCCCCGATCAGCGGAAATGAAGACGTCATCTATATATTCTGAGCTTGTTCGCCTCTCTGATGGAGGTGGTGGCGGATGGTGGACCCGGAAAGATTGACCGTCAAGGCGCAGGAGGCGGTGGGGCAGGCCCAGTCCCTGGCGGCCTCGCTCGAGCAGCAGGAGGTCGACGTCGAGCACCTGCTGCTCGCGCTGGTGACGCAGCGGGACGGGGTGGTGATCCCGTTATTGCAGAGGCTGGGAGCGCGGCCGGAGGCGCTCGAGGAAGCAATCAGAAGCGAGGTTGCATCACGCCCGAGGGTCAGCGGCTCGCAGAGGCAGTTCATCTCGCCCGCGCTGGACGGCGTGCTGGACGAGGCGCAGACGATCGCGCAGAACTTCAAAGACGAATTCGTCAGCACCGAGCACCTGCTGCTGGCGATCATCGCCAGAGGAGGAAGGGCCGCCCAGCTCCTGGCGGAACACGGGGTCACTACGGATGACCTGCTCAAGGCGCTCGCCGACATCAGGGGCTCGCAGCGCGTCACCGACCAGAGCCCCGAGGAGAAGTATCAGGCGCTCGAGCGGTTCGCGCGCGACCTGACCGCCGAGGCGCGCAAGGGAAAGCTGGACCCGGTCATCGGTCGCGACGACGAGATACGCCGCGTGATCCAGGTCCTGTCGCGCCGGACCAAGAACAACCCGGTCCTCATCGGCGAGCCCGGCGTGGGCAAGACGGCCATCGCCGAGGGGCTTGCCCGGCGCATCGTCGACGGCGACGTGCCCGAGGGTCTCAAGGGGCGGAGGCTGCTGGCGCTCGACATCGGCTCGCTGGTGGCGGGCTCGAAGTACCGGGGCGAGTTCGAGGACAGGCTCAAGGCGGTGCTCAAGGAGATCGACCAGGCGGCGGGCGAGGTCATACTGTTCATCGACGAGCTGCACACTATCGTAGGCGCAGGCGCCGCGGAGGGGGCGGTGGACGCCTCCAACATGCTCAAGCCGGCACTGGCGCGCGGCGAGCTGCACGCCATCGGCGCCACGACCCTCGACGAGTACCGCAAGCACATCGAGAAAGACGCCGCCCTCGAGCGCAGGTTCCAGCCCATCCTGGTGCAGGAGCCGTCGGTCGAGGACACCGTCTCCATACTGCGCGGCCTGAAGGAGCGCTACGAGGTGCATCACGGAGTGCGCGTCCAAGACTCCGCGCTGGTGGCGGCCGCCATCCTCTCCGACCGCTACATCACCGATCGATTCCTTCCCGACAAAGCGATAGACCTCATCGACGAGGCGGCGAGCCGGCTGCGTATCGAGATCGATAGCATGCCCACCGAAGTCGACGAAGTCGAGCGCAGGATGCGGCAGCTTGAGATAGAACGCGAGGCGCTTAAAAAAGAGACAGACAAGGCGAGCACCGAGCGGCTGGAGCGGCTCGAGCAGGATCTCGCGAACCTGAAAGAAGAGAACGAGGAGCTGCTCGCGCACTGGCAGAACGAGAAGGAGGCCATCTCACATCTGCGGGAGCTGGGCGAGCGGATCGAGGCGCTCAAGCAGGGAGAGCAGAACGCGGAGCGCGCCGGCGACCTGACCAAGGCGGCGGAGATACGCTACGGGACGCTGATCCAGGCGACAAGCGAGCTCGCCGAAGAGAACGCGCGACTGGCCGAGCTCCAGAAGGACCGCAAGATGCTCAAGGAAGAGGTCGACGAGGAGGACGTCGCGGAGGTCGTGGCAAAGTGGACAGGCATCCCGGTAACCCGCCTGATGGAGGGCGAGGTCGAGAAGCTTATCAAGATGGAGGACCGCCTGCGCGAGAGGGTGGTCGGCCAGGAGCCGGCGATAGTGGCCGTGTCGAACGCCATCAGGAGGGCCCGCGCGGGTCTGCAGGACCCCCACAGGCCGATCGGGTCGTTCATATTCCTCGGCCCCACCGGCGTGGGGAAGACCGAGCTCGCACGCTCGCTCGCCGAGTTCCTCTTTGACGACGAGCGGGCGATGGTCAGGCTGGACATGAGCGAGTACATGGAGAAGCACACGGTGTCGAGGCTCATCGGCGCGCCGCCCGGATACGTCGGCTACGAGGAGGGCGGCCAGCTTACCGAGGCAGTGCGACGAAGGCCTTACACCGTCATCCTGCTCGACGAGATCGAAAAGGCGCACGAGGACGTCTTCAACATACTGCTTCAGATACTGGACGAGGGCCGGCTGACCGACGGCCACGGCCGCACCGTCGACTTCAAGAACGCGGTGGTCATCATGACCTCCAACATCGGCAGCCAGTCCCTCAACCTGGCCACCGGTATCGACCGTGAGGAGGCATCGCTGCTGGTGATGGAAGAGCTGCGACGGCGCTTCCGCCCCGAGTTCCTCAACAGGGTCGACGAGATACTGGTCTTCAACCCGCTGAGCATCGAGGATATCAGGACGATCGTGGACATCCAGGTCCATCTGCTGGACAGGCGCCTGGCGGACAGGAAGATAGAGATATCACTGACGGACAGAGCCAAAGACCTCCTCGCCGAAGAGGGCTTCGACCCCTTCTATGGCGCCAGGCCCTTGAAGAGGGTCATCCAGCGGGAGATTCAGGACGCGCTCGCGTTGAAGATACTGAACGGCGATGTGAGCGAAGGGGACGTGGTCGAGGTCGATGCGCGGGAGGGCAAGATAGAGTTTGAGGTCAAGGTCCAGGCCTAGGCTAGTGACGCCTCTCCGCGTGCGGCATCAGTATCGCGAGCGCGATGTAAGCGGCAAGCGCCACCAGCAGGATTATGTGCAGTGGGATTATCCACTTGAGCTTCGGGATCAGTGCCAGTATCCCGGTCCCCAGGACGACTACCAGCAGAAGCGCGAGCACTCTGTTGCGCCTCGTCACCATCTCAGTCCTGGCCCTGTGGCTCGGATAGGGGATGAAGTCTTCCGAGTGATCATCCACATGTTCCGTGTAATGACTTCGCCTGACGTACGGTTCGGGGTCGCCCGATGAGTATGCGTAGTGGCCGCGTCCGTAGTTGTGGGTGCTTACAGCCAGTGCGGCCATGCCACGCCTGAAGTCGGTGACTGTGTTTACGGGAGAGTCGAGCACACGCTCCTTGAGGAACTCCGGAAGGAACAGAAGTCCCGCACTGAGCACCAGCAGCAGTAGCAATAATATTTCCAATGCCCGCCCCCTCGGTGCCCTAGTGGCTCACTACTACATATTGATGTCGTCGGAATGGTAACACACAAGATACAGCCGGGCAAGAGGCTTTTTTGGAGATTTCTCGGCTATTTTTCGGCCCCGGACGGTGTATGGATTGCCGAAAATGCCTTGTTAAAAGGATAAATTAGAGTTGTTGGAGTGGTTTATATTGGCTATATTTTTTTTTGAATTTTTTTTATGGAAGGTATAACGGTTGAGTCTTTTGTGATTATTGTGACTTTCAGCAGAACAATTGGACCTGCCTGCGCGTCTGTATTCCTTGACGCCGAATAACGCGTGGCGTCCTTCTTTTGGGACCCTGAGCGTATTCTGCCTTGAGTGGATGACGAGGCATTGGCAGACGACAGTCGACAAAGTTCGCAGGCGCGAAGGAAGTTGCCTGACGGGAGCATATCGAATTAATATGTAGGTTGCCTTTAGGGTTGTACGGTGGAAGGTGAGATGGGAAAGCACTCGGGTCAGAAGATTTCATACTGGGAGGCCAGACGGCGCAGGAGGGACTTGTGCAAGAAAGCCAACGCCAAGGCTAAGGGGCCGCGCTCACGCAACCCCTTCAACAGCTACTGGTTCATCATCTTCTTCGTGATCGGCATCGCGCTGGGAGGCGCGCTGGGCTTCTACGCGAAACCGATCGCCAAGCTGAGCGCCAAGATCTATCTCTCCTTCAAAGAGAGCACCTGGAAGGCTGAGCCCAAAGAGCAGAAGAAGGTCCAGAAAGCCCTGACCACCCTATCGACCGATCCCAATCAGAGCGTGAACACGCTGGTGATGGGCAGCGACGCCGGCAGCAACAAGGGCGAGGGCGGCTGGTGCCGCAGCGACGTCATGATGCTGGTCTGCCTGCAGGAGCGCGACAAGAAGGCAGTGGTGATCTCCATCCCCAGGGACACCAAGATCGAGCTGCCGGGCCACGGCACGCAGAAGATAAACGCGGCACACGCGTTCGGGGGACCGTCCGGCGCGATCGATGCGGTAAAGAGCCTGACGGGGTTGGACGTGCACCACTATATAAGCATGCAGTTCACCGGGTTCGAGAAGATAGTCAACGCGGTGGGCGGCGTGCCCATCCACCTCAACCAGCCCATTAACGACCCCCACGCCGGTTACCTGCCGGCGGGAGACCTGAACCTCGACGGATGGCAGGCGCTCGTCGTGGTAAGGAGCCGCAAGCTCCCCAATGGCGACGTTGACCGCATCAAGAGCCAGCAGGCGTTCATCAAGGCCCTGATGGCCAAGGCGGAGACGATGAAGAGCGTCTGGAAGGCGAAGCAGCTGGTGGACATAGTCGCGTCCAACTGCAAGATGGACTACTCCTCCGGCCAGCTGATGAGCCTGGCCGACGAGCTGCGAGGCTTCAACATAGCCAACGCGCAGTTCGTGACCGTGCCCGGGGACTCGAAGTACATAAACAGCGTGAGCTATTTTGTGCCGGACTTGACGGGCCTGGCTGAGGTATCAACGGAGATCAAGACGAACACGAGCCTGTCGCCGCAGACCATCGCCAACCTGCAGTCGCCTGAGACCAACAGGGTCGAGCAGCTCAACGCGCCGAACTCAGATGTGATCAGCGTGCTGAGCGGCATGAAGACCTCGGCCTGGGCGGTGCCGACGGTGGCGCAGGAGCTGCGCCTGATGGGACACGGGAAAGTGTTTGAAGGGTCTTCAAAGCAGCCCCTGGCCAAGACGACGATCTACTACCGTCGCGAGGCCAAGGACATCTTCGACAACGTCAGGAAGTCGGTGCCCGAGTTCGCCAACGCGGACGTGGTGCAGAACGAGGAGATACCCGCCGCGTACAACTCGCCGGTGGTGGTGGTGCTGGGCCAGGGATTCACCACGCCCAGCATAGTCTCCATATATGGACGTATAGCCAGGCCGGCCTTCAACTTCGACAATCTCGGCCGCATGGTCAACTCCTTCACCTAGCGGTGCCGCATCACTTTGCGCCCTGCCCTTGATTCTCATCAGGCAGCGGGCACAGCGACACCGATATCTCCCCCGATGACGAAGCCTGCGCCAGAAGCTCCGCCTCCTTTGGTGACACCAGCAGCGTGAGCGATCCCGACGCGGAGGAGCCGCCCTCGTCGCTCTGCGAGCCCGCGGGCCCGCCGGTGCTGAGGATGAGCCTGCCGGTGAGCAGCGTGGCCGTCGATGGAGGCTCGCCGGAGGTCGAGAGCACGTCCACCCTGTCGCCGGGACGAAGGTCCTGCGAGCCGCCGCTGCCACCGGTCACCTCGACCGAGTACGCTCGGAGGTCGGGGGGTATGCGCGATGCGAGCGTGCCGGCTCCTTTCCCCCCGGCGATGGAAGAAGCGGTTATCGGCTCGCCCTTTCCGATGAACCTTATGGCTCGCGATCCTGTGATCTCGTCGACCTTGCGTAGCGTGCCGGGCACCACGTAGCCGGAGGGGATTGAGGCGCTCGAGAGCATCTCGCGCGCTATCGTCGCGCCCATGGCGATGTCACCCCTCGCGGTCGGCACCGCGACCAGCCCGCCACCGCGGTCCCCCTTTGCTATCCGCGCGGCGTAGCCCAGCAACATGAGGCCGGCGACGATCGCGAGAACGATGCCGGCCGCTCTGTTGAGCCCGGGGCGCGACTTGAGTGTGGCAAAGATTCCCATTGTTTCCTCGTGAGAGAGGGGTCGTCGAGATGCGGTACCTGCGTGGCAGCAATCCAAGCAAATACAGAGTATAGCAAGGCAAGCGCTGTGTCAAGGATCGGGGCCGAGGACGCCCGCCCGAGCTGTCACACCCGGCTGGTACGATGCAGCCATGAAGACGATATCGAAGGTAAGCGCAGTGATGGTGACATTATCGGTGGCGGCGCTCGGCTCAGGCGGCGGCTGGACCTGGGCGGCTCTCGCCTGCGGCCTCGCGGGGACGCTGGCGCTGTTCGTCGCGTGCGGTAGCCTCGGCTACTTCGGGACTATCGAGCCACAGGGCCGCCTTGCGGAAGTCGTGTCGATCGAGGGCCGCGCCAGGTATGAATGTCCTATCGATCCGGGGCCGCTCGCCGAGACTCATGCCGGCGCCCGCACTAGAGCTCGATGAACTCGAAGGTCCAATCCTCCAGGTCCAGGTAGAGCATCTTTCCCCTCAGGGTAGTGCCCGTCCCCACGAGCACCTTGACCGCCTCCTGGACCTGGATGACGGCCGCGAGTACCGGCGTGGTCGCCGGGTTGCCGGTCTCCACTTCGACCCCCTGCGCCTTGCCCTCACCGTCCGTTGGGGGCAGCATGCCTTCCAGGCCCGCCTCCCCTGGGTAGATGGTCGCGACCTGCAGCGCGGTGCCGGCGATAGCCCCGTGCACCATGACCACACCGGCGTCGGCACACGCTCTCTGCAGCGACAGGCGATCGTCGATGTTGTCCAGCGCGTCGATCACCACGTCGACCGCGGCGAGCATGTCGGGCAGGTTCTGCCTTCCGGCCGCGACCCTGTGCCTGATCACGTCGACGTCGCAGTTGATCTCGCCCAGCCGCTCCGCGGTGACGTCGACCTTGGATCGCCCGAGCGCGCTCGAGCAGGCGAAGTTCTGGCGGTTGAGGTTGGTCT
>DAIQAV010000064.1:0-11398 GCA_036781505.1 Candidatus Anoxymicrobiaceae bacterium | reverse complement strand
GGACAGGTACTTTCGACTTCTTTTTCAAGTCTTTCAATCGGCAAGCGGAAGTGTTGTTTAAAAAGAAGTCGAAAGTACCTGTCCCCGTTCTTGACGCAGTAGTTAGTAGAAAAAAAGTGGAAAGTACCTGTCCCCACCTGTGCCCGTGCTAGAGTAGCTTCATGTCCCGGGAATTGAGCGAGCGGATAAAAAAAGCGGTTGAGCAGGCCGATCGGCTGGAGCCGATGCGCGCCGCTTTCCGCTCCGTCATCGCAAAACAGGAGCAGAACGCCGGGGGCATGGGCGACCTCGAGGCGAGGTTGGAGAGGCTCGCTTCGGTCCGCGAGAAGTCCGTCGGTAACCGGGAGCTGTTCGACCGCGCCCTGTCCCACCTGGAGACAAACAGGTTCCGCGTGCGCAAGGCGGCCGATGCCGCCGAGGCCGTGGCCATCGTCCTCGAGGAGATGGGCCCGGAGCGCCTGCTGGTGAAATCCAAGTCGAACCTCTCCCGCGAGATCGGGCTGGCGGAGTCACTGAAGGACGCCGGCGTCCAGGTGGTGGAGACCGACATCGGCGACCGCATCAACCAGATCGCTGGCGAGCGCACCGTGCATCCGACCGGCCCCTGCGCGCACCTCGACCGCTATCGCATCGCCGACATCCTCTCTGGGTATCTCGGTCAGGATGTCGAGCCGGAGCCGTCGGCCCTCATCGAGGCGGTGCTGGCTGACATCGTTCCCCGGATACAGGAGGCCCGCATCGGGCTGGCCGGCGTCAACGCCATCGCGGCGGAAGAGGGCGCCCTGGTCTGGTGCCACAACGAGGGCAACCTCGACCTGGTATGCCAGCGCCCCGACAAGCTCATAGTGCTGGCCTGCCCGGAGAAGGTCTACCCCGACGTCGCCGAGGCCGTGAACATGGTAGAGCTCGAGACCTACTACGCCACGGGCCAGCCGATAACGTCGTTCATCCGCGTGGTGGGCGGCCCCAGCAAGACCGCCGACATAGAGAAGGAGCTCTACTACGGCGTCCACGGTCCCTCCGAGATCGTCGTGGTCATGATCGACAACGGGCGCTGGGAGCTGATCGGCGACGAGGTCCTGGGAGAGTCCCTGCGCTGCATCGGTTGCGGCGCCTGCCTGCTGGAGTGTCCGACCTACGACCTGGTGGGTCCCGAGTACGGGTCGCAGGGGCTGCTGGGCGGCCGAGGGGTCTGCGCGGTCTCCGGGATCGGCGGGCTCGAGTCCGCTGTCGAGAGCGGCCTGTCGCTCTGCACCACCTGCAGGCTGTGTGTCGAGCGCTGCCCGCTGTCGATCGAGACCACGTCGCAGATCGAGGAGCTCAGGGCGCGGTCTGTCGACGCGGGTCTGCTTCCCTTGCCCGAGCACGTGCCAATGGTCTCCGGGATCAGCAACTACGGAAATCCCTGGATGCAGCCGCGGCGCGTCAGGGGCCGCTGGGCCAGGGGCCTGGACGTCAAGGACAGAGGTGAGACCGTCTTCTTCGCCGGTTGCTCGCTCGCCTATCTGTCGCCCGCTGTGGCCCGGGCCGCGATCGAAGCCCTGCGTGCTTGCGGCGTCGACCCCGCGGTCATGGCCTACGAGGAGCTCTGCTGCGGGAGCCCTCTGGCGCGCACCGGGCAGCGGGAGCTTTCTCTCGAGGTCGCTCGCAAGAACATCGATGCGCTGCGCGCCGCCGGAGCCAGAGAGGTCGTGGTCGCGTGCCCCGGCTGTCTCAGCGCCCTGCGGGACTACCACGAGCTCTTCGAGGATTTCGACATCCCGGTCAGGCACATCTCCGAGGTGCTCGCCGAAGCCGTAGCTGATGGGCGGCTCGCGCTGAGTCTGCCGGAGCCTGCTGTCGTCACTTACCACGACCCCTGTCACCTCGGCCGCGGATGCGGCATCTACGACGAGCCGCGGCGCGTGCTCGAATCCATCGAAGGGTTGAAACTGGTGGAGATGGACCGGAGCCGGGAGCTGTCCGCCTGCTGCGGCGCCGGGGGAGGCGTCTGGACGGCGTTCCCGGAGCTCGCGGGCGAGATCGCGCGCAAGCGCGCGACGATGGCGGACTCGACAGGCGCGGAGTTCATCGTGACTTCGTGCCCCTGGTGCGAGCAGAACCTCTCGCAGTACTCGCCCACCAAAGACCTTCTCGAGGTAGTGGCCGACTGCATCAAACGATAGTCCGGAAATGCAAAATTGGTGCCAGGCACCTTTTCTGCAATTTTGCGTTATTGCGTGGCGCCGCGCAGAAGAAGCAGGCTGCCCTCGGAGCAGGAGTTCATCGCGGCGACCGCCGGGCACTTAGCCTGGAACATGAAGAAAGCCTCCCGCTCGCAGTCCTCCAGCGTCTCCCAGTTCCCCTGTCCCTTGGATATGACCAGGTCGGCCCCTTCAAAGGCCTCCCTGAACTCGGCCGTGGTCCGTTCCAGCACCGTGCCGGGCATCTCCGAGCCGCTCGATATGATCCGCGCCAGGAGATCGATGCCGACATCGCGCGCTTCCTTCTCCGTGACGTCGTTGATGATCGGCCCGGCTCGCACCGCCACGGTCACCGCGAGCCCTTCGCGAGACTCCAGCATCGTCTCGATGAGCACCCGGTCGAAGACTATCTCGCCGCAGTTGTCCGCCACCAGCAGGACATCACCAGCTCTGTCGAGCGCGCTCGCGAAAGCGGGGTAGTGCTCGAGGTCGCTCTCCCCGTGCGTCGCCTCGAGCACGCTCTTCTCGAGGTCGAAGCTCGCCTGCGCGCCCGGATCGACGACGTTCCCGGCGATGGCCAGCCTCACCGCCATCAAGAGCGGATCGTCCGCCGCCGCGACGGTGTCGCGCAGCCACGGAACGATCTCCATCACCGCGTCGTTCTGCTTCCGCTTCTGATCCTCGAACGGGTCGGGGTTGCCGGACCTCTCGCGGATCATCCGGTAGAGGCCCTCGCCCGCTTCCGGCGGGGCGATGTCGCGGGACGCCGAGCGCGCAAGGTGGTCGGCCGCGGCCCACATCGCCCGGTGATGAAAGTCAACGTCATCGCTGGCGAGCCTGCAGGCCGACAGAGCCTGCCGCATCGCGCAGACGTAACACTCGGGAAGTACTTTCATCGGTCCGCTTTCGTGAATGCAACACAAAGGGTCTGACCCCATTTGTTGCATGTTGCGCTACGGGTTGCTGATCGAGGCCGGCGCCCCCCGGACTGTCGCACCCGGAACATGCTGCTGAGCCCGCTTCAGCATCGCCTGCATATCCTCCTCGGTGAAGGGGCGCAGGGACGAGAAGCGCGGGTCGAGCGTGTCCCTGGGGCTGAAGTGCTGGAGGATGAACCTTTTTTCGCCCTTCAGTTGTTCGGCGATGCGGGCCACCTCCGAGGGTCCGTGCATGAGCGGTACGACGGTGGTGCGGAACTCGTGCTCTATCCCCGAGGAGCGCAGGATGTCTATGCTCCGGCGCACCAGGTCGACCAGGTCGGGCTTGTCAGTCCCCGAGGCTATTCGGTAAGGTCCCGCCTCCAGTGGCGCCTTGATGTCCATGGAGACGTAATCGATGACCCCCTCGGCGAGCACCGACTCCAGGACTTCCGGCAGGCTTCCGTTGGTGTCGAGCTTGACCTTCACCCCCCGGGCGCGGAAGTCGGCGCACAGACCGGGCAGGCCCTCGTGCATGCAAGGCTCGCCGCCGGTGATGCACACGCCGTCGACCCATCCGGAGCGGTCCCGCAGGTAATCCGAGATGACAGAGAACGGGACGGTCTCGAGCCTCTCGGGGTGGAGCACCAGCTCGCCGTTCTGGCAGAACGGGCACCTGAAGTTACAGCGAGGGAGGAAGACCGTGGAGGCAAGCATCCCCTCCCAATCAAGCATGGTATTGGGGATGAATCCCTTTATCTCCAGCAAGGGGGCCCCGCGATCAACCGATGTCCAGTTTCTTCTTGATATCCTCGGCGGAAGTGACCCCGATCATGGTGCTGGATTGCTCGCCGTCCTTGAAGACTATCATGGTAGGTATCGCCGTTACGCCGAAACGCTGGGCGAGCCCCTGGTTCTCGTCGACGTTGCAGCGGCCTACCACGGCTTTGTCCCCGACCTCCGTCGCCACACCCTCGATCACCGGGTGCATCATGCGGCAGGGACCGCACCACGGAGCCCAGAAGTCGACCAGCGCCGGCTTGCCCGCCTTTGCGATCTCCGAGTCAAAGTTCTGTTCAGTCACCTCAAGCACTTCTGCCATCGTTCCCCCTTCGATCCGCCCCTTCACAGGCTCGATTAGCCGCTGGGTATTCTATACCATCTTGACCGCGTGCTCGGGGCACGCTTTCTCGCATTCGCCGCATTGCTTGCACCGCTCCAGGTCGACCAGCGGGAAGTCGCCGGCCAGTCCCGGCTCCTCTTCCGACGGCGCCTGGACCTCGAACGCCTTCTGCTTGCAGACCGCCGCGGCCTTGCACTCGCTTTCGCGCTTGCACTTGCTCCGGTCCACCCATGGAATCTTCAATAGCACTTTGTTCTCTCCTGCCTGCACGCTCGCGGCGTGGCGCCGCCCATAAATGTGAAAAGAGAGGTCAGGCACTTTTCGGCGTTATTTTTCACTTCCGGCTTTTCTTTCATCAAGAGTAGAAAAAATGGGCAAAAAGTGCCTGACCCCTCTTTCTACCAAAATCCCTGCCATCCGCGCAAAGCCGGGGGGCGCGTTTCCTCTGCCGCTATTTCATCAGCCCGGTGGACACGTGGCCCGCTCCGCCGCCGTGCCAGTACATCGATCGCTCGGCGATGATCGGGAGGTTGGAGTACACGCGCGCGGAGGTGTCCACTCCGGGGACGTCCGCGTTCACGTGGATGCTGACCCTGCTGTTGGCCGCCAGCACGAAGCCGTTCCTGGGAACCGGCCCCGCGTCGGTCATGTAGTCGACGCCGATGTTGGCCGGCGTCGCGTTGGGGTTCTGCACCAGGATCCACTCGTCGAAGCCCCAGTCGGTCGAGCCCTCGGCGAGGAAGCACTGCTGCCTGGGCTGCGGCACCCCTATCTCGTTGTGTCCGCCTTTGCCCGTCCCTTTGTTCCAGTACATGGAGCGCTCGACGACGATGCCTGTGTCGGCGACCGCCTGCACCGACACATCCTTACCCGGCAACTGGTCGTTGACGCGGACGGTCACCCTGGTCCCGGCGGCGATGCCCATCGCCGGCTGCACCACCGGGCCGGCCGGGGTCATGTAGGTCAGGGTCACGTTCGCCGGCGCGTCGCCCGGGTTCTCCAGCAGAACGTACTCCGTGTAGCCCCAGTCGGTGGAGCCCTCCGCCAGGAACCACCTCTGCGCTGGCAGCGTGGTGCCGATGGAATCGTGCCCGCCCCGTCGCCCGTCCCAGTACATCGACCGCTCGGCGATCACCCTCCTGTCCGCGACCACCTCGAACGACATGTCGTCGGCGCCCAGGTCATCCGCGACGTTTATGCTGAAGCGGGAATTGCCGTCGAGCGTGAACGGCGCCTTGCCGACCGGCCCCGACTTGGTCATGTAGGTGACCGACACCGTCGTCGCGGCCGCGTTCGGGTTCTGGATCAGGAGAAATGTCTCGAAGCCGTAGTCGGTCGAGCCTTCGGCGAGGTACCAGGTGTAGGACGGGGACTGGATACCGATGGAATCGGTGCCCTCGAGCTTGTTGCCCCAGTACATGGACCGCTCGCAGACGATGTCGACGTCGGCGGTGACCCTGGCCGAGACGTCCTTGCCCGACACGATGTCGTTGACCCTGATCGTCATGCGGCTGTTCGGCGCGACGGTCGAGGGGTACGGGCCCAGCGGTCCGTCCGGAGACATCAGGGTCAGCGACACGTTGGCCGCCACCGAGTTGGGGTTCTGCACCAGTATGTATTCCTCGAAGCCGTAGTTGGTCGACCCCTCAGCCAGGTACCAGGTCTGGTTGTTGGCGTTGTCCACCGAGAAGCCGCCGTCGATAGCGCCGGAGCGAAGGGTCGAGTTCTCGGCTACCACGTCCCACAACCCCGGCTGCGCGCCCGCGAGCGAGACCGCGCAACTGATCTTGTTGCCGCCTGAGGAGACCAGGCCCGAGGAGCTCAGGCCCCCCTCGCTCTCGCGCTCGAGCACCAGCTTCACGCTGGAGGAAAAGCCCGAGCCGCTCACGACGACGCTCGCCGAGGCGCCCGTCCTGGCGAAAGCCGGGCTTATCGCCGCCGGCGCGGGTACGGCCGCCGAAGGCCTGGCGGCCCTAACGGCCGCGTTCGCGTCGAGCAACCCCCATCCGAACTGCGGGTCCCAGCCTGCCGCGCCGAGGTCGTGGCAGGTGGAGGTGACCGCTCCCCTGGCGTCGGCCGCCGACCAGGACGGGTTCCTGGCCCTCACCAGCGCCGTGACGCCGCTGACGTGGGGCGTGGCCATCGAGGTCCCGCTGAGTCCCACCACCGCGAAGCCGCTGGTGGGCTGGCCGAGCAGCTTGAAAGTTACCTGGTAGATCGGTCCGCTGCTGTCGCCGCCCGGGGCCGCGATATCCAGCGCCGCGCCGTAGTTGGAGTAGGAGGCCCTCGCCGCGCTCTTGTTGGTGGCCCCGACCGCGACGCAGCTCGAGTAAGCCGCCGGATACTCCACGGCGCTCGAGCTCGAGTTGCCGGCCGCCGCTACCACCACCACGTTCTTGCCGAAAGCGTAGTCGCAGGCGTCCTTGATAGCCGCGCTGGGATCGGGACCTCCCAGGCTCATGTTGATGACCTCGACCCCGCGGTCGGCGGCGAAGGTGAGGCCCTCGATGAGCTGGGCGTCGTCGCCGTAGCCGTTGTGGTCGAGGACCTTCACCGGCATTATGGTCGTCTGGAAAGCTATCCCCGCGCAGTCCGTCGCGTTGTTCGTCTCTTGCGCGATGGTCCCGCAGACGTGCGTGCCGTGCCCGTGGTCGTCATCGGCGAAGGGGTCGTTGTTTATGAAGTCATAGCCCTGGACAAAGTTCGCGCCCAGGTCGGGCGCCTCGGTGATGCCGTCGTGCGCCCTGTAAGCCACGCCGGTGTCCAGGATCGCCACCACCACCGAGGGCGAGCCGGTGGTCACGTTCCAGGCGTCCGGCATATCGATGCCCGCGGCGCCCGGCAGGTTCTTCATGTTCCACTGGGCGTTGCCGTGGTCCGCATACCAGGGATCGTCGGGGTCGAAGCTCGCCCGCCTGATGTAGTTGGGCTCGGCGTACTCCACCAGCGGTGAGGCGCGCAGGCGTTCGACGGCCGTCGCCACGCCCTCGGCGCCGACGCTTACCTGCATGACGCCCGTGCCCGCAAGCTCCTTCATCACGCCGCCTGAGCGGATCGCCAGAGAGTGGACGTCGCCGGCCGGCGCTCCATGCTTGAACTTGACCAGCACCTGGCCGGGCACGTATTTCGAGCCCGGGCGCACCGGCTCGCCCTTCCCGCCGCCTGTCTCGGTCTCGGCCGGCTGCCCCATGCCGCGGCTGCTCACGCTGGCGGCTGTCGCGCCTCCAAGCACAGTGAGCATGAGCGCGAAAGACATCGCCAGTGAAAGCCCTGCAATTGTTGTTCGCTTCAACCTGTTTCTCCAGGGTTGCCGGATACGCCGACCCGAGGGTCGCACAAGTCATCATACGCGGCGGCATTTTTCCCGGTCAATCGCGGACATCAATGCACCGGGGCGTCGCGGGCACCGTTGCCAGGTTGAAACCCGGCTGCTTCGGCACCCTGACGGCTCGATTTACACGGCCTCGGGCATTGTGTTATACCTGCGTCGGTACTGAGCTGACGAGAGCGGGAGGCGACATGGCACTTTTTGCGAGCGAAGAGTGGGCGGATTCTCTCATGTCTTCGGTCAACGCCGACAAAGAGATGCCCAAGGCTGGAAAGGGCTTCGACGCCACCATCCAGTTCCTGATCGAGAGCGCGGGCAAGCGGGGCGACCTCCCGTTCTGGACCCACATGAAGGACGGCAAAGTCCTCGAGGTGCACGCCAACAAGCTGAAGCCGTGCGACTAGACCGTCGCCGGCGACTACGCGGTCTGGAAGGATATCGTCGAGGGACGCCAGGACCCGTTGCAGGCGATCATGATCAAGAAGCTCACCTTCGAGGGCAACATGCAGACGATCATGAAGTACATCAAGGCCGTCAACCTGCTGATGGCGAACGTCCAGCGGGTTCCCACGGACTTCGACTGAGGGACGGAGCACTAACCCTTCTTGCGGCTCGAGGAGACTTTCCGGAGTATCTTCACCTGCTCGGGAATCGAGCTCGCCACGAACCTCGGCCACGTCGCAAGTGGCTGCTTGTAGCCCGGCGCCTCTTTCATGACGATCGATGACTTGGAGCAGGCCACCGCGCAAAGCCCGCAGCCGATGCAGCGCTCGGGGATGTGGACGACTCTCTTTGAGTCCCCTTCGCCCATCACTGCTATCGCCTTCACTGGACAGACTTTCTCGCACTTCTCGCACGCGACGCACGTCTGGGTCGTGAAACGGGGCATGAAGTGGGGCGGCGCGATGCTCCCCGGCATGTTGAACTGGGTGACGGCCCTCAGCGCCCCGCAGCAGCAGCCGCAGCAGGAGCACGACCCGTTGAGCCGGCTGTTGTTCCCGACGTTGAACATCCAGGTGACCATGCCCTGTGACTCCGCCTCGGCCTTGGTCTCGAGGACGTCCTTCTTGCTCGCCTGCCGTGCCTTGCCGTTGCTGACCAGCCACTTGGAGATGTCCCCGAAGGCGGTGCAGACGTCGAGCTTCTTTCCGCAGCTCTCGCCGACGAGCTGCTTGGAGAGCTTGCACTGGCAGACCGCGATGGCGTAGCTGTCGAAGCCGTCGAGGATGTTCTCGAGCCTGTCGGACGGCAGCGCCATGGGGATCGCGTCGATCACCTCTCCCACCGGGATGTAGCGGACCGGATGGTGTTTAGCAGGCAGGTAATCCGTTATGTAGCCGGTGTTGAAGAGCTCCTCGTAGAGCTCGGCGAACCGGCGGTGCCAGTCGGTCACGCTGTCGGTGTTCGGCCGCATCATGACAGCCTCGAACGTCCCCGGGACGACCGGCATCAGGCTGAAGCGCTCGTGCCGTCCGCTGCCCACGGCGAGCAGGACAAACAACTCGTGCGCGAGGTGGTGGAGGGCTCTGTCGACCTCGGGCAGGGGCCTGCCCGACGCCCTGGCGAGGCTCGCCGCCGTCCGCGCGCGCATCGGCCTCATGTGCTGGACGACGTCGGCTTCGTCCTCGGTGTACATGTGACGCACCAGCTCGATGAGCACGTCCGACATGGGCGGCCCAGGAGCAGAGGGCTGGAATAGGTCCGCGCCAGGGCCATGTGCGCCTTGGATATTCCTGGATCCTCTCCGATCGCGGCCATCTGTTCTCGTCCTTTCACGCCGGGTAACGGTAAAGTTGGAGCCCACGGTCGGAGTCGAACCGACGGCCTACTGCTTAGGAGGCAGTTGCTCTGTCCACTGAGCTACGTGGGCTCTGCGTAGCCATGATACCAATGCTACTCGGAAAAAGGCAGCGCAATTCTATGAGGTCAGTCATTGGTCAAGCATCGACACCCCAGAACGTGCGATATGAGACTGGTAAACAGGTGACGTCAGTACGCGATGAAGCACTGAGTTGGCATGCTACTTCCCAAGGGTGTTTGCCTTCAAGTATTGCTGCGCCTTCTGCTGCGCGTCGAGGCAGTCCTGGAGCTTGGTGAGAGATTCCGAGACCAAACTCGTGATTCGCTCGGCCGCCTTCTCCTGTTCAGACAAGGAACTTCCGCGTGCGATCGTCTCAAGCAGGCCACCGTATGCTTTTACGAGCGGTCTCACATCGGCCTCGAAGTATTCCTGCCACTGTTTGATAGCCGCGCCCTTTAGGTTCACATATTTTTTAAGCCTTTGATCGACGTTTAGCTTGAGGATCGCAGAGTTGTCTTGTCCCCAGTTCTTAAGCGTGAGGCTGAGCGAACTAATGTCGGCAACCCTGGTCTGAATCAGCTGCCGGCCCTCTGCGACCTGTGTAGGGTTCACTGTCGAAGTGCTGAAGATATTCTGCCAGTCACCCGGCAGCGCCTTCAGACGCGCAAATACCGCCTCTGCTTCATGCTGGCGTTTGTTGGCTTCTATCTGCAGCTTGTTCGCCTGACCCGTCTGAAGGCCACAGCCACCAACGAGGAAAAGCGCCATCAGTACCGCAAGCACGAATGCCGCAGGCGTGAACCTTTCAGTGCAGGCTCTCTTCGAGCTGGGGCTGCCCTCCTCACTTCGCAAGCTTCTTCCTCTCGTAATAGTCCGCGGCTTCCCTGGTAATCGCTCCAGTGCTTTGACAGAAAAACCTCTTTCAGGGGTGAAGCACATGCACTGAGCCCTCGCGGAAGCCCACGCCTTATTTATAGGCGTTAACCACCGTGCCCAGATTCTGGAAGTCGAATGCGGGCTTGCAGATCCTTCCGTAGATGGATACCAGGCTCGGGGTTGTAAACTTGCTGCCAAGCACGATGACGACGGGTGAGTTGTACGATACCGGTATCTGCGAACTCTCGACCACGTGCGCGCCCGAGAGCTCGGGAATCGACTTGATGACTGCCTTGCAGTTTGCCAGCGCCTCACTCCTGTAATAGATGGTTGTCCGTGCCAGAGGCTGTTTCGTATGCCCCTGAAAGACCTTCTGGTGGCCCATTAGAGTAAGCTCGCGAGCGACCGTAGGAACCGCCCAGGCCGAGGAGCTGGAGCCGCTCAGTACGCTGATGACGTCGGCGTTCGGCGCGTTGAGGACCGCGGCAGGCGAGCTGCTCGGCATCTGGAGCTTGGCCATCAGGTCGGGCGAGAGCCAGTTGTTCTGTTTGACCTCGGTCGTGATCTGCGCCAGTAGCGGTGCGTTTTGCACGAAGTAGCTGACGCCGTCGATCGTCGGCGAGTCTCCTGGCACCGTGATCATCTGGACGTTTCCAGGCTTGAACCCCTGCAGTTCCTTGGCCAGGTCTATCAACTGGCCCGCCGTGTAGTCCATCATGCAGTTCGAGGCGATGATGTTAACGAGCTGGTTCGCCTTCCAGATGCTCTTCATGGACTCGGCCTTCGTCATAAGCGCTTCCATAAAGGTGTGCTGGCTCTGTATCCTGTCGAGGTCGCCGTTCGCCGTGTTCCTGCTGCGCACGAGGACGAGCGCCTGCCAGCCATCGAGCTTGAGGTCACCGGCAGGTAAATACCCTGAATGCGGGTCGTTTATCGGCTGGTTCAGGTGGATGGGGATCCCTCCGAGCGCGTTCACAATCTTCTCGAAACCGGTGAACTGCATGCTGATGTAGTGATGGACGTCGATGCCCAGCAGGTTCTTGACGGCGTCGATAGCACCAGAGGGCCCGGAGAACGCATGCGCCGCATTGATCTTCTGGGTCCCGTGGCCGGGAATCTGGACCATGGTGTCCCTGGGTATCGATATCACAACAGCTTTCTTGTCCCGCT
>DAIQAV010000063.1:0-11551 GCA_036781505.1 Candidatus Anoxymicrobiaceae bacterium | reverse complement strand
TCGCTGCCGGCCTCTTCTTCGCTGCCGGCCTCTTCTTCGCTGCCGGCCTCTTCTTGGCCGCAGCCTTCTTCTTCGCGGGCTTCTTCGCTGCCATCTCCTACCTCCTATCTCACAGACCCGGCCTTTGCCGAGGTCTTTCCGACGAAGTCATTGATCGCTTGCGCCGCGCGGTCGGCCGCGCCGCCACCTTGCGTCACCGCGTCGGTGACGTCCATCGGTCTCGTGCACGCCCCCGCGATATAGATGCCCGGAACGCTCGTGTCCATCGGTGCCAGCAGGTCATCGGACGCCTTGAAGAAATCGTACTCGTCCATCTTGACGCCGAGCGCTTTGCCCAGCGCGCGGATCCCGGGAGGCGGGACGAAAGCAGTCGAGAGCACTACCATGTCGACTTCCATGCTCTTGACGCCACCGCTCTCCGTGTCGTCATACCAGACATACAGGTTCTTCGTCTCAGGGTCCTCCGTTACCTCTCCGGGACGAGCTCTCACGTATGTTATACCGTACTCGTCCGCACCTCTTTTAATGTATTCGTCGAATCCCCTGCCAAATGCTCTTAGATCAGTATAGAAGATGATGTTCTCCGTGTCGTCATGATGCATGTAAGCGAGCATCGAATCTTTTGTCGCGTACATGCAACAGACGCTGCAACAGTAAGGGTGTCCACTGCGAACGTCGCGCGCGCCGACGCACTGGATGTAGGCGATCCGCTTGGGACGTTCGCCGTCCGAGCGCCTCTTGAGGTGACCGCCGGTCGGGCCGCTCGCGTTGATGAGCCGCTCGTACTCCATGGAGTGGATGACGTTGTCGAACCTGCCGTAGCCGTACTCCGTGACCGGAGTCGGGTCGTACATGTCGAGGCCGGTAGCGACGATGACCGCGCCGACGTCGAGCGTCACCGTATCATCCTTCTGCTTGAAGTCGATCGCGCCGCGCTGGCACGCCTCGACGCACTGGCTCTTGCACTTGCCCCGCGACAGCAGCAGACAGCGCTCCTTGTCGATGATGGCTACGCGCGGGACCGCCTGCATGAAAGGAATGTATGCGGCGCCCCGGGTCGAGAAGTTCTGGTTCCACTCGTCGGGGATCTTTCCGGCCAGCGCGCATGCCTGGGTGCAGGCGTCGCAGCCGGTGCACTTGTCCTCGTCGACGTAGCGGGCGTTCTTGTGCACCTTCACCTTGAAGGCACCCGCCTTGCCGGTCAGCCCCTCCACCTCCGCGCAGGTGATGACGTCCACGTTGGGGTGGTTGAAGCAGGTGATCATCTTGGGCGCCAGTATACAGATGGAGCAGTCGTTGGTGGGGAACACCTTGTCCAGCAGCGCCATGCGGCCGCCGATGGACGGCTCCTTCTCGACCATGTAGACGTGCATGCCTTTGTCGACGAGGTCCAGCGCGGCCTGGATGCCGCAGACGCCTCCGCCGATGATCAGAACTGATTCAGACATTAAGCCTTGCTCCTGCTTTTTGATTTGGCCGGCTCGCCTTCGACGATGCCGAGCGCTCTGGCTACCAGTGACGTGAGGTCTTCGATCGGTATGTCGACCGTCTCGCGATCGACGGGCACCTTGCCGGAGAGCGCGCACTTGAAATGGATCTGGCACTTGGGGCAGGCGGTCACCAGGATGTCGGCGTCGGTGGCCCTGGCCTCCGCCAGCCGCGCCATCTGTATGCTCTTGGCCGTAGCGCCGCAGGACACCCAGGAGCTCACACCGCAGCATATCGCGTCGGCGGCGTTGTGCTCCATCTCCACCAGCTCGACGCCCGGTATGGCGGAGAGCACCTTCCTGGGCGCCGCGTAGACTCCCATGTAGCGGCCCAGCCTGCAGGGGTCCTGGTAGGTCACCCTGGCGTTTACTTCTTTGTCGAACGTCAGCTTGCCCGCGTCGATTCGCTCGGCCAGCAACTCGGAGATGTGGACCACCTCGACGTCCCAGCCCTTGACCACCTTGGGGTATTCCTGCGCGAAGGTCTGGTAGCCCTCGGGACAGGAGATGACTATTTTCTTGACGCCCGCCGCCTTGAACGCCTCGGCGTTCTTCTTCGCCAGGGCCTCGAAGCGCACCGGGTCGCCGGCGAAGAGAAGGTCGTGCCCGCAGCAGCGCTCGTCCGCCAGGACCACCGGCGTGATGCCGATAGCGTTGAGTATCGCGACCGAGTTGCGCGCGATATCGAGCGAGCCCGGCGAGACGTGGCTGTGAGAGATATCAAAGTGGGGAAGGCAGCCTGCAAAGAACATCAGGTCGTTCCTGGCGGTCGACTTCGCCTTGGTCTTGAGCCCCTCAGTCCAGGCCTTGCGGTCCTGGGGGAGGTCGCCGGAGGCCATCATCCTCATCCACGAGTACATCTGGCCCGACTGGGTGGGACAGCCGTCGAGCCCGAGGCCGAGCGCCTCGACCCGTGAGTCCTTGATGAACTGCGAGAACTTCACGTTGTAGGGGCAGCGCTCCTCGCAGGTGCCGCAGGTGAGGCAGTCCCACAACTGCTGGCTGGTCTCCAGCTGGCTGTGCATCTTCTCCAGGGACTGCTCGACAGTCGCCCGCGGGGAGAACTCGACGTCGCGTCGCGCCACAGGGCAGGACGCCGTGCACTTTCCGCACTCCACGCAGAGGTAGGCGTCGGTATCTTTCATGATCGCGTCGGTGTCGGGAACCTTGGCGGGCGCGGCTTTCTTCATCTTCTTGAGCGGGTTCGCTCCGAGCTTCTTGAGCGCCGCGGTGAAATCGGTGATCTCGTTCGCGAACACCTCGCCCTCGTTGGCGTTGACCCACTTGAGGCGCAGACGCTCCGAGCCCAGCCCCAGCAGGTCGAGGAGCTTCTTGGTGTTCTCGACGCGGGCGCGCGCCTTGAGGTTGCCGCTGATGTAATGGCAGTCGGCCTCGTGGCAGCCGCCGACCAGGACGCCGTCCGCGCCTTCCTCGAAGGCCTTCAGTATGAACGAAGGCTCGACGCGCCCCGAGCACATCACGCGCACCAGGCGCACGTTGGGCGGGTACTGTATACGGGAGACGCCGGCGTAGTCCGCGCCGGCATAGGCGCACCAGTTGCACACGAATGCTACTATCTCAGGCTCTGCCAAATCACTTGCTCCTGCTGGTCGCTTTCTTTTTCGCGGGCGCGGGCGCGCGCACCGCGGAGATCATCGCTTCTATCTGCTGGTCGGTGAAGTTCTTCATGGTGACGGCGTTGCTCCAGCACGCTACGGCGCACATGCCGCAGCCTACGCAGAGCGCATCGTTGACGCGCGCCACGAATTTCCCGTCGCCGTCCTCGGAGACCGCTATCGCGCTGAACTCGCAGGCCTCCTCGCACTCGCCGCAGCCGCGGCAGAACCTCGGCTCGACCGAGGCGACCGCTCCCTCTGACATGACCTGCTCCTTGGAGAGGATGGTCGCGGCGCGGCCGGCCGCGGCGGCTCCCTGGCTGATCGCCTCGTCGATGAGCTTGGGGTAGTGGCACATGCCGGCGACGAAGATGCCCGCGGTGGCGAAGTCCACCGGGCGCAGCTTCACGTGCGCCTCCAGGAAGAACCCGTACTCGTCGACCGGGACCTTCAGCATCTCGGCGATCTCGCGGCTGGACTCCTCGGCGACGACGGGGGCCGACAGCACCAGGTAGTCAGCCGGGATCTCGAGCTCGTCGGGCAGGTCCGGCGTGCGGACCTTCACCGTCAGGCCTTCCTTCGACTCGGTGACCTCAGGCTTGTCGTCCACGTCGAAGCGGATGAACTTGACGCCCATCTCTCTGGCCAGCCGGTAGAGCCTCTCCTCGGCGAGGCCGTAGGCCATGATGTCCCGGTAGAGGATGTACACCTCGGTGCCGGGGCTCGCTCCCTTGGTCGCGAGCGCGTTGTTGAGCGCGGAGGTGCAGCACACGCGGCTGCAGTAAGGGCGCTCCGGCTCGCGCGACTCGACGCACTGGATCATGACCACGGAGTCGGCCTTGATGCCCTTTGCCAGGGCGGCCTCGAAACGCGTCTGGGTAGTGACCCTGTCGCTCTTTCCGAAGAGGTACGACGTGGGGACGTGCTCTTTGCCGCCGGTGGCGACGATGACCGCGCCGGCGTCAATCTCGCGGTTGGAGCCCGCCACGTCGAGATGAGCCTTGAAGTTTCCTATGTAGCCGGAGAAGCCCACCAGCTTCGCGTCGGTTATGATCTCGACCGGCCCGGCTTCCTCGAGCTCCCTCTTCATGGACTCGAAGTCGGCCATCATGCTCTTGAGCTCAACGCTGCCGGGGATGTCGGGGATCTCGCGGATGCCGCCGCCGAGCGTCTTCTCCTTCTCGACGAGGTAGGTCTGGTATCCGGCGCGCCCGAGCTCCAGCGCCGCGGCCATCCCGGCCGGGCCTCCGCCCAGCACCAGCGCGGCCGGTGTGACCGCCACAGGCATCTGCGGCAGCGGCTCGAGCAGCCTCGCGCGCGCCACCGACATGCGCACCAGGTCCTTCGCCTTGGCGGTGGCCTTCTCGGGCTCGCCCGAGTGGACCCAGGAGCACTGGTCGCGGATGTTGGCGAGATCGAAGAGGTACCGGTTGAGCCCTGCCTCGCGGATGGTCTCGCGGAAGAGCGGCTCGTGCGTCCGCGGGGTGCAGGCCGCCACCACGACGCGGTTGAGGTCGTGGCTCTTGATGGCCTCCTTGATGCGGTCGCAGGACTCGCCGGAGCAGGTGTACATGTTTGTCTCGGCGTAGGCCACGCCGGGAAGCTCCTCGGCGTAACCCTTGACGGCGTCGACGTCGACCACGCCGCCGATGTTCTTGCCGCAGGAGCAGACGAAAACGCCTACCCGCGGCTCGCTCCCGTCCAGCTCGATCTCGGGCGGGTATTCTTTCTTGGAGACTTGAGTCCCTCTCGCGCCGGCAAGCAGCGCGCCGGCCTTCGCCGCCGCGCCCGACGCCTGGGCGACCGTCTCGGGGATGTCCTTGGGGCCACCGGCGGAACCGCAGGCGAAGATGCCCGCCGCGGAAGTGTCCAGCGGGGCCGTAGGCTTGTTGCTCACGAAGCCGTACTCGTCGAGCTCGACGCCGGCGGCCGTGAGCGCCTCCAGCGGCTTGGGGTTCAGACCCACCGAGAGCACCACCAGGTCGAACTCCTCGAGTTGCCAGTTGCCATGAGAATCGAGGTAGCGTATCGCGAGCGTATTGTGGTCGACTACGTCGACGGCGGGGACCTTGAAGCGCGTGAACTTGACGCCGTACTCGTCGGCCGCGCGGTTCTTGAACTGCTCGAACCCCTTGCCGAAGGTGCGCATGTCTATATGGAAGATGTGGCAGTCGATGTCGGGGTCGTGCTCCTTGATAACCGTGGCTTCCTTGACCGCGTAGGTGCAGCAGACGCTGGAGCAATACGGGTTGTACTTCTCATCGCGCGAACCGGCGCACTGGATGAACGCGATCTTTTTGGCGTGCTCGCCGTCCGACGGCCGCACCACGCGCCCGCCCGAAGGACCGCTGGCGCACATTATCCTCTCGATCTCGAGCGACGAGACGACGTTGGGGTGCTCGGGCCTGTAGGAACGCAGGTCCTCGATGCCGCGGGCGCCGGCGCCGGAGGCGATGATGACCGAGCCGACCTCGAGGGTCTCGCTGGTCTCTTTCATCTCGAAGTCGATGGCCTTGGCCTGGCACGCTTCGACGCAGGGGCTCTTGCACTTTCCCTTGGTGAGCTTTAGGCACTGCCCGGGGTCGATGAGCGCCACTCGCGGCACGGCCTGCGCGAACGGGACGTAGCAGGCGCTGCGCTTTGCCAGGCCGGCGTTGAACTCGTCCGGGATTCGCCCGGCCAGCACGCAGACCTCGCTGCAGGCGCCGCAGCCGGTGCATGCCTCGGTGTCGATGTACCTCGGCTTCTGCCTGTAGGTGACCTTAAAGTCGCCGGGCCCGCCCGTGATCGAATCGAGCTCGGCGTAGGAGATTATCTCTATGTTGGGGTGCTGCCCGGCCTCCACCAGCTTGGGGGAGAGGATGCACATCGAGCAGTCGTTGGTCGGGAACGTCTTGTCCAGCTGCGCCATGACGCCGCCGATAGCCGGCCCGCTCTCGAGCAGGTACGCGCGCATGCCCGACTCAGCTAGGTCGAGCGCGGCCTGTATCCCGCCTATTCCTCCTCCTATTATGAGGACCGAGCCTTTCTCAGCCATCCGGCGTGTCTCCTTGTCAAAAACGCAAAAAAGGTGCCGGGCACCATCTTTGCGCGGTTACCATTCCTCGGCCTGGGGCCCGGGCGCTTTCGCGTCGCACTCGGCCCGGTAGACGAGCTCCTCGTAGTAGGAGTCGACGTCCTTCTGTATCTCTTCTATCTGCTCAGCCTTCAGGTGGCGGAAGCGCCCCTGCGGCTTGAGGTAGTCGATGACCGGCTTGCGTTTCTCCATCACCATGTCGAGCTTCAGCCTTCCGTTCACAATCTCGTAGAGGGGGAACACCCCGGTCTCGACCGCCAGGCGACCCATCTCGATGGCCATATCGATCGCGTGCCTCCAGCCGGTGGGGCACGGCGACAGGACGTGCAGGTAGGTGGGCCCCTCGATTTCGAGCGCCTTGCGCGTCTTGTTCATCAGGTCGAGCGGGTAGCTGGGGCATGCCGTCGCCAGGTAGGGGATGTCGTGAGCCGCCACGATCTTGGGCAGATTCTTCTTGGGAACACTCTGCCCTATCGACTCCTTGCCGCTGGGGCTGGTGGTGGTGCTGGCGCCCCAGGGCGTGGCCGACGAGCGCTGGATGCCGGTGTTCATATACGCCTCGTTGTCGGTGCAGACGTAGGTGAAGTTGTGGCGCCGCTCGAGCGCGCCGGACAGCGCCTGCAGGCCGATGTCCGCGGTGCCCCCGTCCCCGCCGATGGCGATGACGTTGACCTTGCCTTCGGGATAGCGCCCCTTCTTCTGCAGTATCTTGATGCCCGCCTCCACGCCCGAGGCCACGGCCGCCGCGTTCTCGAACGCCACGTGGATCCAGGGCACGCGCCAGGCCGTCTCGGGGTAGGGGCTGGTGATGATCTCCATGCAGCCGGTCGCGCTGCACACTATGGTGTTGGGCCCGGCCACCTTCATCACCTGTCGCAGCGCCAGCGCCTCGCCGCAGCCCTGGCACCCGCGATGGCCCTCCGCCAGCAACTCGCGGGGCGGCAGCAGCCGCGGTATGAAATCGGTGCTCTTCTCGGCCATCTACTCTCTCACTCCGATCATCTTGTACTCGTCGGTGTAACCGGTCTCGAGGACCTTCTCGGTCTCGGCGACGATGGTGTAGAAATCTTCGATGCTGACGTCCCGTCCGCCCAGCCCCGCGATGAAGCTCGCCACCACCGGCTTATTCTCCAGCGGATACAGGCAGGAGCGAAGCTCGCTAGCGATCGGCCCGCCCGGCCCGCCGAACGAGAGCGCCCTGTCGACCACCGCGACCGCCTTCGCGCCGCCCAGCGCCTTGCGCATCTCCTCGAAGGGGTAAGGCCGCCACAGGCGGGTGCGCACCAGGCCCACCTTGCCCTCCTCGCGCATGCGGTCGACCGCGATGCGCGCGGTGCCGGCGATGGCGCCGATGAGGTTGATGATTATCTCGGCGTCCTCGGCCCTGTAGGTCTCGACCGGCTTATAGGCGCGCCCGAACTTCTTCTCGAAGCTGTCCCAGACCTCCAGCACCACGCCATAGGACTCGATGAGCGCCATGTCCTGCTGCTTCCTGATCTCGGTGTAGATCTCGGGGAACCCGACGGGGCCGATCGTCACCGGCTTGGCCGGGTCGAGGATAACCTGGGGCACGTACGTCGGCAGCCAGTCGTCGACGTCTTGTTGGCTCTCCATCTCCAGCGGCTCGACGACGTGCGAGAGCGTGAAGCCGTCGATGTTGATGATCGTCGGCAGCAGGACCCGGGAGTCCTCGGCTATCTTGAAGCAACAAAGCGTGAGGTCGAAAGCCTCCTGCCCGGTCTCGGCGAACATCTGCACCCAACCGATGTCGCGCTCGGCCATAACGTCGCTCTGGTCACCCCAGATCGAGAGAGGGGCGGAGAGCGCGCGGTTGGCTATAGCCATTACTATCGGGAGCCTCAGCCCCGAGGCTATGAACAGCATCTCGTGCATGAGCGCAAGGCCCTGGCTGGCGGTGGCGGTGAACGTGCGTGCGCCGACGGCCGCGGTGCCGCAGCAGGCGCTCATGGCGGAGTGCTCGGACTCGACCATTATGTACCTGGCGTCGAGGTCGCCGTCGGCGACCATCTGCGCGAGCTCTTCCACTATGTGCGTCTGCGGCGTTATCGGGTAAGCGGCGACCGCGTCGACGCGGGCGAGCTTGACCGCCTCGGAGATGGCCAGCGAGACCTCGAGGCCTATCCTCTTGCCCATCTACTCGCCCTCCTCGACCATGATTATCGCTTCCTTGCCGCACTCGCGGGCGCAGATGCCGCAGCCCTTGCAGTGGTAGAGGTCGACCTCGTAAAAGCCTTCCTCGTTCATGAACAGCGCGGCGTCAGGGCAAAATATCCAGCAGATGCCGCACTTGTCGCACTTCTCGTCGTGCCGCACCGGGCGCTCGGAGCGCCAGTCGCCGGTGTTCTGACCGGTGGCGCTGCCCGGCTCGTGGATGGTCGCGGCCACCGGGTATTCTCTCCAGGTCCGCTTGTCCGCCAATGCCTTCTCCTTAAACGACGGTCTCTTCGTAGGCCCGCCTCAGCGCCTTGATGTTCTTCTCGGCGATGGCGGGGAACCTGTGCTCGATCTGTTTTTCGATGGAGGACAGCTCGACCAGGCCGGTGGCCTTGACTAGCGCGCCCATCATCGTGGTGTTGGTTATGGGGCGGCCGATCTCCTCGACCGCTATCTTGTTGGCGTTGACAATGTAAAGCTTGTTCTTCAGCCCGAACTTCTCGATGAGCTTCTCGGCGTCCATCGACGTGTTGGCTACGATGATCCCGCCGTCCTTGAGGCCGGAGGTCACGTCGACCGCGCCCATGACCGTGGGGTCCAGGACCACCACGACGTCGGGCTCGGTTATGCCCGTGCGCAGCCAGATGAAATCATCGGACACCCTGGTGAACGCCATGACCGGCGCACCGCGCCTCTCCGGGCCGAAGGACGGGAACGCCTGCGCGGCCTTGCCCTCCTCGATGGCGGCGAGCGCCAGCATCTCGGCGGACGCGACCGCCCCCTGGCCTCCTCTTCCGTGCCATCTGACTTCGGTCATCTTCTCCAATGTCGTTCCTCGTTATTTCTTTATCTTTGCAAGCGCGCCCGACACGTCGACGTGGTGTCGCTTGAATCCCAGCTCTGTCGCGTCGAAGCCCTGTGCCAGGGCGAGCAGTTGCAGGTAATGGAAAGTCGCCAGCTTGTGGTCCTTGCCGAGCTTGCGCTTGATCTCGACCTGCCCCAGGTCGAACTGCTCGAAGCAGGCCGGGCAGACGGTGAGGAGGCAATCGGCACCGGCGGCGCGCATGGCCGCCATCTTGTCCGAGGCCATCGTGAGCGAGGCCTCCGGGTCCTGCGTGGCCTTGCCGCAGCAATCGGTGTAACCGTCGTAGCGCACGACCTGGGCGCCCAGCGCCTCGACCAGCGCCTCGAGCTTCGCCGGCTCGAAGGGGTCGTCGAATCCCATGACTGCAGCGGGACGAAGCAGGTGGCACCCGTGGTGCACGGCCACCTTGAGGCCCACGAGCGGCCTGGTGACCGAGGAAGCCACCGCGTCGGGTCCCATATCGGACAGGACGCCGGCGACGTGGCGGGCCTTGTTCTTTCCGGCGTACGACAGCTTGAGCGACTTGAGTTTCTTCTCGGCCGCCTCCTTCGCCTCGGAGCCGTCGGACGCGATATGCGCGGCTTCGGTCAGCGTCGAGTAACAGCCGTTGCACAGCACGAGCATGTCGCGGCCGGCCTTCTCGCCCACCGCCAGGTTGCGCATAGCGACGGCGAGCCAGTCGGAGAGGCTGGCGCCCTTTACGCTCCACGGCTCGGGGCAGCAGGAGAAGCCTTCGATGTCGAAGACCTTGACGCCGACCCTGGGCAGCGCCTTCCGGGCTGCCGCCTCGATCTGCGGGTAGCGCAAGGGGATCATGCATCCCAGGAAGAGCGTGTATTCCTTGGCTTCAGCCTTGGCCAATATTCACTCCAGTAGTTTCTTGATGTCGCCCGCCGGCGCGGCGGGCGCGCTCTCGAGACCGAGCTCGTCGCGCCTCCTGGCCAGAGCGTCGGACGCGACGATTATGAAGCCCGCCTCTTTGACAGTGTCGCGCACCGCGGCGACGCTCTCTGGAGCGTTGCCTTTTTCGAAGGCGACGTTCTTGAGCGCCGTGACCACTTCGATCGGATGCGTGCCCTGCGGGCAGCGCTCGTAGCACTTGTAACAGGTGGTGCACTGCCAGATGACCGAGCCAGCCTCGGTGAGGTGGTCCGCGACGCCCAGGATGGAAGCAAGGACTATCTCGCGCGGATTGAAACCTTCGCAGTGCTGAGCCGCCGGGCATTCGGCGACGCACGCGCTGCACTGGTAGCAGTAACCGAGCTCTCCGGTCCCTTCTACTTTGCTGAGGCTTTCGGCGAAACCAGGGTTAACTTTCGGCAATAGTCATACCTTTTTATGGTCAGGAAATTGGATCGTCGGCAAAGTAATGAGCGTGATTATAGTGAAAACAAACACGCTCCCGCAAACCACACTGAAGGCCTTGCCTGCGCCCAAAGATCTAGCATGATCATTGTAGCTTCAAGTCGGGTGATGCGGCATTGATAAAGGTCATCCCGATGACTTTGCCGATCGCTGCCGACCCTTACGCGCCGCCGGCCTCGAGCTTCGCCAGAGTCTCCTGGACGGCCATCTTGCGTCGCTGCACTTCCTCGATCTTCTCCTCGACCGATTCCATCGCGGGGTCGAGCACGCAGGAGCCGAAATCGCAATCGGCTCCGGCGATCTCCTCGAGCTTCACCGCGAGCTTCTTCATCTGATCGTCCAGCTCGGCGATCTCTTTTTCGAGGACCATCTCCCGCTCTTCCATGTCGGACATTCCCAAACCTCCTCGCCTCGTTATCGGACAACGGTAAGAATAACAAACTGAAACGCAGTAGTCGAAGCAAGTGGACGCTTACGCCGCATCGATTTCAACAAGAGCAAGCGATTACCTGCACAAATTCTGCTGCGGCGCCGGCGTCCCTTCGGCTGGTTTAATCGGTTGGCGTTAATGGGGACGGGGGCGGGGTAAGCCTTTTGCTCGCTGGTCCTCGCGTCTTTGATATCAGCAGACTGGATATGCTCCCCGAGACGCTGCGGAGGCTGCGCAAAACGCCCACCCTGCCCCGTCTGACACCCCCCTATATAGAAACAATCTAAGCAGCACTGAGCATCGAATATAGAATCCCAGACACCAGGCAGGAGAAGCCTATGGAGACAGAAGTTCTGCCATTCATCCAGCCTGGCGTGCCATCCTGTTCCACCATCACGTCTCGACTCGAACCAGGGGGTTTGGGGGAGTATCCCCCAGATTGACTCACAAACAGGGGGGTACAGCGAGCCGAAGGCGAGCGTCCTAGCTTACTATGACTCATCCGCTCTTTGATAACTAAACAAAGCAACGACCTTC
>DAIQAV010000062.1:0-11630 GCA_036781505.1 Candidatus Anoxymicrobiaceae bacterium | reverse complement strand
ACCCACTCGGGCGGGTTGTAGATCATCAGGTGGGTGTCCAGCGGGACGTCGGTGATGCGCTTGGCGGTCTCGATCATCAGCGGCCCGAAGGTGATGTTGGGCACGAAGTGGCCGTCCATGACGTCCAGGTGTATGTAGTCGGAGTACGGCTCGACCGCCTTGATCTGGTCCGCCAGGTTGGCGAAATCGGCGTTCAGTATCGAGGGAGACAGCTTGATCTTAGAGTTCATCCGGCAATCGCTCCCGGGTCGAGTAGAGGTTCCTCCGTCAAGAGTAATTACCCATCGGCGCCCGCTATTCCTTGAACGACCCCGGGCTGCTCAATAGCAGTAGAGGTTGCCGTACGGGCGGTGCGAGAAAGGCTGGAGCTTCTTGAACTGGTCGGGCTCGACCCCGGCGAGGTCGATCTCGACGTCGGCGGCGAACTCCGCCAGCAGGTCGGCCAGCATCTTGATGTCGTCGTCGCAGAGAGGGAACTCGCGCACCTCGCTGCCCAGCTGGTGATCGGTTATCTCGCCGCGAACGTAGATGGTGCCGCCGTGCATGCCGGTCCCCAGGTAGTTGCCCGCCACGGCCCCTTCGCCTTCGCCGAGCCCCAGCAGCACCAGCAGGCCGCCGGCCATGTACTCGCCGAAGAAGTCGCCCGCCCGGCCCCCCGCCACCACGATGGGCACCTGGTCCCGGTAGGACTTCATGTGGATGCCCACGCGGTAGCCGACGTTCCCCTTCACGAAGACCTTGCCGCCGCGCATCCCGTAGCCGATCACGTCGCCCGCGTGGCCGCGGATGACGATCTTGCCGCTGTTCATGGTGTTGCCCACACCGTCCTGGGCGTTGTCGTTCACTATCACCGTGGGCCCGTCCATGAACGCGCCCAGGTCGTTGCCCGGGACGCCGTTGATGACGATACGGACCTTGTCCACCAGGCCGTCGGCTATGTACCTCTGCCCGTTGATCCCGTCGAGCACGATCTCGTCGCAGCCGTCGCGGGCGAGCTCGCGGACCTCGGTGTTCATCTCGCGGTAGTACTGACCGGTGGCGTCGAGGGTGACGCTCCTGGCCTTCTTCTGTGCGCTCTTCGCCATCTCTTACCTTCCAGCCGGTTTGACGTCCAGGATATCCATGGTGCTCTCGTCCAGGCCCAGCGCGCGCAGGCGCTCCCTGTTCCCGCGCAGCGACTCCACCGCGTTGACGCCCAGGGCGCCCAGCACCTCTTTGACCTCCAGGCTCCAGGAGTTGACCAGGTTGATGAGCCTCTCGGCCCCCCAGTCGGGGTCGAGCCGGCCGGTCAGTTCCGGCCTCTGGGTCGCTATCCCCCAGGAGCAGTTGCCGGTGTAGCATTTCTGGCAGAGCCTGCATCCCATCGCTATGAGCGCGGCGGTGCCGATGCCGACCGCGTCCGCGCCGAGTGCGATGGCTTTGACAACGTCCGCGCTCGACCTGATCCCGCCGGCGGCGATGATCGAGACCCAGTTCCTTATCCCCTCGCTGCGGAGCTGCTTGTCCACGACCGCCAGGGCGATCTCCAGTGGTATCCCGACGTGGTCCCGGATCACCGCCGGTGCAGCGCCGGTGCCGCCCCTGAACCCGTCAAGGTAGATGATGTCGGCGCCCGCCCGAGCAATCCCGCTCGCGATCGCGGCGACGTTGTGCACCGTGGCTATCTTCACGGAGACCGGCTTGTAGCCGGTGGCCTCCTTGAGCGCGTAGATCAGCTGGCGCAGGTCCTCGATCGAGTAGATGTCGTGGTGCGGGGCCGGGCTGAGCGCGTCAGTGCCCTGCGGGATCATGCGCGTGCTCGAGACCTCGCGTCCGATCTTCTCGCCCGGTAGGTGCCCGCCGATGCCCGGCTTGGCGCCCTGCCCCACCTTGATCTCAACCGCTACGCCCGCGTTGAGGTACTCCGAGTGAACCCCGAAGCGTCCCGACGCGCACTGCACGATGATGTGGTCGCGGTACGGGTAGAGCTCCTTGTGCAAGCCGCCCTCGCCCGTGTTCATCACGGTGCCGAGCTCCTCGGCCGCGATCGCCAGCGCCCGGTGGGTGTTGAGGCTCACCGAGCCGTAGGACATCCCGCTGAACATGATCGGTATGTCGAGCTTTATGTTGTTGGCCACCTTGCTGTCGAGCTTGAACTTGCCGTCGTCGCGCTCGACCTTCAGGCTGTCGGGCTTGCGGCCCAGGTAGGTGCGCAGCTCCATCGGCTCTCGCAGCGGGTCGATGGACGGGTTGGTGACCTGGCAGGCGTCGATCAGCAGGTGGTCGAAGACGTTCAGCCAGGGCAGGTCGTTGCCCATCCCGGTCAGTATCATGCCGGGGGACTGCGCCTGCTTCCATATCGCCTTGCGCTTGTCGACGTCCCAGGAGGAATGCTCGCGGAAAGCCAGCGGGTTGCGGGTGATGGTTATAGCCTCTTCCGGGCAGAACACCACGCAGCGGTGGCAGGCCACACACTTGGACGAGTCGGCCGTGGTCATGTTCTGGAAGTCGAACACGCCGAAGCCGCAGTTCAGTATGCAGCGCTTGCACCTGCGGCAGCGCTCGTGGTCTACGTTTACCAGAAACTCGCTGGTGACCATGTTGCCCGGCATCAGACATCACCTTTCAATTGTCCTATCACCGGCTGCCCCGCGTTGGGAGCCCACACCCTGTCGGGCTTGGGGCATATCTGCCTTATCGCGGACTCCTCGCTCGACACGTACAGCAGGTCGTCTTTGGTGGCCGCGATCAGGGGCCTCAGCTTGATGCGGTCGTTCAGCCCCAGCATGCCGCGCGAGTAGCCGACGATGACCGCGAACGGCCCGTTCACCAGCGCGCTGGCGTAGACCATGCGCAGCGACTCGTAGAGCTCTTTTTCATCGACGTCCTCATCCGCGTCGATGTCCTTCCAGAACGGAGCGGCCAGCACCTTGCAGGCTATCTCCATCGGAAGGCCGTGCTTGCGTATCAAGAGGTCGAACAGGTAGGCCATGACCTCGGTGTCGGTCAGCAGAGTGCACTCGTAGCCGAACATCTCCAGGTAGCGCTTGTTGATGCCGTAGGAGGATATCTCGCCGTTGTGCACCACCGCCCAGTCCAGGATGTTGAACGGGTGCGCCCCGCCCCACCAGCCGGGTGTGTTGGTCGGAAACCTTCCATGCCCGATCCAGGTGTAGGCTTGGTACTCGCCCAGCCTGTAGAACGCGCCCACGTCCTCGGCGAACCCCACGGCCTTGAAGACTCCCATGTTCTTGCCGCTGGAGAAGACGAACGTGCCCGGCACGGTGGTGTTGATCTTCATCACCAGCCGGACCATGAAGTCGTCGTCGGCCAGCCCGGAGGCCTTGACCTTCTCGCCGCGAGGCAGGGCGAAGTATCGCCATAGCAACGGCGGGTTCACGATCGCCGCGGACGGCGCGGTGGGTATCTCCTCGGCGGAGGCGACCTCCAGCTCTTCGGCCAGCATGGCCTCGCAGGCGGCCTTCCCCGCTTCGTCCTCGAACATTATGTGCATCGCGTGGTGACCGGCGTTCTGCGGGTATATGCCGTAGCCGGCAAAGCCTCCGCCCAGCCCGTTGCCGCGGTCGTGTATCACGCGCATGGACTCGATGATGATCTCGCCGGACATGCGGTTGCCGTCCTCGCTTATCACACCGGACAGCCCGCACGCCGCGGGAACCTTGCTGGTGTCTACTTTCCAGGTACTGTACTGGTCACCAAACGCCAATTTACTCATCCTTCCCCTTGAAGGTGTCCTTCAAGAGCTCCGCCAGCTCAAGAGAGCCCGCCACTTGGACCGGGCCCAGCCCCAGCTTGTCCCTGGCGCGGGCGCGAGTCTGCCCCAGCACGCCGGTCTTCTGGAACATCTCCATCCCCTGCCGGGTCTCGGCCGGGCCGAGCCCCCGCTCCAGCGCCTGGTGCTTGGCCTCCTTGAAGACCTTCATCATGCCGAAGCTGTTGGGGCAGAGCTCGGTGCAGGTGCCGCACTCCAGGCACTTCCATATGTCGTCGCCGGCGATGACCGAATCGGCCTCGCCCGAGATTATCGCCCTGATAACGTCGTGCGGGACGAAGGTGTCATCCACCTGGGTGACCGGGCAGTCGTTCGCGCACGACTCGCAGCCCACGCACGTCACCATCGACTTGTAGTCGAACTCGACCGGCACCAACTGGCGCACCCGCCTGACCTCGCGCCAGGTGTCGAAGAAAGGCTGGACGTCCACCCGGTGCATGTCCAGGCCCATCTCCTCCGGCTCGATCCCGAGCGCCAGCGCCGCCAGCTCCGAGTAGTAGAAGACCGGCATGGGGGCCCAGTCCTGCTCCTTGGCGAGGACCAACTGCTGTGTCTCGAACTGCCCGAAGCACGCGGGGCAGACGACCACCACCGCGTCGGCCCCGAGCTCGTTCAGCTCGGTCAGCTTAAGCCTGGCGCTGGCCATCGACTCGTCGGGGTTCCCCGAGCGCCCCAGTGCCTCTCCGCAGCAGGCTAGCTTGGAGTGATATTCCAGGCTCTCGGCACCCAGCACCTCGACCAGCCTGTCGAGCTTCAGCGGCTTGGCGGCGTCGTCCAGCCTCACCGCCGGTCCCGGGCGCAGCAACTGGCACCCGTTGTGGGCCCCTATCCTCATCCCGTCCATCGGCGCGACGACCTTCCGCCCGATGACGTCCGGCCCGACAACGTCGTGGAGCACCTCGATCACGTGGTGCACTCCAGTCTTGAACTTGTAATCCAGCCCGATCTCGGCCAGCCGCGAGGCCACCTCCTCGCGCAGGGCGCTGGAGGAGTGGAACGCGGATATAGCCGAGCGGAAAGTCGCGTAGCAGCCGTTGCACGCCACCAGCAGGTCACCGCCGTTCTTCTCGGCGAGCGCCAGGTTGCGCGCGGCGGTTAGGTACCAGGCCTCCTCGGACATGGTCTCGACCAGGAACTTCTCGGGGCAGCAGGTGAAGCCCTCGATCTCCCTGTAGCGGACTCCCACTTTTTCCAGCAGGAGCCTCAGGGACTTCTCGAGGAACGGATACCTGCCCGGGATTGTGCAGCCCCAGAAGAAGATGTAGTCGTTCACGAAGAGGTCCTAACCTTGGTCGGTCATCGTTTCACGCATTCTAGCATCCACGATATAGGCGTTCAAATGACGCCTCTCAAAGGTCCATACGAACCGGCTCGCCGGTAAAGGACAAGCGCCCCGCCTGATGACGGGGCGCTGTTTCCTGTTCGATCGCCTGGCCGCTCGCAATCGGGAGGGCGGCTCGGGCCGTTACTCCTTATAGGACCGGCAGGTACTTGTTCAGCTCGTACTCTGTGACGATCGCCCTGTACTCGTCCCACTCGACCTTCTTGTCGGTGATAAGGGATTCGAAGACGTGGTCGCCCAGCGCCTCGCGCACCAGCTCGCTCTCCTCGGTCAGTTTTATGGCCTCCCAGAGGTCGGCGGGAAGGCTCTCGATGCCCATTTCCTTGCGCTCGGTTTCGGGCATCTCGTAGATGTTGCGTTCGATGGGCTCGGCGAGCTCGAGGCCGTCCTCGATGCCCTTGAGCCCGGCGGCCAGCATGACCGCGAAGGCCAGGTACGGGTTGCAGGCCGGGTCCGGCGAGCGGAACTCGATGCGGGTCGAGTTCTCCTTGCCCGGCTTGTAGGTCGGGACCCTGATCAGGTCTGAGCGGTTCCTGCGAGCCCAGGAGAGGTAGACGGGCGCCTCATATCCAGGGACCAGCCGCTTGTAGGAGTTCACGAACTGATTGGTGATCAGGCAGAACTCCGGCGCATACTTCAGCAGGCCGGCAATGTAGGCCTTGGCTTCCGCCGTCAGGAAGTACTCGTCCTTGGGATCGAAAAACGCGTTCTTGTCCCCTTTGAAGAGCGACATGTGCACGTGCATGCCACTGCCGTTCTCTCCAAAGAGCGGCTTGGGCATGAATGTCGCGTGCACACCCTGCTTCATCGCCACTTCCTTGACCACCAGCCTGTAGGTCATGGCGTTGTCGGCCATCTGCATCGCGTCGGTGTAGCGAAGGTCTATCTCGTGCTGGCTGGGGCCGACCTCGTGGTGCGAGTACTCGACGCCGATGCCCATCTCCTCCAGGGTCAGGACGGTCTCGCGGCGAAGGTCGCTCGCCACGTCCAGCGGCGTCAGGTCGAAGTATCCGCCACGGTCGAGGGTGACCGGCGGGGGCTCGGAGGTCGCGAAGTAGTAGTACTCGAGCTCCGGGCCGACGTAGTAGGTGTAACCCAGGTCCTGAGCCTTCTTGACGTTTCGCCGCAGGACGTAACGCGGGTCACCCGCGTGGGGGCTGCGGTCAGGCTCGAGGATGTCGCAGAACATCCTGGCCACGGCGCTGTGGCCGCTGGGGCGCCAGGGAAGCAGGGTGAAGGTCGAGGGGTCGGGTTGGGCGATCATATCGCTCTCGTCGATCCGCGCGAACCCCTGGATGCTCGAGCCGTCGAATCCCATCCCGTTCTCGAGGGCCTCCTCCAGCTCCTCCCGCGTGATGGCAAAGGACTTGAGAAAGCCGAGGATGTCGGTGAACCAGAGCCGGATGAACTTCACGTCGTGCTCGCGCACCGCTTCCATCACGTAATCTTTGTCAGGGCCTGATGCCATTGCTCCTCCTTCATCGATGACTATTTGAGCCATTGTACGGGTGCGATGTTTCTAAAATGTTTCGCGGGCGTGAAAATGTTGTAAACAGGGCGATCACTGGGCTGTGAACCGGTAGCCGACCCCGTGCACGGTCTCGATGTAAGGCCGGTCCTGCTCGATCTTCGCGCGTAGTCGCCGCACGTGCACGTCCACGGTGCGCGTCCCCCCGAAGTAGTCGTAGCCCCAGATGTTGCGCAGGAGCTCCTCGCGGGTGTAGGCGCGTCCGGGCGTGGCGGCGATGGTCTTCAGCAGCTCGTATTCTTTGTAGGTGAGGTCGACCGGTCTGCCGTCGATGGTCACCTGGTGGGCGTCGAGGTTGATCGCAAGGTCGCCGTGCGTGATGAGGTTGCTCCCCTTTCCCCTCCTCTTCTCCATCAGCCTGATGCGCGCCATCAACTCGCTCCCCCCGCCCGGATAGATGAGGAAATCGTCGAAGAGCTTGAGGGTGTCAGTCTCCATGAGCTGCTCGACGTCCTTCACAATGGCCAGCAGTGGCAGCCTGGAGCTCCAGCCTCCGGCCTTTCGCATCGATTGCCTCGCCTGCCTGGCCTGGTGGATGTGCGGGCTCACCACCACCACCGCGGAGATGCTGTCGTCCAGGACACTTTCGAGCTGCTCCGAGCGCTCGAAATATCGCAGAGTTATACCCAGCTCCTCGAGCTCGCCCGCGAGAGCGCGGGAGTACTCGGAGCCGTCAGGGCCGTAAGCCAGGTTTTCCTCTGCCATCGTGGACTCTCCCGTCGTTGACAGCCTCAAGATACCACATGCCGGCGGCTGGAGGTCATGCAGAGCGGCGCAGCACCGCCATGAACATGCCGTCGCACACGCCCGGCTCGGGAAGCAGGCGCAGGTAGGGAGCGATGCGGCTGTCTCTAATCGTCACCGCCTCGGCGGTGAAACGCTGATGCGCGGCCAGGAAACTATTGACCACGCCCTCGTTCTCACGCTGCGAGATTGTGCAAGTAGAGTAGACGAGCAGTCCCGCCGGCGCCACCACCTCCGCCGCGGACGCCATCAGCCTGGACTGCAGCCCCGCAAGGTCCTCCACGTCGCGCGGGTGCTTGCGCCAGCGCGCGTCGGGCCGGCGCGCCAGCGTCCCCAGCCCGGTGCAGGGCGCGTCCAGCAGGACGCGGTCGAAGAGTCCCTCCTCGCTTTCCTTCAGCCCGGTCGCGTCGAGTGTAAGCGTTCTGAGGGCGGTGTTGCCCAGGCGCCCGGCTGACTCGCTCACGTACCGCAGGCGCTCTTCGCTCACGTCGACGGCGAGCACATCCCCCTCGTTCCGCATCAGCTCGGCCAGGTGGTTGGCCTTGCCGCCGGGAGCGGCGCAGGCGTCCAGCACTCGCATGCCGGGCGCCGGCGAGACCTGGTGTCCGACCAGTTGGGAGGCCTGGTCCTGGACCGCGAAGAGCCCCTGCTGGTGCTCGGGCAGGTCGGCCAGCGGACCGCTCCGTTTTACCAGGAGGCACTCGGGCGTCATGTCACCGGTCTCCACCTCGATCTCGCGGGCGATCAGCCGCTCCGCGAGTTCATCGCGGCTGGTGCGGTTGAGGTTCGTCCGCAGCGACAGGCGGGGCTCGACGTTGTCGGCGGCGCACACCGCTTCGGCCTGCTCGAAGCCGAGTTCGCGGATCCACATCTCGACGACCCAGCGGGGGTGCGAGTAGCGCATCTGGAGGTAGCCGGCCGGGTCGGCCTCCGCCTCAGGGTAGCCGATCGACCTGTCTGAGCGGCTGAAGGCCCTGAGCACGCCGTTGACATAGCCCACGGCGTACTGCCCCACGACGGCGGCCGTGGCGGAGGCGGTCGCGTCGAGCGCCGCGTAGTCGGGGGCCCCAGTGAACAGCAACTGGTAGACGCCGAGCCTCAGCGCCCAGAGCACGGCGTCGTCGAGCTCCTCGAGCGGCCGCCTGGAAAAGCTCCCCACCGCGCTGTCGAGCGCGAGCTTCATCCTGACGGTCCCCTGCACCAGCTCGGTCACCAGCGCGCGGTCGCGGCGCTCGAGGTCCGAGCCTGCCAGGCGCGACGAGAGGAGCAGGTTGAGGTAGGTTTCGGTGCGCTGGTACTCGTCGAGGATCCTGAGCGCGGTGGTGCGGGAGTCTTCCGGCGGCATCGACTCTGTCCTAGGCATCCGGCTGGCCCGCGAAGCACTCCGCGATGAGGAGCCTCTGACCCCTGGAGAACTCCGCCGCGGTCATCCTACCCTTGCCCTCAGGCTGCAGGGTTATCACCTGTATCCCGGTGGTCCCGGTGTTGACGATGAAGCCCTCCTTGCCCAGGTTCATTATCGTGCCGGGGTCGTCCTCGGGAGGGACGTCGGTGACGTGGGCGGTCCATATCTTGATACGCCTGCCCCTGAACCAGGTGAACGCGCCGGGCTCGGGGCTCATCGAGCGGACCAGCCGGTCAATGAATTCCGCGGGCTCGTGCCAGTCGATCTGGCCTTCGATCGGCCTGATGGGAGGCGCGTAGGTGGCCTTGTCCTCCTCCTGCGTGACCGGGGACACCACACCTTCCTCCAGCGCGTCCAGGGTCTCCACGAGGAGCTTCGCTCCGGCGTGGGCCAGCCTGTCGCGCAGCGTGCCGGCGGTGTCCTCCTCGGTGAGCGGGACTTCCCTGTGGAGCAGGATGTCCCCGGCGTCCAGCACCTCGTTCAACTGTATCGTGGTCACGCCCGTGACGCTGGTGCCGTTCATGATCGCCCGCTCTACGGGTGCCGCGCCGCGATAGCGCGGCAGCAGAGACGGGTGAAGGTTGACGAAGCCGAAGCGCGGCTCGGCGAGAAGCCACGGTGGGATCAGGCCGCCGTAGGCGACGACCACGCCCGCGTCCCACTCGAGCTTGTCGATGCTCGGCGCCAGGCACTCCCTGGTGAGGCTCTCCGGCTGCAGGACCACCAGGCCAGACTCCATGGCCCGCTCCACCGCCGGAGTCGATGCCGCCTTGAGTCCGCGGCCCGAGGGCCTGTCGGGGCGCCCCAGAAAAGCGATGATTTCATGCCTCGAGGCAAGGACCGCCTCGAGCGGCTCGATGGCGAACGAGTCACTTGCGAAGAACAGTGTCTTCAAGCCCGCTCCGCTCCCTCAGTCGTCGGGAAGAGCTTTCTTCATCTCGAGTTCCTGGTACTCCTCGAGAGCCCTCTTCCTCTCCTCGTCGTCACACCGGTCTATTATCAGCACCCCGTCCAGGTGGTCGCACTCGTGCTGCATCAACCTGGCGGGGAAGTCCTCCGCCTCTATGACCACGTTGTGCCCTGAGGGGGTGGTGCACTTTACCCTGACCCTCTCGAAACGGGGGACCGTGATATAGATTCCAGGAAGGCTCAGGCAGCCCTCCTCGTTCGGCTGCTCGCCCTGGGCCGCGACTATCTCCGGATTTATGAGGCACCTCGGCCCGTAACCGAGGTCGTAGACGAAGAGACGCTTGAGCACGCCCACCTGCGGCGCGGCGAGCCCGGCCCTGCCCGGCTTCTCACTGAGGGTGTCGGCCATGTCGCTGATTAGCTCCCTCGCCTCGGCGTCGAACTCCTCGACCGTCCTGCTCTTCTCGCGCAAGACGGGGTCACCAAGCTTCCTGATCCTCAAGGCCAAGCGGTCCTCCTCTACAGTCCTGCTTCTTTCCTGAGCACTGCCGCCTTATCCGTTCGCTCCCAGGTGAAGCCTTCCTCGTCGCGGCCGAAATGTCCGTACGCGGCGGTGGCTTTGTAGATGGGGTTGAGAAGCTTGAGGTCGCGGATGATGGCGGCCGGCCGCAAGTCGAAGATCTCGCGTATGAGGGCCTCTATCTTGTCGATGGAGATCTTCTCCGTGCCGTAGCCCTCGCACGATATCGACACCGGGTGCGCCTTGCCGATGACGTAGGCAAGCTGCACCTCGAACCTGTCCGCGAGGCCCGCGGCCACCACGTTCTTGGCGACCCAGCGCGCGGCGTACGACGCGGAGCGGTCGACCTTGGAGGGGTCCTTGCCGGAGAACGCGCCGCCCCCGTGCCTCGCCATCCCGCCGTAGGTGTCGACGATGATCTTCCTGCCGGTCAGGCCCGTGTCCCCCATCGGCCCGCCGGTCACGAAGGCGCCGGTGGGGTTGACCAGGAAGCGCGGCTTGGCCTCCAACCATTCCGGCGGGATCACCGGCTTGAGCACGTGCTCCTCGAGGTCGGGCTTCATCAGGCCCATGATGTCGACGTTCTCGTTGTGCTGCGCCGATATCACGATGGTCGAGATCCCTATGGGCGTGTAGCCGTCGTAGTCCACGGTCACCTGCGTCTTGCCGTCGGGTCGCAGGTAAGGCACTATGCCGGCTTTGCGTACGTCCGCCAGCCGCCTCGCCAGCTTGTGGGCCAGCATTATCGGGGCCGGCATGAGCTCCTCGGTCTCGTTGCAGGCGAACCCGAACATCATGCCCTGGTCGCCCGCTCCCTGCGCGTCGAGGTTCTCGTCGGAGGTCTTGCCCAGCCTGACCTCTATCGACTCCTTGACGCCGATCGCGATGTCCTTCGACTGCTCGTCTATCGATATCATCACGCCGCAGGTCTCGAAGTCGAAGCCGAGCTCGGGCCGGGTGTAGCCGATGTCGCGGACCGTCTGCTTGATGATCTTGCGCATGTCGACGTATGCGTCGGTGGTGATCTCCCCCGACACGACCGTGAGGCCGGTGGTGACCAGCGTCTCGCACGCGACGTGGGCGTCCTTGTCCTCTTTGATTATCTCGTCGAGTATCGAGTCGCTTATGAGGTCTGCCACCTTATCGGGGTGGCCCTCGGTGACCGACTCGGATGTGAACATCTTCATTTCCTGCGTCATTTCGTCCCTCCAGTAAAGCTTAAGTGATTGATCCGCCCGGACGGTTAAAACTCTCGATACAATAACATAACTAGTGTTCCGTCCCATAGGGAGCTTGACGCACAGAGAGCGTCTGGGCGCCGCGCCGGCAAGGCGCGCGACCGAATCGTACTCACTGAGTACTCCGAGGGAGCGGAACGAAGCAGGCGTGGATGCAGCGGCGCTCGAATGC
>DAIQAV010000061.1:10794-11666 GCA_036781505.1 Candidatus Anoxymicrobiaceae bacterium | reverse complement strand
CACTAGTACCTGACACCAGCGAAGCCCAGTATCAGGCCGGCTATGATTCAACGCCAAGAATATTTCCTACTAGGCAGGAAGTCGTCTTTGATTTTGTTTTATAGGGGGGATGTCCTGACGGGGGCAGGGTGAGCGTTTTGCGCAGCCTCCGCAGCGGCTCGGGGAGCATAGATAATCTTCCGATATCACAGACGCGAGGACAGCAAGCAAAACGCTTACCCTTCCCCGTCCCCGTTAACGCCAACCGATCAAGCCGGCGGGCGGGACGCTGGCGCTATTCGACTGAGTGGCCTTCGCCCTTCACCTCGTCGTAGAGCACTTTCTTCATGACCTTGCCCAGAGGGGTCAGCGGGAGCGAGTCCCTGAAGACGACCTCCGAGGGAACCTTGTACTTGGCGAGCCTCCCGGCCGCCCACTTCTTGATGTCGTCCTCGGTCGGCGGCTCGGCACCTGGCATCGGCACGATGTAGGCACGGCCGACCTCTCCCATCACGGGGTCGTGTATGCCGATGACGGCGTTGAAGAGCACTGCCGGGTGCGACTGCAGCACCTCCTCCACCTCGGGCGGGTACACGTTCTCGCCGCCCCTGATGTACATCTCCTTCTTGCGCCCCAGGATGTATAGGTAGCCGTCCTCGTCCAGCTTGCCCATGTCGCCGGTGTGAAGGTAACCATCCCCGGTCAACACCAGTGCCGTCTCGTCAGGGCGTTTGTAGTACCCCTTCATGACAGCGTCGCCCTTGATGCAGATCTCGCCCTCCTCGCCCGGCGGCAGGAACATCCCGGCCGCGTCCATTATGGCCAGCTCGATGCCCTCGTTGGCTTTGCCTACGCTGGTCGACAGGCGTTCGAACGAGTCCTCGTCGGCGCGG
>DAIQAV010000061.1:0-10784 GCA_036781505.1 Candidatus Anoxymicrobiaceae bacterium | reverse complement strand
GTTATCGCCCCACTGGTCTCAGACATCCCGAAACCGTTGGTGAGGTAGACACCGAACTTCTCCTTGGCCTGGACGAAGACCTCTCGCGGCGTCGGGGCCGCGGATACGACCGCGGCGCGCACCGAGGAGAAGTCGTACTTGTCGAGGTCAGGCACCATCATCATCAGTATGTACTGCGCGGCCACCTGGCCCAGCACCGAGATCTTTTCTTTCTGGATGGTCTCGAGCACCTCCTGGGGTATGAACTGGTCGAGTATCACCAGCGTGCCTCCCGAGTAGAGCATCGAGATTATGGCCATCACCCCGCCGCCGACGTGGTTGACGGGGATGTCCAGCAACAGCCTGTCAGCGCCCGTCACACCGGAGGCGGAGAGCTGCCCCCTGGCGTAGGAGATCAGGTTCTTGTGGGTGAGCTCCGCGCCCTTGGGCACGCCGGTGGTGCCCGATGTATAGACCATGAAGGCGGTGTCGTCCTCTTGAACCTGCTTGCGCGCATCGGCCAGTGCCGCCATCTCCGCGGTGCCGACCTCGCCAAAGAGCTCGTCGGGCCCCAGGGCGTTCGGCACCCTCGCGACGTCGGAGTCCTCGCCGATCACCACTACTTGTTTTACCTGTGGGCACGATGGCAGGATCTTGTTCACGATCTCCAGGAAGTCGACGCCCCCGAAGCCCGGGACCACCGCCAGGAACGAGGAGTCCGAGTTGTTGACGATGAATCCGGCCTCCAGCTCACCGAACCGTATCGAGACCGGGACGGCGCAGGCGCCGAGCGAGGCCGTCGCGATGTAGCAGTAGCAGTACTGCGGACCGTTGCCCATGTAGAGTGCGACCCTGTCGCCCCGCTTGACCCCCAGGCGCACCAGGTTCGCCGCGACCCTGTTGACGTTGTCCAGGTACTCCCGGTAGGTCACGCGCTGCTCGTGGAACACGATGGCCTCTTTATCGGGTTCCTCCGCGGCGTGCAGCTCCATCACTTCGTTTAACAGCATCCCATGCCCCTCCCTGTCGCTGTCTGGCGTTTCGCGGCCCGCCGGGCGGCGCGGGCTCAGGTCCCGCTTACGGTCAGGCCCTCGACGAGGATGGACGGCGTCCCGATGCCGCCCAGCAGCGGCGTGAAACGCAGGTCGCTGCCGACCCCGACGATGCCTTTGAGTATCCCGTCCATGGTGCCGGCGATGGTCACTTCCCGGACCGCGTGCACCGGCTGGCCCTTCTCTATCCAGCGCCCGCGGGCGCCGACGGAGACCTCGCCCGTCACCGGGTTCAGCCCCACGTGCACGCCCTGGAGCTCTCTAACCTCGAAGCCCGTCCCCATGGTCGAGCGGAGCTCCTGCGGGGTCGCCTCTCCGGGCCTGAGGAATATGTTGGTCGGGGTCACGCCCACCTGCGAGCGAAACGAGGCGCGGCCGGCGTTGCCTGTGGTGACTGCGCCCATGCGCGCGGCGGTGTAGCAGTTGTGCAGGAAGGTGGTGAGGTTGCCCGCCTCGATCGGTGATTTCTCCGAGGCGCCGACGCCCTCGCCGTCGAACGGCGCTGTGCCGAAGCCGCCTTTCATGGTGCCGTCGTCTACCACCGTGAGCCGGCTGGACGCGACGGAATCCCCCATGCGTCCGGCGAGGAACGACTTGCCTTTGACCACCGACTCCGCCGACAGCGCGCCTCCGAGCACCGCGAGCAGCTCCGCGGTGGAGAGGTTGTCGATCAGGACCGGGACCTTGGCGGTCGCAACCGGCTTGCCACCCAGCAGGTCGACCGCCATCTTCGAGGCTTCCTCGGCCGACGCACTCGCCTCCAGGTCGGCGAAGGAGCGCCCGGCTGTGAATCCGAAACCGGTGACGGAGTCGCTGTCGCGCCCTGCCACAGCGACGATGTAGCCGAAGCAGATCGAGGAGCGGTAGGCGGCGCGGAAACCCTTGGTGCTCGCCAGGATGACCTCGCCGGTCCCTTCGCTGTAGACCGAGGCCTCGACCCCGCTGACGCGCTCGTCGTACTGGCGCGCGAGACGCTCCATCTCCAGGACGAACTCAATCTTCTCGCCCGCCGTGACGCTGTCGAGGTCGTCGCCCAGGATATCGAGGTCGGCCCCGAGGTAGCCGCCGCCGGTGGCGCCTTCGGGATAGAGCGAGGAGTCCGGCAGCGCGCGGGCCTCGTCCGCTGGAGTCACTTTCGCGCTGTCGAGGGCCGCGGCGACCGCCTCGTCGATGGCCTCCTCGGAGAGGTCAGAGGTGTAGGATCGGCCCTGGCGGCTGTCCAGGTAGACGCGCAGGCCTATGCCGCGCGACTCGGAGAACGAGAACTTCTCAACCTTGGCGTCGAAGACGCGCACCGACAGGCCCACCTCGCTCTCCACGCAGGCCTCGGCGTCCGTCGCCCCCAGCGAGGCGGCTCGGTTCAGCGCTTTATCGAGTGGTCCAAAATCCGGCTGGGTCATTGCATTAACCTACCAAATCCTCGCCATCGCACACAACAGGGGACAACCTGTACCAGGTACTTCCCGTCCCATTCTTTCTCCTTCGGAGGCCGATTACATCCTCATGAAACGAAAGGGGGGAAATGGGACGGGAAGTACCTGGTACGCGGTTTCCCCTTTTACGCTATCATTTAGAACTGACCTAGGAGGAGGTGCTGTTTCGATTGGGTGAAGTCTTCTACATAACGACCCCTATCTACTACGTCAACGATGTGCCGCACATCGGCACCGCGTACACGACGCTGGCCGCCGACGTGGTCGCGCGTTACATGCGCCAGCGGGGACGCGAGGTCTTCTTCCTCACCGGCGTGGACGAGCACGGCCAGAAGGTCGCACAGGCAGCCGCCGAGAAAGGCGAGAGCCCGCAGGCCTGGGTGGACAGCATCGTCTCCCACTTCACCGACGTCTGGAAGCTACTCAACATCTCCAACGATGATTTCATCCGCACCACCGAACCCCGCCACGCGCGCGTCGCCGGGCTCTTCATCGACAAGCTGAAGGAGAAGGGCGACGTCTACCTGGGGTCCTACGAGGGCTGGTACTGCATCCACGACGAGGCGTTCTTGCTCTCGAGCCAGCTGGTCGAAGGGACCTGCCCCGAGTGCAACCGCCCGGTCGACTGGGTCAAGGAGGAGAACTACTTCTTCAAGCTCTCGAGCTACCAGGACCGCCTGCTCTCCTACATCGAGGAGCACCCCGAGTTCATCCAGCCCGAGTCGCGCCGCAACGAGGTCGTCTCGTTCATCAACACGGGGCTTGCCGACCAGAGCATCTCGCGCACCTCGTTCACCTGGGGAATACCGTGCCCGTTCGACGAGCGGCACGTGATGTACGTCTGGTTCGACGCTCTGCTTAACTACCTCTCGGCCATCGACTACGGCGCCGACGATGCGCGCTTCGAGCGCACCTGGCCCGCCGACTGGCACCTGATGGGCAAGGAGATACTGAGGTTCCACGCGGTCATCTGGCCCGCCATGCTCATGGCCGCGGACCTGCCGCTGCCCAAGCACGTGTTCGCCCACGGCTGGCTGACCGTCGAGGGGAAGAAGATGTCCAAGTCGCTGGGCAACGTCGTTCGCCCGGCCGACCTGGTCGAGGAGTTCGGCGTCGACGCCTACCGCTATTACTTCATGCGCGAGTTCTCGTTCGGGATCGACGGCAACTTCTCCCGGCGCACGGTGCTGCGCCGCTACAACGCGGAGCTCGCCAACGACCTGGGCAACCTCGAGAGCAGAGTGCTCACCATGGCCGGCAAGTACCGCGACCACGTGGTGCCCCAGCCGGGCGAGCCGGGCGGCGAGGAGAGCACGCTCATAGACAAGGCGACCTCGACGGGCCGCTCGTCGGCCGAGAAGCTGGAGCAGCTCGCCTTCAACGACGCGCTCGCCGAGATGTGGGAACTGGTGCACGCGGTCAACAGGTACGTGGACGTCTCCGCGCCGTGGGCGCTCGCCAAGGACGAGGCCAGGAGCGCCGAGCTCGACCGCGTGCTCTACAATAGCCTCGAGGCCCTGCGGCAGATCGCGCTGATGATCTTCCCCTACATGCCCGAGACAGCGGAGAAGATATGGGGCCACCTGGGGCAGCGGAACATCGAGTCGGTCGCGCTTCCCGCGGCACTGGAATGGGGTCTGCTGGCGCCGGGGACCAAGACGTCCAGGGGCGGGGCGCTGTTCCCGAGAAAGATGGAGGCGGCGGAGGATAATTGATACCTGATTCCCACGCGCACCTCGACCTGATCGAGGAGGAAACGGGAACGGTAGTGGCCTCGGCCCTCAAGGCCGGAGTCTCCCCGATCATCACCATAGGCATCGACATCCCCTCCAGCATCGCCGCGATAAAGCTCGCGGGCACATACGACAGCGTCTACTGCTCGGTCGGTATCCACCCCAACGACACCGAGGGCGTCACGCCGGAGGATTTTGACCGGCTCGAGGAGCTGGCGCTGTCCAGCAGGCGGGTCGTGGCGATAGGCGAGACCGGACTCGACTACTATCGCGACCGCAGCCCCGCGGAGTCGCAGAAGCAAGCCTTCCGGGCGCAGGCGGCGCTGGCGAAGCGCCTCGGCAAGCCGCTGGTGATCCACGACCGCGAGGCGCACGACGACGCACTCGAGCTGTTGGCCGCTGAAGTCCACGGGGAGGTGCCGGTCATCATGCACTGCTTCTCCGGGGGGCGCGAGGTGCTTGACGAGTGCGTGCGGCGCGGCTACTACTTCGCGTTCGCCGGTCCGGTCACGTTCAAGAACTCGCAGGTCACGCGCGAGATGGCATCACTGGTCCCCTCGGACCGGATCCTCGCCGAGACCGACTCGCCGTTCCTCTCCCCCGACCCCTTCAGGGGAAAGCCGAACCTGCCCGAGCGCGTGACGCTGGTGGCGAAGGCGATCGCCGGCGCGCGCGGCATCTCATTCGAGGAGATGGAGGCCCTGCTCTCAGAGAACACGGCCCGCGTCTTCGGCGTCCCGGTGGAAGGAGCCTGAATGGTCACCTCCGGGACAGGCCTGTTGGTGCCGGGCCCCCACCGCCGACTGACGTCGCCCGCGGTGGTCAGGGAGCTGCTATCCGGGGCGGGACTGAGGCCCAGGCGCGGCTACGGCCAGAACTTCCTGGTGGACGCCAACGTGCTCCGCATCACCACCGAGGCCGCGGCGCTCGAGCCTTTTGACACCGTCATCGAAGTAGGCGCGGGGCTGGGGGCGCTCACCCAGGCCCTGGTCGAGCAGAGCGGCAAGGTCTACGCCATCGAGACCGACGAGCGGCTGGCGGAGATCCTGGAACGCGAGCTCGCCTACGTCGGGAACCTCGTCCTCATCAGGGCCGACGCGATGGACCTCGACCCCGCGTCGCTCTGGCAGGGCAGCCCGCCTGACAACACCAAGATGGTCTCCAACCTCCCCTACCAGATCGCGGCCACGCTGCTGGTCGACTGGCTGCGCGACCACGACTGGGTCACGTCGTACACGGTGATGGTGCAGCGCGAGGTCGCCGACCGCATCACCGGCGGCCCGGGAGGCAAGGACTACTCCGGGGCGACCGTCAAGATCCAGTACCGCGCGGAGGCCCACAAGGTCGCGAGCGTCTCGCGCAACAGCTTCTACCCCAGGCCCCAGGTCGACTCGGCGATAGTCCACCTGAGGCGTCGCGCCGAAGGCGAGAAGCAGGGGATGCCCAGGGCCGAGGACGAGGGGCTCTTCGACAGGCTGGTGACGGCGGCGTTCCAGCAGCGGCGAAAGAAGCTCGCCAACGCGGTGTCCGCCGGGTTCCCCGGGCTGACCCCCGAGGTGGTCGCCAGGGCGCTGGGAGAGATCGTGAAGCCCGCGGGGGCGCGGGCCGAGGAGCTCTCGCCGGCCGAGTTCGCCCTGCTGTCGAACGCGCTTGCCAGGCGCGCGCCAGGCATCACCGGACGCGCAAGCGAAGGGACCTCCGATTGAGCGCGCCGGGTAGCGAGGCGCGCCGGAATGACTGGCACGCCCTCGGCCTCGGTGAGACCGTCCTGGAGATGAAGAGCAACGAGGTCGCCGGGCTGACCGGGCGCGAGGCGCATCACCGCCTGGAGGCCCTCGGCCCCAACGAGATCGCCACCCGGAAGCGGACGCCCGCCATCATCCTGTTCCTCAAGCAGTTCAACGACTTCATGATCTGGGTGCTGCTGGCGGCGATCGTCATCGCCGGCGCGCTTCTGCGCGAGTACATCGACGCGCTGGTCATCCTGGTGATCGTGCTGCTCAACGCCGCCCTGGGCTTCGCGCAGGAGAGCCGCGCCGAGACCGCGCTGGAGCGCCTCAAGGAGCTCTCCGCGCCGACCGTCAAGGTCGTCCGCGATGGGGTAGAGAGGGAGATCCCCGCCCGCGAGCTCGTGCCCGGGGACCTTATGCTCCTCGAGACCGGCGACAGCATCGCCGCGGACGCGCGGCTGGTCAGCACGGTCAACCTGCTCGCGAACGAGTCGAGCCTCACTGGCGAGTCCGAGGCGGTGTCCAAGGACGCCGGCGCGGTGCTCGACGCGCGGGCGGCGCTGGGCGACCGCGTCAACATGGTCTTCTCCGGCACCCACGTCGAATACGGACGCGGGACAGCCCTGGTGGTCGAGACCGGCGCCGGCACGCAGCTCGGTGAGATCGCCGGCATGCTTCAGGAGACCAAGCAGGAGGCCACCCCGCTGCAGGTGGAGTTGCGCGACGTCGGCAGGCGCATCGTGTACGCCTGCCTGATAATCGTCGCGATCGTCTTCGGCATCGGGATCGCGCGGGGCAACGGCACAGCGGCGATGCTGCTGTTCGCGGTCAGCCTGGCGGTCGCGGCCATCCCCGAGGCGCTGCCGGCGATGGTCAACATCACGCTCGCGCGCGGCACGCAGTCGATGGCGAAACAGAACGCGATCATCAGGAACCTCCCGGCGGTCGAGACCCTGGGCTCCGCGGACTTCATCTGCTCGGACAAGACCGGAACGCTCACCGAGAACAGGATGAAGGTCACCGACGTCCTGTTCGCGGACGGCTCGCGCTGCCTGCTCGAGGACGCCTGCTCGACCGCGGCGTGGCACGCCCCCGCCGTCGAGGCGATGGAACGGGCGGCGGCGCTGTGCAACGACGCCAGGCGGGGACCGGAAGGGTACATCGGCGATCCGACCGAGGTCGCCCTGCTGAGGGCCGCGGAGGAAGCGGGACTCGACAAGCTCGCGCTCGAGGAGGAGTTCCCCCGCGTGGCGGAGGTCCCCTTCGACTCCGACCGCAAGATGATGACGACCTTCAACCGGTCGAACGGCTCCTTCGTCGCCTACACCAAGGGCGCGGCGGAGCAGGTGCTGGCCCGCTCCACGATGGTGCTCACCGGGGGCGGCGTGGTGCCGCTGACCGATGCCGAACGGGCGAGGCTGGCCGAGCTCTCGGCCGAGCTGGGGTCCCAGGGGCTGCGCACGCTGGCGGTCGCGCGACGACCCATCGACGCCCTGCCCGGGGCGCACGACCTTGCAGGTTACGAGGACGGCCTGGTGTTCCTGGGCGTCTTCGCCATGAAGGACCCGCCGCGCGGCGAGGTCATGCAGTCGCTGACCGAGTGCAGGCGCGCGCGCATCCACGTGGCGATGATAACCGGCGACCACAAGGCCACTGCGTCGGCGGTGGCGCGCGAGCTCGAGATCCTGGTGCCGGGGCGTCACGTCCTGGAGGGTCACGACCTGGAGGAGATGTCCTCCGATGAGCTGAGCAGGCAGGTCGAGGACACCAGCGTGTACGCGCGCGTGTCCCCCCGGCACAAGGTGAAGATAGTCGAGGCGCTCAAGTCGCGCGGCCACGTCGTGGCCATGACCGGCGACGGCGTCAACGACGCGCCGGCCCTGAGGCGGGCCGACATCGGCGTGGCCATGGGCATCACCGGCACGGACGTCGCCAAGGAGGCCTCCGACATGGTGCTCGCGGACGACAACTTCGCCAGCATCGTCGCCGCGGTCCGGCAGGGCCGCATCATATTCGCCAACCTCAAGAAGTTCATCTACTTCCTGCTGTCGTGCAACATCAGCGAGGTGCTGGTCATCTTCATCTCGATGGTCGCGGGCTTCCCCCTGCCGCTGATAGCGTCGCAGATACTCTGGATCAACCTGGTCACCGACTCGCTGCCGGCCCTCGCGCTGGGCATGGAGCCGCCCGAGCGCGACGTGATGGAGCACCCTCCGCGCAGAATCGACGAGAACATCCTGGCGGTGCCCAAGCAGCTCAACCTGCTCTGGCAGGGCCTCTTGATCACGGCGGGGGCGCTGGCGTCCTTCATCCTGGCGCGCTACCTGCTGGGGTACGACTGGTCGCTACCCGGGGCGGCTGGAACGCACAACCTGGCCGTCGCGCGCACCGTCCTGTTCACCACCATGGTGCTCATGCAGATCTTCCACTCGTACAACATGCGCTCGGAGACGAAGTCGTTCCTGACCTCCGCCCCATGGCAGAACGTCTACCTCTTCGGCTCGTTCCTGATCTCGGTGGGACTGCAGATGGCGGTGCTCTACCTGCCGTTCATGCACAAGGCGTTCCACACCCAGGCGCCGACCTGGCAGGCGTGGGTGCTGATCCTCTCCTGCGCGATCATGCCGATCCTGCTCATCGACCGCATCAAGGTGATCAAAGCCCACTACGCAAAATAGAGGCACAATTCAAGAAAGGGGTCAGACCACTTTCCTGAATTCTAGATCAGGCGGAGGTGGGGGGCTCCCGCGCAGGCAGGCTCGTCAGACTTGCGGGCTTCGATGAGCTGGGTCATCGGCAGGTCTCTTCGCACCGTCACGATCTCGAACCCGGCGTCGGCCACCTGCTTCTCCAGGCCGCCGCGGAACAGCTCCTTCACCCAGCGCGGCTCAGAGAAGTAGAAGTAGAAGCGCATCAGGAAGCGACGTCCGAACCCTCCGGCCTCGCCATAGTCGGCCACCAGCAACTGTCCCCCGGGCTTCAGCAGGCGGCAGGCCTCGCCCAGCACCAGCGAGCGGTCCAGCTTCTTGAGCTCGTGGAGGCCGTAGGAGATGTTCACCAGGTCGACCGCCTCGGCCGGCAGCATCAGGTCGCGGGCGTCCGCGGCCAGGATCTCGATCCGCTTGCCGGTATCGGCCTCGACGCGCCTGCTGACGAAGCTCAGGATGCGTGGGTCGCGGTCGACGGCGACGATGCGCGCATCGGGAAAGCGTCGCGCGTAGAGGAGCACCGCGCTTCCCGTCCCGGTGAGCAGGTCCACGATGACCGCTGGCTCGGGACCGGCGGCGCACACTATCTCGCGCCTCACTCCGCGGCCGAACAGCTTAAGCGGAACGGAGACGATGTCGCTCTTGAGTGTGTATCCGGCCAGCGCCAGTCGCTCGAAGATGCTCATCCTTCCCCCCTTGCAACTATATTCTGTCTCGCCCAAGATGGTGCCTGCAGCAAGGCCGGTAAGAAAAGGGACGCGCCTGGGCGCCCCGGGAGGCGGCAGATTGCCCGAGAGCAGCAGAGCAAAACGGTCTGGTGGACGTGAAGGTCGCGTCTGTGGATGAGACGTGGTCCGCGCTGAAGTTCGTGTATCGCTTGAAGGACCGGGCCTGAGGCGCACGCCCCCGCGCCCGCTTCCGCGCCGCCGCTAGCGCAGGTCTTTCATGGCCGCGGGCTTCTCGCCGCCCCAGTCGGCCTCGTCGACTTTCCTCCACCCTTCGGGCAGCAGCTCGAGCACCCGATCGCGCAGGTACTCGTTGTCGTTGGGGTCCGCCATGCGGAACAGTATGGCGTGAGTCATCTTCTGTTCGAGCTTGGTGACCGAATCGAGCACCAGGCCGATCATGTTCGCCATCAGCTTCATGCCCTTCCTGTTGCGGTCCAGCCCGCGGCTCCATTTGGTGAGCATCTCCACGTTGCGCCTGAAGACGTTCTCAGGCCGGTCCTCCTGCCCGGGCGGCACCGGCTCGAAGTCGGGAAGGTAGAACGGCACGCCGACGTTCACCTGTATGCCCCCATCGGTGTCGAGCCGCCGCCAGACTCCTACTGGCAGCACCGGGCAGGGCACCGCGCGCGCCAGGTTCGCCACCCCGTACATGAACGGCCCGAGCTGTCCCGGCGGGAAGCGCGTCCCCTCCGGGTGCACGAAAATGATCTTGCCCTTGCGCAGGTAATCCAGGCTCTTGCGGATCGCCTTGGGCGCCTCGTCTGTCGCGTCGCGGTCGATGGGGATGGTCCCGAGCCAGTGCCAGAGTATCCTGCCGAGGAGGCCTTCGCTCCCGTGCTTTATATCGACCTTTGCCCAGGGGAGCATCCTGCTGCGGCTCAGGACCTTGCGGATCGCCAGCCCCTCGGCGAAGACGTCCACGCCGGTCTGGTGATTGGACACCAGGATGAACGGGCCTTTGTATGGGACGTGCTGCTCACCGACGTACTTGAGGTCGTACTTCTTCTTTTTTGCCAGCGCGAGCCCGATCGGCTTGACGATTATGAATCGTAACCACATAGTCTGCCTTCCGGCCAGTGCAGTCGATGAACGAAGTCTCGCAGGTCCAGGATGTCTTATTAAACCGCTTTGGGAGGCTCGTGTAAACGCGTGTGGTGCCTGGAGCTCGATCCGGAGACCCGACTTTAGAACTCGAACCCGGTCATGCCCTCCGTGATGAGCCCGCTCAGCTTTGCGCTGGAGAAGTCCGCGCCGGACAGGTCGCAGTCGGTGAAGTCGACCTCGTTGAGCACCGCGCTGATCCAGATGGAGTCGCGCAGGTTCGAGCCGGTGAACTTTGTCTGATGCATTATCGCGCGCACGAACAGCCCCTCGAAGCCGTCGACTCCCGAGAAGTCGGCGTTGACCAGGTTGGTGTTGCG
>DAIQAV010000060.1:0-11713 GCA_036781505.1 Candidatus Anoxymicrobiaceae bacterium | reverse complement strand
GCGCAGGACCTGATCGTCGCCTTCTCGGCGGACGGCGTGGAGTTCAGCGTGCCGTTCGTATCCGAGTTCGTGAAGGAAGTCGATATGGACGGCCGGACGATAACGGTCGAGCTCCCGGAGGGGATGGGCCCATGACGCTGGAGGCGCACGTCTTCTGCACGCTGCCCGAGATGCTCGTCTCTCCGCTCTCCGCGGGGGTGCTGGGGCGCGCGGTCGAGGCCGGAGCTCTCGACGCCAACGTCCACAGCCTGCACTCCCTCTCGCCGGACCCGCACCACAAGGCTGACGACACGCCGTACGGCGGCGGGCCGGGGATGGTGCTCCGCGTGGACGTCGTCGCTGCCGCGCTCGAGGCGGTGTTTGACAAGGACGCCGCGGCGCTGCGCCAGGATTTTCCGGTCATACTGCTCACGCCACAGGGCGAGAGGTTCGACCAGGCGATCGCACGGGAGCTCGCGCGCGAGCAGACCGTCGTCTTCATCTGCGGAAGGTACGAGGGAGTGGACGAGAGGATCCGGCGGCACATCGCGGGTCGCGAGATATCGCTGGGGGATTTCGTGCTGGCGGGCGGCGAGATCGCCGCTTGCGCCGTGCTCGAGGCGGTGGTCCGACTGCTCCCCGGGGTGCTGGGGAACGAGGAGAGCCTGGCCGAGGAGTCTTTCGCCGCCGGGCTTCTGGAGTACCCACAGTACACGCGCCCTGCCGAGTTCAGGGGATGGCGCGTCCCCGACGTGCTCACCAGCGGCGACCACGGGCGGATCAAGGCCTTCAGAGAGCAGCAGGCGCTCGAGCGCACCCGCGAGAGGCGCCCCGACCTCCTCTGAAGGGGCGAACCCGCGCGGACGCCTCCTGTCAAACCAGTGCGATCGCCGATTTTCACGGCAGCACTCTTCTGCTATAGTTGACCGAGTCTTGTGCGGTCTATTCCGGGAGAAAACGATGAAAGAGATAGAGACTATCGAGAGAAGCCAGATGCGGGAGGACATTATTCCCTTCCAGCCTGGCGACATCATAAAGGTCACGATCGAGATCAAGGAAGCCAGCGGAACCGGCGAAAAGAGGACCGTGAGGACGCGCACCCAGGCTTTCCAGGGTCTGGTCATCAGGCGGCAGGGCCCGGGAGCGCGCGAGACGTTCACCGTCCGAAAGATCTCTTTCGGCGTCGGCGTGGAGCGCACGTTCCCGGTGCATTCTCCCATCATCAAAGACATCCAGATGATCCAGGAAGGCGACGTGAGGCGCGCCAAGCTCTACTACATCAGGGATAAGGTCGGAAAGGCCGCCCGGGTCAAGAAGAAGAAGTTCACCAGCTGATCGTGATGGCTCCATAGATGGCCGAAGAAGAAAACAACGAACCCGCCAAAGCCCAACCCTCTGCCGAAGGCCCTCCTGCAGACACCTCCGGACAAACGCGAGAAATGGAAGGCACTCCCTCGAGCGAGCCTGAAGGAGCACGCGAGCCGCAACCCGCGCAAGAGCCCGAGCCCGCCCGGAAGCCTCAAGACGCACAGGCCCCTGAACCCGATGACCAGACCAGGCGCCTGACCAGGCGCGAGCGAAAGGCCAAGGTGGACGAAGAGCGCCCCAAGATAACATTCTGGCAGGGCGTCACCGAGCTCGTCATCATCCTGGTGCTCGCCGCGGTGGTGGCGGTTCTGATCCAGTCGTTCTTCTTCAAGGCGTTCATCATACCGTCGTCCTCGATGAGCCCGACCCTCCAGGTAGGGGACAGGGTGATGGTCGACCGCGTGACGTATTACTTCCGCAGGCCGCGCAGGGGGGACATCGTCGTCTGGCGCTACCCGCCCGACGACCCCAGGTCGCTGACGACCAGCAACCCGTTCTACTGGCCGATCCAGCAGATGGGCGAGACGCTGCACATCACCCACCGCGGCACCACTCCCTTCGTCAAACGCGTGATCGCGACCGAGGGGGAGACCCTGCAGATAAAGAAGGGCCAGGTCTACATCAACGGCAGGAAGATCGTCGAGCCGTACAAGGTCAACGACATGAGCGACTTCGGTCCGGTCAAGGTGCCCAAGGGCATGTTCTACGGGCTCGGCGACAACAGGCCGAACTCGCGAGACAGCCGTTACTTCGGTCCTATTCCCTACCGGGCCGTGATAGGAAAGGTGATCCTCATATGGTGGCCACCGAGCCACTTCGGAAAGCCCCGGCCCAGGTTCAACTCCTGACTGGTGATGAACCAGGGCTGAACGATCCCGCGAGCTTGAGCCTCTCGGTGAAGGAGATCCGCGAACTGCTCTCTTCTCTCGAGCGCCCGGACATCGGACTGCTCTGCCGGCTCACCCGCGATCCCAGGCTCACCGTGCGCAACATGGCGTTCAAGGCGCTGGGCAGGAAGCGCGGCCGCGCGGCCAACGAGGACATTTTCCGGGTGAAAGGCGTCAGGCTGGTGGCCGGCGCCGACGAGGTCGGACGCGGCGCGCTCGCCGGCCCTCTGGTCGCCGCGGCCGCCCTGTTCGAGCCGGGCGTCGAGATTGAAGGCGTGAACGATTCCAAGCTGCTGGCCCCCGAGCTGCGCGAGGAGCTGTACATCGAGATACAGGCGCGGGCCTTGAGCCTCTCGGTGGTCTTCATGGACAGCTCGCTGGTCGACCGCTGGGGCCTGCAGATCGTGAACATGAGCGCGCTCGGCCAGGCCTTGAGCGGCCTGGAGCCGCGATGCGACGTCGCCGTCTGCGACCACTTCACGCTCACGGGACTGTCCTTTCCGGTCTTCGGCATACCCACCGCCGACGCGACATTCCATTCGGTCGCGGCGGCGAGCATAGTAGCCAAGGTCGAGAGGGACAGGGTCATGCGCGCGATGCACAGGCGCTTCCCCTCCTACAACTTCGAGAACAACAAGGGCTACGGCACCTCCGAGCACTGGGAGGCGCTCGACGAGCACGGACCCTGCGAGCTGCACAGGCTCTCGTTCCGCCGCGTGGCGGACGGGGCCGCGGAGATAACGCTGTGGGAGGCCGGCGATGAGCCCTGACAGGCGGGCCAAGGGCCGCGCCGGTGAGGACGCGGCGTGCGCCGACCTCTCCCGGCAGGGGTTCGAGATCGTGGAGCGCAACTGGCGCGTCCGCGAGGGAGAGGTGGACGTCATCGCCAGGCGGGGAGACCTGCTCGTCTTCGCGGAGGTCAAATCCAGGACAGGAACAGCATTCGGCGCTCCGGAGGAATCCGTAACGCCTGCAAAAGCGCGGCGGCTTCGCTCACTCGCTGCGCAGTACCTCGCGAGCGGCTCCGCTCACGGGCAGGTGCGGTTCGACGTCTTCGCGGTGATGCTCGACTCCGAGAGCGCGGTGCTGGAGCTGCGCCATATCCCGGACGCCTTCTAGCCGCGGGCACTGAGGCCTGATGGCATATTGGCGCAGGTGCCAGGATGATCTAATCTTTTGAGCTGGAGCCATCCGCGCAGGAGGTGTTTTTTCGTGCGTTTACGCGTCATCGCCCTATCCACCATATGTCTGCTGCTGTTCGGCATGTTCTATCTGCTGTTTCCTGTGAGCGCGGCAGCCGATACCTGGAACGGTTCGATCACGGGCGGCTTCACGGGCAACTTCGACCCGGCGCAGCGGTCGGTGAGCTGCATGACGTACTTCAACTCGAGCGGCGTCGACCGGCTCTACGCCGGCACCGAGAACGACAACGGCTGCCACGTGTATCGCTACGACGGCGGAACAAACTGGACTCAGGTGAACAGCGACGGCTTCGGCAACTCCAACAACACCAAAGCTTCCAGCATGGCCGTCTACAACAACAACCTCTATGTGGGCACGCGCAACACCTCAGGCGGATGCGAGGTGTGGAGCTACGACGGCTCCTCCTGGACCAGGCGGATACTCCTGGGTGGCTTCATCACTGCCAACAACGTCGACGCCAGCGCCATGGCGGTCTACGGCTCGAACCTCTACGTCGGTACCGAGAACGACCCCGCCTCGGGTGGGAGCGGGTGCCAGGTGTGGCGCAACATCGGGGGTTCCCTCTGGGTGCAGGCCAACACCTCCGGGTTCGGCAACGTCAACAACATCAGGACATCGTCTCTGCTGTCGTACTCCGGCCGCCTCCTCGCGGGAACGAAGAACACGGGCGCCGGCTGTAACATCCAGGCCTACGACGGCGCTTCCTGGACGCCCATGGTGACCGACGGGTTCTCATCGACCGCGAACTTCGATGCGACCTCGCTGTTCGCCTGCGACGTCGGTACGGGGACGAAGCTTTACGCGGGAACCGCGAACAACAACAACGGCTGCGAACTGCACAGCTACACGGGCGCGCTCAATCCTCCCCACGCCTGGGACCCGGCGATCACGACCGGCGGCTTCGGTGACGGGAGCAACCAGACGCTCGCCTGCATGGCCCAGTACAACGACTCGGGAACCAACAAGCTGTTCATGGGAACCCAGAAGGGGTGGGGGGGCTGCGAGGTCTGGACGTGGGACGGCGGTACCACCATACAGGTGGGAAGCGACGGCTTCACCGCCAGCAACAACTATATGGTCTCGAGCATGGCGACGCTGAACAACCAGGTCTTCGCCGGCACCGCCAGCGCCACCGGCTGCGAGGTCTGGCGGTACGACGGCAGCAACTGGAGCCTCGTCAACAAAGACGGCTTCGAGATCCAGGACAACTCCGTCGCCGCGGCGATGGCGGTATATGACGATGGAAGTGGAGGGGGCCCCAAGCTTTACGTAGGCACCTATAACCCCGCCGGCTGCCAGGTATGGCGGCGCGATGGGGAAGGTGTGACGAACTGGACCAGGGTGAGCACTATCGGGTCGGCGCCTTACATCGAGGGCGACGGCAACCGCTCCGCCTGTTCGATGGCGGTCTATGACGGCGAAGGGGCGAACAAGCTCTACGTGGGGACTTATAACCCGGGTAACTGTGAAGTATGGAGCTTCGACGGCGCTGACCTGGACGATGATGGTCGGCCCCGGCGCCCCGCAGCCCCAGGGCTTCGGCACGAACGACCAGGGGGCGATGACGGCCGGAGTGTTCGACGGCGGGCTCTACTTCGGCACGCTGAACTGGAACGGCTGCGATGTCTGGAGGTACACGCCCGGGCACCTGCCCAACCCGTGGGAGCAATCGGCGAGCGGCGGGTTCGGCAACAACCACAACCAGCAGGTCAGTTCCATGGCCCTGTTCAACGGATTGCTGTACGCCGGCACCCGGAACGGGAACGACGGCCCGGCGGTCTTCAGATATGGGTCCGATGGCCCCAACTGGATCCAGGTCTCTCAGAACAACTTCGGAAGCTCGACCAGCAACGACCAGGCAGCTTCAATGGCACCTTCGGACAACAGGCTTTTTGTCGGCACCGAGTACGGTTGCCAGGTGTGGGCATCTTATTCGCCCGCGCAGGACAACTGGAGCCAGGCCAACACCGACGGTTGGGGGAGCTCGGGGAACCAGTCGGTCTCGGCAATGACCACCAGGGCCGAGGGCCTGGGAACGAACCTGTACGAGGGGACCTGCAACGAGAGCAACGGAGCCGAGGTGCAAGACACAGTTCCCTCGGTTGACTCGGTGAACCCGGCGGCGGGCATCCAGGGGCAGACCATGAACATTGACGTGGCCGGCTCGAACACGCACTTCACTCCGGGTTCCTCGACACTGCAGTTCAACCCGCCCGGGGGCGTCACCGTGAACTCCCTCGACATACATTCCCAGACCGACGCGTCGGCCAGCATCACCATCAGCGACCTGGCCACGGTCGGCGTGCGCAACGTCAACATCGTGACGCCGGGGGAGACCCCGACGAACACCGCCGCGGTCTTCGTCATCGCCCCACCCGGTGTGCCGTCGATCTCCTCGTCGACCCCAAGCGGCTGCCGGCAGGGTGACACGCTGGACGTGAAGATAGTCGGCAGCAACACCCACTTCGTCCAGGGGCAGTCGGCGGCGACAGTCTCCGGCACCGGCATCAAGGTGAACCGGACCACGGTCAGCGACGTCGAGCACGCGACGGCGAACATCACGGTGGGGCAGGGCGCCGCGGTCGGGGCCAGGAACGTAAACGTCGTCACGGGCACCGAGAACCCGACGCCGCTGCGCAACGGGCTGGTGGTCAGCTATGGGCCCAAGCAGGCCTGGTATCTCGCTGAAGGCTCGACCGGCAAGGACTTCGAGACATGGGTGCTGGTGCAGAACCCCAACGACGGGGGAGCCAACATCAACATTAGCTACATGACGCCCAACGGCGTCGTGCAGGGACCGACCGAGCAGATCGGCCCCAGGACCCGCAAGACCTACAACGTCGCCGACACAGTGCCCAACACCGACCAGGTCTCCACGATGGTGACGGCCGACCGACCTATCATCGCGGAGCGCTCCATGTACGGAAACGGGCGCACCTGGGCCACCGACTCGATAGGGATATGGACGCCGGCGAAGACCTGGTACCTCGCGGAAGGCTGCACGGGCCCCGGCTTCGACACCTGGGTCTGGTCCAGAACCCCAGCAGCAATGCCGCCACAATCCAGCTCACGTTCATGACCTCGCACGGGGCGGTGGCGGGCCCCAGGGTCACCATGCCGGCCAACACGCGCCAGAGCTTCAAGGTGAACAACACCTGCCCCGGCGAGTGGCAGGTCTCCACCGAGGTCACCTCCACCCAGCCGGTGGTGGCCGAGAGAGCAATGTATAGAACGGGAGAAGACGCAACCGACTCGATTGGCGCCTCCGCGCCGCAGACCGAATGGTACCTGGCCGAAGGCTCGACAGGACCGGACTTCGAGACATGGGTGCTGGTCCAGAACCCCGGGGACAGGACAGCCAACGTGAAGCTGACCTACATGACCGCGTCCGGGCAGAAGCAGGGCCCGACGTTGAAGCTGGCGCCTGCCAGCCGCAGCTCGGTGAACGTCGCGAGCAACCTGCCGGGACAGTGGAGCGTCTCAACCTTTGTATCCTCCGATCAGCCGGTCATAGCCGAGCGCGCGATGTACGGCAATAACCGCCAGTGGGCTCACGACTCGATCGGCGTCAGCGCGCCCGCCGGCAGCTGGTGCCTGCCCGAGGGCTCGACCGGGCCGGGCTTCGAGACATGGATACTGGTGCAGAACCCCAACGACACCGAGGCGAAGGTCAGCTTGAGCTACATGACCTCGGACGTGTCCAGGGATGGGCCGTCAGTGGTGCTGGCCCCGCACTCGCGCAAGACGTTCAACGTCGCCGACACGGTGGGCCAGGTCTGGGAGGTGTCGACGAGGGTCACCTCGGACAAGCCGGTCATAGCCGAGCGCGCGATGTATGGAAACGGCCGCGTCTGGGGCACCGATTCCATCGGCTGCCCCTGGTAGGAGGACGCCGGCACTCGAGTGCAGAAAACATTGTCAGAATGAGTTTTGCCCATTGGGGCGGCATCTGCCGCCCCATGTGTTTGTCTTATGAGCATGAAGAGACCTGAGAGCAACGCAAAAGGCAGGGCGCTTGGCCTTGTCATCATAATCGCATTCATCGGGCTTGCCTGCCTGTTCACCCGGCCCATGATCAGCAAAGCGCGGGACTACGTCTACAAGGACTCTAGCGACCCGGTCTTCCAGGCCTGGACCCTGCAGTCGGACGCGCGCGCGCTGGCGAACAACCCGCTCGCGCTCTTCAGCGCCAACATCTACTACCCCAACCAGGATACCCTGGCTTACTCAGACCACCAGCTGAGCACCGCGCTGCTCGCCTTGCCTCTGCTGGCGATCACCCACAACCCGATGCAGACGGCCAACTACATGCTCATATTCAACTTCTTCCTGTCCGCGCTCGGCGCCTACCTCCTGACCAACCACCTGACAAAGAACAGGATCGCCGCTATCGCCGCCGGGCTGATGTTCGCGTTCGGCGCCCCCCGGCTGGCCCAGGTGATGCACCTGCAGCTCTCCACCGCGGGCTGGATCCCGCTGTGCCTGCTGTTCCTGACCCGGTACACCGAGAAGGGCCGCTGGTACGATGCCGCTCTGGCGGGGCTCTTCCTGGTGGTGCAGACGCTCGCCACTTGGTACTACGGGGTGATGCTGGCCATCGCCATAATCCTTTTCCTGGCGGTGCGGCTGATAATGAAGAGGCAGACGTTCACGCTCAAGTGGACCCTGTCGCTGCTGCTGGTGCTTGTTCTGGCGGGAGCGGTCATTGCGCCTTTCGCGCTTCCTTACCTGAAGATCCATTCGTCGGACCCTCGCTTCACGCGCTCGGTCAAGGAGGTCGACATATTCTCGGCCGACGTGACCGACTTCGCGACCGCCTCTCAGCAGAACTGGCTGTGGGGCTCGCTTACCGCCGGCCTTCGCAAGACCACGCTGAAACGCGGCGGCCCTACCGAGCGTTCTCTCTTCCCCGGGCTTCTGCCGCTGCTGCTGGGGATCGGCGGTGCAGTGGTCCTGTTCCTCAAAGGAGAGGGAGAGGACAGGTTCCAGGTCAGGTTCTGGGTCGCGCTGGGGGCGCTGGCGGTTCTGTTGTGCCTCGGCACCAAGCTTTACTTCTTCGGCCACTCCCTGAACCTGCCGATGCCTTACGACGTCTTTTACTACCTGTTCCCGGGGTTCAAGGTGCTCCGCGTGCCGGCCCGCTTCATCGTCCTGGTGCTGCTCGCGCTGGCCGTGCTGTCAGCTTACGGCATCAGGGCGGGTCTCGCCTGGCTGGGAAAGAAGAAGTCGATCGCGCTCGCCGGCCTGGTGGCGCTCGCGGTCGTGGCTCTGCTGCTGGTGGACCTGATGTCGGTCCCGCTGCCCATGCACAAGATCGCCTCCGCCAAAGATTTCCCCCCGGTCTACAGTTGGCTCAAGCAGGAGAAAGGGGACGCGCCGACCGCTGAGCTGCCGCTTGCCATGTACAACCCCAAGACGTTCTCGGCCGGGCTGCAGTACGAGACGACCTGGCTCGAGCGCGAGCCCATGAGGACCTACTACTCCACCCTGCACTGGAAGAAGCTACTCAACGGCTACAGCGGCTTTATTCCGGACTCCTACTACGAGGCGGTCCTCGCCACCGCCGGCTTCCCTTCCGAGGAGAGCATCGCCTGGCTCAAGGCGATGGGGATCGAGTACGTGATCGTACACGCGAGCCTGATGGACCCCGCCACCCTTCAGAAGGTCTTCGCCTGGTCGCTGAAGCACCAGGACCTGCAGCCCTGGAAGGTGTTCGACAAGGACCCCAAGGACAAGGACTACGTCTACAAGCTCCGCTGAAGCACCCGACGTTATCAGCCGCCCGCACCGGCTGACGTCTATTAAGCAAGCGTAATTCCCGGGCCTGTTTGCCAACCTGATTGTATTGCTCTACAATATGCTTGTACTGCTCTTCCTGGAGGTCACTTGCTCGCCAAGCTCTTCGGCTCGACCCTGGTCGGTATGGAGTCCCACTGCATCACCGTAGAGGTCGACCTAACCAACGGCATCCCCGGCTTCGAGATGGTCGGCCTGCCGGACGCCGCCCTCAAGGAGTCTCGCATCAGGGTGAAGTCCGCGATCAAGAACTCGTCCTTCGAGTGGCCCAGGACCAAGGTGCACATCAACCTGGCCCCCGCCGACGTCAAGAAGGAAGGCCCCTCGTTCGACCTGCCCATCGCGCTGGGCATACTGCAGGCGATGGGTCAGCTCAAGCCGGAGCGAGAAGGACGCTTCATCGCCGCGGGCGAGCTCTCGCTGGACGGTGAGCTGCGCGCGATCACCGGCGCGCTCTCCATCGCGCTGGGGGCCAGGGACTGCGGCGTGGATTACCTGCTGGTCCCCTGCGGCAACGCCGCCGAGGCCGCGCTGGTGGAAGGCATCAAGGTCTTCGGGGTCTCGTCCCTGCGCCAGGCGGTCTCCCTCCTCGAGGGCGCGCACGCCGAGCCGGTGGAGGTCGACCCGGTCGAGGCGCTCTGCTTTGACGAGCCGGACGCGCCGGACCTCTCCGAGGTGCGGGGACAGGAGCCGGCGCGGCGCGCGCTCGAGGTCGCCGCGGCCGGCGGGCACAACGTCCTGATGGTCGGACCGCCCGGCTCGGGCAAGACGATGCTGGCGCGCAGGCTGCCCGGCATCCTCCCGCCGCTGTCGCTCGCCGAAGCGCTGGAGGTTACCCGGATTCACAGCGTCGCGGGGCTGGTCCCGCCGGGCGGCTCGCTAATCGGGGCGCGCCCTTTTCGAACCCCGCACAACTCCATAAGCGCGGTCGGGCTTACCGGCGGAGGGCTGCCGCTGCCCCGGCCGGGGGAGGTCTCGCTGGCACACTGCGGGGTGCTCTACCTCGACGAGCTCACGCTCTATCCGCGCAACGCGCTGGAGTCGCTGCGCGTACCCCTCGAGGACAGGCAGGTGACCCTGGTGCGCTCGATGGTAACGGTCACCTATCCGGCGCGCTTCAGCCTCATCGCCTCGATGAACCCCTGCCCCTGCGGCTACCTGGGCGACCCGCAGCACGAGTGCGCCTGCTCGGTCTCCGACATATTGCGCTACCGCTCGCGGATCTCCGGGCCGCTGCTCGACCGCATCGACATCCAGATAGAGGTGCCGAGGCTGACGCGCGCCCAGCTGATGGAGCGGGCCGGGGGTGAGCCTTCGTCACCGGTGAGGGCCCGCGTGCTGGCCGCGCGCACGATGCAGCAGGATAGGTTCGCCGGCACTGCAGTGTTCTCCAACTCCGCGATGACCAACAGGATGCTCGACGAGCACTGCCGTACCGGCGCCGAGGGCGAGCGTTTCCTGGGGCTGGCCGTCGAGCGCCTGGGGCTCTCGGCGCGGTCGTACCACCGCGTCCTCAAGGTGGCGCGCACCATAGCCGACCTCGCGCGCTGCGACGCTGTCCAGGTCGAGCACCTGGCCGAGGCCGTCCAGTACCGGTGCCTGGAGCGAGAGGTGTTCTCCGGCGGCGCGCCACTGAAGGCGGCGCGCAGGTGAGCCCGCGCGCGGGTGCCGCGAGCCCGAGGCTGGCAAGAGAGAAGCCCGAGATGGTGGCCCTGTTGCACCTGCCCGGCGTGACCGCGCGCCGCCTCCGCGACACGCTGGCCCGGTTCGGCTCTCCGGCCGGCGCATGGGAGGCGATAGCCGCTGGGACCGCGGGCGACTCAATGGGCGAGTGGACCGAGGCGGCCTCGCGCCTGGACCCCTCGGAGTTGATGCGCGGGCTCGAGTCCTCCGGCATCGGCGTAGTGCTTCTCGGCGAGCCTGCCTATCCCGAAAGCCTTGCCGAGATCCACGACCCGCCATACGGGCTATTCTTCCGGGGCAGCCTGCCCGGAGACAGAGCCTGCGTCAGCATTGTCGGTTCGCGCAAGGCCACGGCCTACGGGCTGGAGGCCGCGCGCTGGCTGGCCGAGGGCCTCGCGGCCGAAGGAGTCTGCGTCGTAAGCGGCGCCGCCTACGGCATCGACTCGGCGGCGCACGAGGGAGCGCTTGCGGCGGGGGGCCACACCTGCGCGGTGCTGGGGTGCGGCGTCGACGTCGTCTACCCGCGGCGCAACTCGGCGCTCTTCCACCGGATCGCCGCCGCCGGCTGCATTGTCTCGGAGTATGCTCCGGGCACCGAACCGCGCAACTACCAGTTCCCGGCCCGCAACCGGATAATCGCCGGCATGTCCGCGGCGACGATCGTGGTGGAGGCGTCCGAACGTAGCGGCGCACTGCTCACCGCCGACTTCGCGCTGGCCGAGGACCGCGAGGTGCTCGCGGTGCCCGGACAGATCTTCTCGTCCAACAGCGCCCGAACGGAGAAGGCCGTGCGTCCC
>DAIQAV010000059.1:0-11740 GCA_036781505.1 Candidatus Anoxymicrobiaceae bacterium | reverse complement strand
AAGAAGCCCGCGAAGAAGAAGGCCGCCGCCAAGAAGAAGGCGCCGGCGAAGAAGAAGGCAGCGCGGAAGAGGTAGAGTAGCACCGAAAGGAATGGCCTTGGCTGACAAGAAGGCGGCCGGTAGCAAGGCGGCCGCGAATATGCCGTTCCCTGAGAAGGGAACGGACGTCCCCGTTAGCGCACAGGAAAAAACAGGAGAGCCGGCGCAAGCCGGCAACGGGAAGCCACGTATCGGAGTCTTTGTCTGCCATTGCGGCAGCAACATTGCAGGCTTCCTCGACGTCGAGGACGTGACCGAATACTCCGCGACCCTCCCGAACGTGGTCTTCGCGACCAGGAACCTGTACACGTGCGCGGAGGACGGGATCAGCGCCATCAAGCAGGCCATCAAGGAGCACGACCTCAACAGGGTCGTTGTCGCGTCTTGTACGCCCCGCACGCACGAGCCTTTGTTCCGGGCCGCGTGCGAGGAAGCGGGGCTCAACAAGTACCTGTTCGAGTTCGCGAACATACGCGACCAGTGTTCCTGGGTGCACATGCATGAATGGGACGCCGCAACAGCCAAGGCCAAGGACCTCGTGCGCATGAGCGTCATGAGGGCTTCACTGCTCGAGCCCCTGCAGGAGATCTCGATTGATATCTTTCCCGCGTCGTGTATCATCGGCGCCGGGATAGCCGGCATGACCGCCGCGCTCTCGATCGCCGCGCAGGGCTACGAGGTATACCTGGTGGAGAAGGAGGCGGAGGTCGGGGGCATGCTTCGAGGACTCGACAGCTTGACCCCGACGAACGCCGACCCCGAGCAGATCATCGCGTCGTACCTCAAAAGGATCAAGGCGGCTTCCAACATCCACCTGTACACGGGCGCGCGCCTCAAAGCCGTCAACGGCTACTTCGGCAACTTCGACGTCACGGTCTCGCTGGGAGACCGCGACGAGACGTTCAAGGTCGGGACTCTGGTCGTGGCCACGGGCGCAGAAGAGATGAAGCCCGACGGGCTGTACGGCTACGGCGAGCTCTCGAACGTCGTCACCGAGGGCCAGCTGGAGCTCATGCTCAAGGAAGACCGGCTGGGCGAGATCAAGGACGCCGTCATCATCGGATGCGTGGGCAGCCGCGGAGAGCGCGTCACCTACTGCAACCGCATATGCTGCATGGTCGGCATCAAGAACGCGATCGCGCTCAAGGAGAAGTTCCCCAAGGCCAACGTCAGCGTGCTGCACAACGACATCCAGGTCTACGGGGTCATCCAGGAGGACGTGTACAAGAAGGCGCGGGGCATGGGGATCCGCTTCCGCAAGTACAGCCCCGAACGCCGGCCGCAAGTTTCAGCGGACGGCGACAGTCTCAAGGTCACGACCTGGCTCGAGCTGATGCAGCGCGAGGTCGAGATACCCGCCGACCTGGTGGTGCTCTCGACTCCGCTGGTACAGACCCAGGACGGCCTGGACCTCGCCAAGATGCTGCGTGTGCCGGTCGGCCAGGACAAGTTTTTCTTCGAGGCCCACGTCAAGCTGCGCCCGGTCGACTTCGCCACCGACGGAATCTATGTGTGCGGGGCGGCGCAGGGTCCCAAGGACATCGCGGAGAGCATCGCCCAGGCCCACGCCGCCGCGTCACACGCGGTCAATCCCATGCGCAAGGAGACGGTGTCGACCGAGGCCATCACCTCCAGCGTCGACCCCGCGAGCTGTATCGGCTGCGGTTTCTGCGCCTGGGTCTGCCCGTTCGGGGCCGTGGAGATGATCACCGACGACGAGGGCCGCTGGGTATCGAACATCAACGCGGCGCTCTGCAAGGGTTGCGGCGCCTGCGCGGCCGGATGCCCGACGCTCGCCATCCGCACCCAGCACTTCACCGAGGACCAGACCCTGGCTCAGATCAAGGCGGCCTTCCCGGAGCCTTCAGCACCGGGGCCCGACTTCGAGCCGCAGGTTTTGGCCTTCACCTGCAACTGGTGCTCGTACGCGGGCGCGGACCTGGCAGGGGTCAGCCGCTTCCAGTACCCGCCCAACGTCCGCATCATCCGGTTGATGTGCTCGGCACGCATCGACCCGCTCTACGTGCTCGAGGCGTTCCGCCACAACGCTGACGCCGTGCTGATGTCCGGCTGCCACATCGGCGACTGCCACTACATCAGCGCCAACCTGATGACCGAGGCGCGCTTCTTCGCGCTGAAGGACTACCTGTCCGACCTGGGGATGGACCCCGATCGCCTGCAGCTGGCCTGGATCTCTGCCGCCGAGGGCGAGAAGTGGGCCGAGGCGGTCAAGAACATCGTCGAGATCTCCAGGAAGCTCGGCCCGTTGGACAAGAGCGTCCTTCGCTACAAGGAGTCCGAGCGCAGCAAGGTTTAATGGGGCGGGGGCAGGGTGACCCTTTTGCTCGCTGGTCCTCGCGTCTTTGAAATCAGCAGACTCTCTATACTCCGGGAGACGCTGCGAATCGCTCGCAAAAGGGTCACCCTGCCCCCGTTAGGACACCCCCCAACTATAAAAAGAAAATCAAAGATGACTGCTGACCAGTAGGAATCTCGTGCGGCGTGCAATCAAAGAATGGCGTTATGCAACCGAAATTCCCAAGTGGGCGAGGGGATCCTCTCCTGAGTGAGTCGGCCTCCGTCGAATCGAAGGAGAGGATGCCCGAGCAACCTCGATTCGGTTATACTATTGAACCGAACCCCGCAGTTTCACTGGGTTCGTTCTACACTGGGCGGGGAGAACTTTGTCGCTGGTAGTACAGAAGTTCGGCGGGACATCCGTCGGCGACGTGGACAAGATAAAGAACGTGGCTCGACGCGTGGTCGAGAGCAAGAAGAGGATCGACCACGTCGTGGTGGTGGTGAGCGCGCTCGGAGATACCACCGACAACCTGGTCGGCCTCGCCGCGCAGATCTCCAAGACACCGCCGGAGCGCGAGATGGACATGCTGCTCTCCACCGGCGAGCAGGTCTCCATGGCGCTGCTGGCGATGGCGCTCGACGAGCTGGGCCAGGACGCCATCAGCATGACCGGCCAGCAGGTCGAGATCCTCACGGACACCGGCCACACCAAGGCCAAGATAAGGCACATCGGCGCGGACCGCGTCGTCCAGGAGCTGCGCAAGGGACGGGTCGTGATAGTCGCGGGGTTCCAGGGCGTGACCAGCGAAGGCGAGATAACCACGCTTGGAAGAGGCGGTTCGGATACCACCGCTGTCGCCCTGGCGGCCGCGCTGCACGCCGACTACTGCGAGATATACACCGACGTCGACGGCGTCTTCACGGCGGACCCCAGGGTCGTGCCGCAGGCGCGCAAGCTCGACGAGGTATCATACATGGAGATGCTCGAGATGGCGGCCACCGGGGCGAGGGTCCTGCAGTCGCGGTCGGTCGAGTACGGGCGTAACTACGGCGTCCCGCTGCACGTGCGCTCGAGCTTCCATGAGGGTGAAGGGACATGGGTCAAGAGCGAGGATGACATCATGGAAAAAGCGATAATCAGCGCCGTGACGCACGACTTCTCGGAGTCGAAGGTCACGGTCGTCGGTGTGCCCGACCGGCCCGGCATTGCGGCCCGGCTCTTCGGGGCGCTGGCCGAGGCCAACGTGAACGTCGACATGATAATCCAGAACGTCAGCGAGCACGCGCGCACCGACATCTCGTTCACGGTCGCTACGGACGACCTCGAGAAGGTGCGCAAAGTCGCGGGCGATATCGGTAAGGCCGTCGGCGCGGAGGGCGTCAACCTGGACGACGACGTCGCAAAGATAAGCCTTATCGGGGCGGGCATGCGAACCCACCCCGGCATCGCCGCGGGGATGTTCCAGACCCTGGCGGACAACGACATCAACATCGAGATGATATCGACGTCGCCGATTAAGATATCGTGTGTGGTGCGGCGCTCCGACGGAGCCAGAGCGGTGCAGACCCTGCACGACTACTTCAACCTCTCCGAGTGAGAGGGCATGCGCGACGCGTGACGTACGATCCGGTTCCTCTGTTTCAGCTTGACCTTCAAGAGGTTGCCCGACCCTCATCGAGAAAGACGCGGCGGGAGGAAAGATGAAAGAGCCAAGGGTCGCCATAGCCGGAGCAACCGGCATGGTCGGCCAGGAGATGATGAAAGTGTTGGAGCAGCGCGACTTTCCGGTCGCGTCTTTGCGCCTTCTGGCCTCCGAGCGCTCGCGCGGGAAGTCGTTCGACTTCCGGGGCCGCACCATCGACATAGAGGTGCTGGACGAGAAATCGTTTGAGGGCATCGACATCGCCCTCTTCTCGGCCGGCGCCGGCATATCGCGCAAGTTCGCGCCGATCGCCGCTGAATGCGACGCGGTCGTCATAGACAACTCCAGCGCCTGGCGCATGGAGCCCGACGTGCCGCTGGTGGTGCCCGAGGTCAACCCCGGCGACACCTTCAAGCACAAGGGGATCATCGCGAACCCCAACTGCTCCACCATACAGATGGTCGTGGTGCTCGACCCGCTTCACAGGGAGTTCGGCCTCGAGCGCGTCGTCGTGAGCACATACCAGTCTGTGTCCGGGACCGGCAAGGAGGCGGTCGAGGAGTTGATGCGACAGGTCTCCGCGCTCGATCGAGGTGAGCCGGTGACCAGCGAGGTCTACCCGCACCAGATCGCTTACAACTGCCTGCCACACATCGATGTGTTCCAGGAGAACGGCTATACCAGGGAAGAGATCAAGATGGTCGAGGAGACCCGTAAGATCATGGGGGTCCCGGGCCTGCTGGTCACTGCTACCTGCGTAAGGGTCCCGGTGTTCGTCGGCCACAGCGAGGCGGTGAACTGCCAGTTCAAGATGCCGGCGGAGCCCGAGGAGGCGCGCAAGGTGCTCGCCGGTGCACAGGGCGTCGTCGTCGTGGACGACCCGTCCAGCGATATCTACCCGCTCGCCAGCGACTGCGCGGGCAAGGACCCGTCGTACGTGGGGCGAATAAGGAAAGACTTCTCGGCCGCCAACGCGCTGAACATCTGGATAGTTAGCGACAACCTTCGAAAGGGCGCGGCGCTGAACGCCGTGCAGATCGCGGAGCTCCTGCTGGATTGAGCTCCGACTGATGATACGGGGGAGCCGGTGATGGATACGACCTGCCCGCCGGGCGCGCAAGGCCCGCAGTGCTCCGAGCATCCATCGGCTCAGCCCGTCGCGCGCTGCGTAAGCTGCGGCCGCGTCCTCTGCGCGCTGTGCCGGTTCGACTACGGAAACAGGAACTACTGCAAGACGTGCCACGACCATGCCGTCGGCGCGCCCCAGACCGCCGGCCCACCCGCGCACTATCACCAGCCGCCGGTGCAGCCCGGCTACCCGCCGCCCGGCGGCCCCGGATACGGACAACCGCCAGGGGGTTACGGGCAGCCCCCGGTGGGCTACGGGCCCCAAGGCTGGCAGCAACCTCCGCCGGGCTATCCCTACTATCCCCCGCCGCAGGCGTACCGTCGCCAGCACGAGGTCGTGTTCGAGAACACGCCCTGGGGCGTGGGCGAAGCGGTGATAATATTCATCATCGCCTACATCGCGGCCTCCATAGTATCCCTGGGCATCTACGCGGTGCTCAAGAGTCGCTACTCCGCCACCACGACCGCGTTCCTGCTGATCTTCTTCTCGAGCGTTGTGCTCTACACGTTCCTCCTCGGCGGCACTTTCTACTCCGTCATCGTCAGGCACAAGAGCAACGTCCAGTCGCTGGGCCTGCGCTTCGCCGGCTCGGGCAAGGCGGTCGCATGGGGGTTCGCGCTGGGCGTGCCGCTCTTCCTGGCGGCGATCGCCGTCGCCTGGGTCTCCGAGAAGATATTCGGGCCCACCAACACCGACGTGATCTCGCGGTCGGTGACGAAGCTCTCCAGCGTGAGCCCGGGCTTGATCGCTCTGCTGGTGATAACCCTGGTCCTGCTGGCGCCGGTCTGCGAGGAGATCTTTTTCCGCGGGTACTTGTATCCCGCGCTGCGCAACAGGATGAACAAGACTCCGGCGATGGTCCTGAACGGGTTGCTGTTCGCGGCTGCGCACTTCGAGCTGATCGGGTTTCTCCCCCGCTTCCTGCTGGGCTGGGGCCTCTGCTATATCTACGAGCGCAACCGGACGCTGACGGGCTCGATCGCCGGGCACGCCCTGTACAACGGCCTGATCCTGTTGCTTTCCGGCATCCTGGGGCTGTGATCGGCCCGGATTCGATTGACTCTCCCTGCCCCAGGAAATATATTTAGACCTCTGAGGCGCGCTTGACCAGGCGTACGGCGGCCCCGCCCCGGGGCCACCGCGACGGGAATCTACCTGCCCGGACTCTGAGGGCGCCGTTCGGCCGATTACGCCGCCAGGGGTCTCACTCCATCACCGGCGCGCGATTCGGCCGGCAAGAGGCCGTCACGATCACGTGTGGAGGCAAGGTGAAGGCGAATAAGTACGCAGCCATTGCGGCTAAGGTCCTGGTTGTCGTCGTGTTGCTCGCCGTAGTGTCGGGCGGTTGCGGCGGAAGCTCCGTGAAGGTCGAAGTCGGGCATGTCAGCCCGCGGGAGATCGCCGAGACCGTGATGGTCGCCGGCACCCTTCAGTCCAGCAACCCCACCCAGGTCATCCCGGCGGTCAGCGGGTCGGTCGCTCAGGTGATGGTCTCCGAAGGACAGCAGGTGACCGCGGGCCAGCCTCTGGTCCAGCTCGACACCTCCGGTCTGCAGCAGTCGGTCCTCAGCGCCGAGGCCAGCCTCGAGTCCATCCAGTCCATAGCCGGCGCTTTCTCGAGCATCTCTTCAGCCGCCTCGGGCGTGAGCTCCTCGATCAACAACGCGCTGACCACGGTCGACGCCGGGGTCACCAACCTGGTAAACCTCGAGAAGCTGGTCGTGCCAGCGCTCCCGGAAGACCAGAGGATGGCGGCGCTCCAGCTCATCGACAACTCGTATCAGGCGTACCTCGCCCGGGTGGCAAACCGGCCGTCCCTGTCGGTGGGCGGCGGAGGCGGGATGAGCACCGGGGCCCAGGAGGCCGCGGCCAGCCAGGCGATCGCCAACGCCCAGAAGAACCTCAAGGCAGCGACCATCATCGCGCCGGCCTCCGGCACGGTCGTGAGCGCGCAGGGAAGCGGCGGCTCCATCAACAGCCTGATGAGCGCGCTGATGAGCAGCTTCAGCGGGATGCTCCCGGCGGGGCTGAACCTCTCCTCGCTTGCCGGGCTCTCCGGCGGGCTCTCCACGGTGGGCATGCCCTCCTCCGGCGCGGTCGTGCCCGGCTCCTATGTCAGTCCAGGGACGCCGATATACACGATCGTCGACTTGAAGAACATGTCGATGGTGGCCAAGGTCGACGAGGCCGACATCGCCAAGATAGCGCCGAACCAGGCCGCGAGTGTCCTGCTGGAGGCCTACCCGGGAAAGACTTTCGACGGCACCGTGGTGAAGGTCGCTGACACGGCGACCACCAACGAGGCCGGGGCCACCGCTTTCGAGGTCACGATCCTGATGAACACGTCGGACATCAACCTCAAGCTTGGCATGACCGGGACCTCCGACGTGACGATCGCGACCAAGAAGGCCGCCGCAGTGGTGCCCATCGAGGCGATAGTCGACAAGAAGGGCAAGAAGTACGTCTTCAAGGTGGTCAACGGAAAGGCGGTGCTCACCGAGGTCACCGTCGGTCTGACGAACGAGAACAACGTCGAGATCATCGACGGGGTCAAGATGGGCGACAAGATCGTCGTCAAGGGCACCGAGAAGCTGAAGGACGGGCAAGGGGTCACGCAATAGCCTTCTCCGGGGCCTCGCTCGAAAGGCGATAAGACGATGGACGCCATTGTTCGAGCGGTCGACCTCATCAAGCACTACCAGATGGGAGACCAGCTGGTCGAGGCGCTTCGCGGAGTTTCCCTCGAGGTACGGCGGGGCGAGTTCCTCGTCATCATGGGAGCCTCCGGCTCGGGCAAGTCCACCCTGATGCACATCATGGGGTGCCTGGACCACCCGACCTCGGGCAGCCTGGACATCGACGGCGACGACATAAGCCGCGTCGGGCCCTCCAGGCTCGCCGAGCTCCGCAACAGCAAGATCGGCTTCGTGTTCCAGCAGTTCAACCTGCTGGCGCGCACCACCGCGGTCCACAACGTGGAGCTGCCCCTGCTATATGCCGGGATCGGCTCGGCGGAGCGGCGCCGGCGCGCCACCACCGCGCTGGAGAGGGTGGGCCTGGGCCACCGGCTGGGCCACTATCCCAACCAGCTCTCTGGAGGCGAGCAGCAGCGCGTATCGATCGCCCTAGCCCTCATCAACGATCCGCCGATCATCATGGCCGACGAGCCGACCGGCAACCTCGACACGCACTCGGGCCTCGAGATACTCAACATCCTCCAGGAGCTCAACGGCGCCGGCATCACCCTGGTGATGGTGACGCACGAGCGCGAAGTAGCGGAGCACGGCGACCGCATCATCCTCATCCGGGACGGTCTTCTGATAGGCGCCGAAGACGTCGAGGTGAAGAGGTACGCCTCCAGGCCGCCCGCCGAAGTCGCCTCCGCCTCGTCCGCCGGCGACGGTGGTGATGCGCTGTGAAGATATTCGAGAGCGTCATCACCGCCCTGACCGCACTGCGCGCGAACAAGATGCGCTCGCTGTTGACGATGCTCGGGGTGATCATCGGGGTCGGCTCCGTCATCCTGCTGGTCTCTCTCGGCTCCGGCGCCCGCTCCGAGATCACCTCCAGCATCCAGGGCCTTGGCTCGAACCTCATCGTGGTGGTGCCATTCAAGATGCAGCTCGGCGGCAGCCTGATGCAGCAGGGTGCGCCGCAGCTCGCCTTGAACAAGTTCACCCTCACCACCATGGACGATGTCGGGCGGGCCATCGGAAACCCGGAGGGAGTCAGCGGCGAGATCCAGCGCTCCATGACCGGCAACGGCAAGCGCTACTTCGGGATGATCAACGGGACGTCATCGAACGAGTTCGAGGTCCGCGACCTTGCCACATCCTCAGGCCGGTTCTTCACAAAAGCAGAGGAGGAGTCGGCGCGCCTGGTCATCATCATGGGGCAGACCGTCGCCAAGGGGCTCTTCGGAGAGGCCGATCCCGTCGGGCAGTACGTCACCATCAAGGGTCGCAAGATCAAGGTGATCGGTGTGCAGGAGTTCAAGGGCAAGACGCTCATGTTCGACAACGACTCCGTGTCGTGGATGCCGATGACCACCGCGATCAAGCTCTTCGGCTCGTCGCATCCGAACCTGATAGTGGCCAAGGCTCCGTCGACGGCGAGCGTCAACGCCACCGCGGACAAGATCAAGGTCGCCCTCGGCAAGAACCTGTCGTCCGACGAGTACTCCGTGATCACACAGAGTGACATCCTCACGTTCGCCCAGAGCATCACCAAGATCCTCACGTACCTGCTGGGCGGGCTCGCGGGCATCTCTCTGCTGGTCGGAGGGATCGGCATCATGAACATCATGCTGGTGTCGGTAACGGAGAGGACGCGTGAGATAGGCATCCGCAAGGCCGTCGGCGCGAAGACGCGCGACATCATGCTGCAGTTCCTGGTCGAGGCGCTGACCCTCAGCCTGCTGGGCGGCGCGATCGGGGTGTTGCTTGCGATTCTGGGTGCCGGACTCTACACGGCGATATTCCACCTGCGGGCGCAGGTGACGGTGTGGATCATACTGCTGGCGTTCGTGTTCTCGATGCTGGTGGGGATATTCTTCGGGGTCTACCCGGCGCGCAAGGCCTCGCGCCTGGACCCGATCGAATCACTCCGCTACGAATGAAAAAAATGTACCAGGTACTTTTCACCGCATTTCTTTCCATATTAACTCTCTATTCGACTTTGCCAATCGGTGAATCTGAGCGTTTGACATACTAAGGAAGTCGGCAATCTCCCGCAGTTTGTAACCATGCAGGAAACGTGCTTCAGCGATGTGGATGTCTCGACCCTTGCTCCCATTGAATATTGCAGCCAGGGACGGCCGCGGCAGTTTGCCTGCCCCGAACAAATAGTCGCGGATCTCGTTCCACTGAAATGTCTCGCCGGTTGCCTCACTGATAAACTCATTGTATTCCGCAAGAGCGGAATCGCAGTCATCTGAGAACAGTGATAGAACAAAGCCGTGTTCAGCTATCCTCGTGCCAGAGAGCAAGTCGGAATAACTGCTCCATGGCCACAGCTGCGGAGCAGGAACTATGCTGGCCCGCACCGGGTTCAGGACGATATATCTGGAGAGTTCCATCATGTAATAGTCGTCCGACACGATTTTCGAGTGAAATCGATCCTGAAAGAGGTGCCCGCTCTTCCCTTGGGTCTTGTTGAACAATAAGGCATACCTGTGGTTAATCTCTCTCATGCCCTCTGATAAATCGTCTTCAGACACTTCCACCGCCATGTGATAGTGGTTGTTCATAAGGCAATATGCATGGCATCGCCATCTACGCATATGAAGGACAGATTGGAGAAGGTTCAAGAACAGAGTTCGGTCATTGTCGCACGTGAAAATGGTCTGCTGAGCATTGCCTCGCGAGGTGATATGAAAGATGGTATCAGGGGCCTTAAGCCTGGGCTGGCGCGGCATAGTGAAATCATCTTATCAGCAATACAAGCAAAGAATCAAGACCAGCCCTGTATGAGAAAAAAGGCGGTGAAAAGTACCTGGTACATCTTTTACATTTCGGAGCGGCCGTCCAGCGCGCGCCCTAGCGTCACCTCGTCGGCGTACTCGAGGTCTCCCCCGACCGGCAGTCCGCGCGCGATGCGCGTCACCGTTATCCCCAGAGGCCGGACCAGCTGCGCCAGGTAGAGCGCCGTCGCCTCGCCTTCCGCGTTGGGGTTCGTGGCCGCGATGAGCTCCGTGACCTTGCCGTCGCGAAGCCTGCCGACGAGCTCCCTGAAAGTGAGCTCCTCCGGTCCGACGCCGTCGATCGGCGAGATCGCTCCTCCCAGCACGTGGTAGGTGCCCCTGAACCGCCCGCTCCTCTCGATCGCGATCACGTCGCGGGGCTCCTCCACCACGCAGATGACCGTCTCGTCCCTGCGGGCGTCGTTGCATATTGAGCAGGACTCGCCCTCGGAGATGTTGAAGCAGGTGGAGCAGAACCTCACCTTGTCCTTGACCTCGACGATCGCGCGCGCGAGCTCGACCGCGTCGTCCCTGGGGATGGAAAGAATGAAGAAGGCGATCCTCTGCGCGGACTTGGGTCCGATCCCGGGAAGCCCGCAGAGTCTCTCGATCAGGTTCTCGAGCGGAGCGGCATAGAAAGCCATGCTGAGCCCCGGCCTACAGGCCCGGTATCCCCAGCCCGCCGAGCCCGCCCGTCAGCCCGTCCATGCGCTGGTTTGCGAGCTCCCTCGACTCCTCGATGGCGCCGTTGATCGCGACCAGGATGAGGTCCTGGAGCATGCCTACATCTTCGGGGTCGACCGCCTCTGGATCGATGGTTATGCTCTTGATGTTCTGGTGGCCGTCCGCTACCACCTTCACGGTCCCTCCGCCGGCCGTGTGCTCGACGGTCTCATCCGCCAGAGCCTCCTGGGCCTCCTCCATCTTGCGCTGGACCTGCTGCAGCTGCTTCATCATGTCGCCGGGGTTGGCCTTTTGCCCCTTGGGCTTGGGGTAGTAACTGCCCTTGGACATCTAATCCTTCCCTTCCTTATCCTTCTCGATGATCTCGCCGTCGAACCGCTCCTTGAATATCCGCGCGATCTCGGCGGAGCTTTTCTGTCCCGACGGTTCCGCGCCAGAGAGCGAGGGCGCGGAACCGTCGGGACAGAAAAGCTCCGCCGAGAT
>DAIQAV010000058.1:0-11808 GCA_036781505.1 Candidatus Anoxymicrobiaceae bacterium | reverse complement strand
CTCCGAGTCGGCGGACACGCTGGGGCGGTAGTTCCAGCACCTCTGGCACTTTCCGCCCTGGGCGCGCTGGACCTCGACCTCGACGTCACCTGTCAGCTCCCGCTCCCCGGTGAACGAGTCGAGGTTGCGGATCTCCACGGCGGAGGTGATGAGCACAGCGGGGAGCTGCTCCTCCATCCGGCGCAGCAGGTCCATGGTCTCTCCGGAGGCGTAGATCACGGCCTTCGCCTCGAGGCTGGTGCCGAGAAGCCCTTGCTTTCTCGATTCCTCGATCTTGCGGTAGACGTCCTCGCGCACCTCGAGCAGCCGGTCCCATTTGACCTCGAGCGCCTCGTCCACACGAGACTCGTCGTAGGTGGGCCAGAGCGCCATGTGTATGCTCTCGGCGGGCCTGGCCTCCTCGGGAAGGGCCAGCATCGCTTCCTCGGCGGTGTGGGCCAGCACCGGGGCCATCATGGCGGTCAGCTTGGAGTTGATCTCGAAGATCGCAGTCTGGGCCGACCTGCGCCCGCGCGAGTCTGCGGGATAGGTGTAGAGCCTGTCCTTGAGGATGTCCAGGTACAGCGAGCTGAGCTCCACCGTGCAGAAGAGCGCAAGCGCCTGTATCGCCTGGTGCACAAGCCAGCGGTCCATCAGCGACGTGACCTTCTCCACCAGGCCCTCGAGCTTGGAGAGCATCCAGCGGTCGATCTCCTCCATCTCCCCGGCCGGCACCGCGTCGCTATCCCTGTCATAGTCGAAGCAGTTTCCCAGCAGGAACCTCAAGGTGTTCCTCATCCTGCGGTACGACTCGGTCACCCGTGAGAGGATCTCTTCGGAGACCGGCACGTCGTTGGAGTAATCGCTGGAAGCGGTCCACAGCCTCAGTATGTCCGCGCCGGAGCGCGAGTAGACCTCGCGGGGGTCGATGGAGTTGCCCAGTGACTTGGACATCTTGCGGCCGTCTCCGTCCACCGTGAAGCCGTGGGTGAGGACCGTGGCGAACGGGGGCGCGCCCGCAAATCCGAGCGCCAGCAGCAGGCTTGACTGGAACCAGCCGCGGTGCTGATCGCTGCCCTCCAGGTAGAGGTCGGCGGGCCAGCGCAGGTCCTCGCGCCCGCGCAGGACGGCGAGGCTGCTCACCCCCGACTCGAACCAGACGTCCACTATGTCGCTCTCCTTCTCGAGCTCGGTGCCGCCGCAGTCGGGGCACGAGATGCCCGCGGGAAGGAAGTCGGACGGGTCTTTCGTGAACCAGGCGTCGGCGCCCTCGGCCGCTATCATGTCGCGGATAGCGCAAATCGTCTCCGGCGTGACTATCTCCTTGCCGCACCTGGCGCAGTAGACGATGGGCAGCGGCACGCCCCACGCCCTCTGGCGCGAGATGCACCAGTCGGGCCTGTTCTGGACCATCGAACCGATGCGGTTGATGGTCCAGTCGGGCACCCACTCCACCTTCTGCACGGCCTCCATCGCCTCGCCGCGCAGCGTGCCGCCGTCGGCCTTGCCGTCCAGCGCGATGAACCACTGGGGTGTCGCTCGGAAGATCACCGGCTGCTTGCAGCGCCAGCAGTGCGGGTACTGGTGGGTCAGAGCTCCCGAGGAGAGCAGTATGCCGCGCTCCGTCAGGTCCTCGATTATCCTGGGGTTGGCCTCGGTCACGCTCATGCCCGCGAACGGCGCGGCCTCCTCGGTGAAGCGGCCCAGGTCGTCTACCGGCATCGGGCTGGGCAGGTCGTACTCGATCCCGGTGAGGTAGTCCTCCTGGCCGTGTCCCGGCGCGATGTGGACGCAGCCGGTGCCCACCTCCAGAGTGACGTAGCTCGCCAGCACGATCACCGAGTCGCGGTCGGCCCAGGGGTGCTTGCAGAACAGCCCTTCCATCTCCTCGCCGGTAAAACTATCGGACACCGAGTAACCCACGATATCGTTCTCGGCCATGACGCGCTCGACAAGAGGCTCTGCCATCACCAATATCTCCTCGCCGGTGTTGACCCCCACGTAGGGGAGCCTGGGCGAGAGGGCGACGGCGACATTGGCGGGCAGCGTCCAGGGGGTGGTGGTCCATATCAACATCGAGACGTCCACGCCCTGCTGGGTCAGGGGCGGGAACTCGCTCTCCAGAGGGAACCTCACGTATATGGAGTAGGACTCCTTGTCCTCGTACTCGATCTCAGCCTCGGCCAGCGCGGTGACGCAGGTGGTGCACCAATGGATGGGCTTGCGCCCCCGGTAGATGAGGCCCTTGGCGTAGAGTTCGCCGAACACCTCGATGTTGGTCGCCTCGTAGGCGGGCTTCAGGGTGAGGTAGGGGTCGTCGAAATCGCCCAGCACTCCCAGGCGCTGGAACTGCTCAGACTGACGGGCCACGAAATCCATCGCGTACTCGCGGCACTTCGCGCGCAGCTCGACCTTGCTCACATCCGCGTCCGGCCCCAGGTCTCTGGTCACCTGGTGTTCGATCGGCTGGCCGTGGCAGTCCCATCCCGGAATGTACGGACAGCGGTAGCCGCGCATGGTCTTGTACTTGACGATGATGTCTTTGAGGATCTTGTTGTAGGCGGTCCCCACGTGGATGTCACCGTTGGCGTAGGGAGGGCCATCATGGAGCAGGTAGAGCTCCCTGCCCGAGGCCGCCTCCAGTATGCGGTCATAGAGGCGCATCTCGCTCCAGCGGGCCTGGATCTCAGGCTCGCGGCGGGCGAGGTTCCCCTTCATCGGGAAGCTCGTCTTGGGGAGATTGAGGGTGTCCTTGTAGTCCATTATCCCCGCTCGATATTCTCGTCCATTAATGAACAATGCCCTTAAAATGGGCATTCTCGGTACTTCGTAAGGTAGCATTCATGTGCAGGGGGGTGTCAACGAGAAGCGGCACCCGCTAAGGTCTCCCGCGCGCTTTACGGCGACCCTTTCCGCAGGTGCAGCCGCACCAGGTTGAGGGCCGCCAGCGTGGCTATGTTGCGCACCATTCCACGAGGCCCCGGCAGCCGCCGCTCCAGTGAAATCGTGCCGCCCGCATGCGCGAGCGCGATCGCGACTGTCCCCACCGGCTTGCTCTCGACACCAGTGCCGGGCCCGGCTACGCCGGTGGTCGAGACCGCTATGTCGGTGGAGAAGAACTTGCGCGCTCCCCGCGCCATCGCCTCGGCCACGGGCCTGCTGACGGCGCCGTCGGCAAGCAATTCGGCCGGCACGCCCAGCGTCTTCTCTTTCTCGAGCGCGTCGTAGGCGACCAGGCCCCCGCGCAGATAGTCGCTGCTTCCGGGGACGTTGGCGAGCGCCGCGCTCACGCTTCCCGCTGTCAACGACTCGGCGGTCGAGATCGTGAGTCCCTCCAGGCGCAGCAGCTTGCCGACCACCTCCTCCATCGGCTCGTCGTCGACGGCGTATGCCAGCGCGCCGAGGCGCGCCGCGACTTTCTCCTGCTCCGAGTCCAGCAGAGCGTCGGCTTGAGCCCGGCTGGCGCCGGAAGCGGTGAGCTTCACCACCACTGGTCCGCGCATCACCAGGAACCCGTACTTCACCTCGCCCTTGTCGATTATGTCCGAGACCAGCGAAGCGACGTCTGACTCCCCCATTCCGAACGTCATGATCCTGCGCGTGACCACGACCGGCCCTCCCGCGAGCCTGCTCTCTATCTCCGCCAGCACGTGGGTGTCCATCATGCTCTCCATCTCGCGCGGCACGCCGGGCAGCACCGCCACCAGCGCTCCGGCGATGTCCATCATGAAGCCCGGGGCGGTGCCCCCGGCCGTGGGCACCTCGACGGCCCCGGCGGGAAGGTATGCCTGCTGGAGGTTCTCGGGCGACATCTTGCGGCCCATCATCTCGAAAAACCTCAGCAGGTTCTGTTCCAGGTGTGGGTGGAACACCAACTCCACGCCTGCGGCCGCCGCGACCGCCTCTGAGGTGAGGTCGTCCGAAGTGGGACCGAGCCCACCGGTGACGATGAGCGCGTCGTGGCCGGAGGCCAGCTCGCGCACCTCGGAGGATATCTCGCCGACGTCGTCGAGGACGGTCACATGGCGCGATATGGTCATACCTATGCCACGCAGCTTCTGTGCGATGGAAGAGAGATTGGCGTCCTGCACCTCGCCCGAGAGCAGTTCATCGCCGATGGTGAGGACGGCGATGCGCGGTCCCGCGAAGCTCATTCCCGCCCGGCCCCGCTGGCCTGGGGGGTCGGTGGCTCACGCGTCGCGGCGGACTCGCTGAAGATCTCCTTGCGCGCGCGGAGCACGTAGTCGATGCCGGAGTAGACCGTGATCGCCGCCATAAGATAGACGAGCGTCTGGACCCAGATTGTGCCCGCGCTCCCCGGGAAGAAGATCAGGATGGAGACGACGATTATCTGGGAGAACATCTTTGTCTTTCCCGACCAGGAGGCGGGAAAGGATATGCCCTTCCGCGCGCCGGTTATCCGTATCCCTGATATCAGTGCTTCGCGGGCGACGACCACAAGGACGACCCACAGCGGCAAGAGAATCGGGGGCGTCCTCCATCCAACGTACCAGAGGGTGATCATCACTGGGATCATCAAGAGCTTGTCGGCGAGCGGGTCCAGGAACTGGCCCAGCCTGGTGACCGCGTCGTTCTTGCGGGCGTAGTAGCCGTCGGCCTTGTCCGTGAGCGCCGCCAGGATGAAGATCGCGCCCGCGGCGAGCGTGTTGGAGATATTGAAGGGGAGCGTCCCCTTGTAGAGGAGCAGTAGTATGATCAGCGGAGCCAGCGCGACCCTCAGCGCGGTGAACATGTTGGCCACGTTCAACCATTTTCCCTCTATGGCCGCCTGCGCCAGGCCCGATTGGCCGCTAGATTTCTCCGACAAGGTCCAGACCTTCCTGCCCTTTGATCTTCGCTGCCACGAACTCTCCCGGTCGCGGTGTCCGTCCACCCGGCCCAAGAAGGAGGTAGATGATGCCGTCGACCACGGGCGCTTCCCTGTAGGACCGCCCCACCAGGTCGTAACCTTCGAGCTCGCAGACAGCCTCGACGACCACCTCGAGCCCGCGCCCGAGCATGTCGCCCGCGCGCCGTAACTCCTGCGCTTCCTGTATCTCCAGGACCTTATTATAGCGTGAAAGGGCGACCTCGGCCGTGACGTTTCCCGGCAATGAGGCCGCGGCTGTCCCTTCCTCGGGCGAGAACACGAAGGCGCCCAGCCAGTCCAGCCGCGCCTCCTCGATAAAGCCCGCCAGCTCCTCGAAGTCGCGCTCGGTCTCCCCGGGGTACCCGACCATGACAGTGGAGCGTATCGCCGCACCCGGAACTGCCGAGCGTATCCTGTCGATCAGGGCCAGGTGTTCGGCGGCTGAGCCCGGCCTTCCCATAGCGCGCAGGACCCGATGGCTGGCGTGCTGGAAAGGGACGTCGAAGTAGCCGACCACCGCGGGCTCCGCGGCAACCGCCTCGATGAGCCTGTCTGTGACGCCCTCCGGCTGGAGGTACAGCATGCGGACCCAGTGGGCCCCCTCCACCCGGGCGATCTGACGCAGCAGGCCGGCGAGATCGGTCCCCTCGTCCAGGTCGGAGCCGTAGGCCGTGAGGTCCTGGGCCAGGAGGATGACCTCGCGCTGCCGCCCGGCGCATAGCCTGGCCGTCTCCTCGACGACATCGGCCACAGGTCGGCTGGCGTGAGGACCCCTGATCGACGGGATGGCGCAGAACCGGCACCCTCTGTCGCAGCCGTCCGAGGCGCGGACGTAGAGATGCGCGCCATCCGAGGAATCGGCGACGCGCGAATGAGTGCTCAGCCGCGGGCTCCTCGCGGGAGCGACGAACCTCTCGCCTTGAAGCACCGCCTTCAGCCCTGCTTGAAGGTCGGGCGCCCAGTCCGCGCCCAGCGCCCCCGATATCTCGGGCATCTCGCGCACCAGTCCGGCCCCGTACCGCTGCGACATGCAGCCCAGGACCACGATGGGCGGCCGCGATGGCGCCAAAGAGGCGACCTCGGATAGTTCCAGGATGGTGTCTATGCCCTCGTCGCAAGCCTCCCGGATGAACCCGCAGGTCATGACCAGGGCGACGTCGGCCTCATCGATCCGTGTCGTCTCGTCGAGCCCCGATCTCGCCAGCGCGCCGCGCAGGAGGTCGGACTCGACCTCGTTCCTGAAACAACCCAGGGTGACCAAAAGATAGCGGCGACCTTGCAGGCTCGCCGGGGGTGACGGGACGTCGGCAGACATGCTCTACCGGTAATTGGTGAACTGAAGCGGAAGGCCGAAGTCGTGCTCTTTGACGGCCTTGATGACCGCCTGCAGCGCGTCCTTCTTCTTGCTGGAGACCCGCACCTGGTCTTTCTGCACCGCGACGTTGACCTTCTTGTCGACTCCTTTTATGAACTTGGTGATCTCGCGAGCCTGGTCGGCGTCTATGCCCTGAAGGACCTTGGCCTCTCGCTTGACGGTGCCCTTGGGTCCGGGTTGCACCGCGCCCCAGGAGATTGCCTTGAGCGGCACCTCTCGCCTGGTCAGTCGCGGCTCGATCACGTCGATCATGCCGCTCAGGTGGAACTCGTCCGCCGAATGCAGCGTTATCGTCTCGTGCGTGCTCTCGATGCGCGAGCCGGTCCCCTTAAAGTCGAACCTGTTGTCGATCTCTTTGCGGGCCTGGTTCAAGGCGTTGTCCAGCTCGGGGAGATCCACCTTGCTGACGATGTCGAAAGAACTGTCTGTGGAAGCCATGTCAATCCTCGTGCAGCTTGAAGTCGTCCACCAGCCTCTTCATCTCGATGGAGAGGCGCGCCAGCTCCTGTATCGAGGCCCGCATCTCCTGCATCGAAGCGGTCTGCTGGTTGGCCGCCGCGGAGGCCTCCTCGGTGCCGGCGGCCGCCTGCTCGGCTATGGCCGCTATGTCGTGAGAGGCCTTGACCACCCGGTCGGAGCCATCCCTCTGCGCCTCGGTGGCGCGGTAGACCGACTCCGCCCCGCCCGCGATGTCCTCGACGATCTGTGCCACGTTGGTGAGGGCGTCCAGCGTGCCCTGGATCACCTCGATCGAGCTGGAGAGTATCTCCCTGGACGCGTCGACGGCCTTGAGCGCCCGCGACGTCTCGTTCTCGGTGTCCCTTATCATCTTCGATATCTGGTCGGCCGCCTTGCGGCTTCCCTCGGCGAGATTACGGACCTCCTCGGCCACCACCGCGAAGCCACGGCCGTGCTCCCCCGCCCTGCTGGCCTCGATGGCGGCGTTAAGCGCGAGCATGTTGGTCTGGTCCGAGATGTTGGTGATGACGTCCACGATCAGCCCAATCTGCATGGACCTGTCGCCGAGCCCCTGCATCATCCCGGCCACGCTGTCCATGGACTCCTGCATCTGCTGCATCTTGGTGGCCGCTTCCTCCGCGTTGGCGGAGCCGGCCCTGGCGATCTCGTTGGCGGCGCGCCCGGTCTCAGCGGACGCGCGTGCCTGGTCGGCAACGCTCGACGCCATGTCCGCGATCTCGTTAACGATATCGGACGTCTCCTCGACCGCGCGGGCTTGCGACTCGGCGCCCTTGGAGATCTGCTCGACAGTGCTGGAAACCTCCTTCGCCGAGGCCATGACCTCCTCCGAGGAAGATGCCAACTCCTCTGCCGTCGCGCTCACCAGCGTGGATGCCTCCCGCAACTTCTCCAGTATCACTCGCAGCCCGTCGACCATCTCGTTTTCTGCTCCGACCAGCTTCCCTACAATGTCCTTGGAGCCCCAGTCCAGGTGCCGTGTCAGGTCTCCGCCCGCCACGGAGTGCGAAAAGTCGATGACCGGGTTGAGGGCCGCGTCGAATGTCTTCTGTATGAACAGGACGTAGACGGTCTCGCCCACCAGGACGACCACGAACAGGCTGATCGAAAGGAACACCAGGCTCCGGGTGGAGATGTCTGTGAACCAGGCCAGCAGTGGGATGACAATGGCAAGCGAGATGAGGCCATGGAGAACGCCTATGATTATGGTCTTCCGCTTGATGCTGAGGTTTTTGATCAAGTAAGTTCCGCCCCCGGAGCAATCAACCCGCCAGGTTCCTTATCTTCTCGGCGACGTCGGTGCCAGTCTCCTTGCCTGAGAAGAAGGAAACAGATTTTTCAATGTGGGTGGCAAGCTCCGGCAACTGGTTGGAATCCAACGTTTCAGGGGTCGCGCCTATCAGCTCGCAATTCTTCTTGACCGTGGCCTTGGCGATGAAATCGCCTACCGCTCCGGCAAGGATCTTCTGGACCTGCTGGGCCAGAGGATTGGCCAATCCGACCTCCTGTCTCTATGCGCACGGACCTTTTCCCCCCGTTGCCGCGCCAGCCTTAATGACGGACTAAAGGTTATCAATACAGGGAATATTGTGCAACAAGTCCCGCAAGGGCGACTACGTGTTCTGGCGCTCCTTCCAGGCCTCGAACTCTTCGGGCTTCAAGAGCACCTTGCGCGACTTGCTGCCTTCGTGCGGGCCCACGACGCCCAACTGCGAAAGCTCGATGACGATCCGCCGCGCGCGGGCGTAGCCGACCCGCAGGTGGGTCTGCAGCATCGAGGCGGAGGCCTCGCCGGCGTAGACCACGAACTCCGCGGCCTCCTCCAGCAGTGAATCGCGGTCGGTGAACTGAGCCTTGACCTCGCCAGCCACGTCCGCCAGATCGATGGACAAGCTCTCGTCCAACTTCTGCTCGCGTATGTAGCCGGTAACGAACTCGATCTCCTTCTGCTGGATCAGCGCGCCCTGCACGCGTTCCGCCTGTGGTATGTTGCCGGGATCGAGGAGCATGTCGCCCTTGCCGAGGAGCTTTTCGGCACCCTTGGTCCCCAGGATGGTCCTCGAGTCCACGTTGCTGGCGACCTGGAACGCTATACGCGCCGTGATGTTATTCTTGATGACCCCGGTGATGACGTCGACCGAGGGGCGCTGGGTCGCGATGATGAGGTGGATGCCCACCGCTCTGGCCTTGGCGGTGAGGCGGCTTATCGAGCTCTCCACCTCGCGCCGCGCCACGATCATCAGGTCACCAAGCTCGTCGATCACTATCACTATCTTGGGCAGCGGTTCGATCTCCTTATCCTTCTCCGCTACGGCGTTGTACTCGTCGATGTGAACGACCTTCTGGCCCTGCAGCACCTTGTAGCGTCGGTCCATCTCTCTAACCGCCCACAGCAGGGCCTTTGCGGCTGGCTCCGGCTCGTTGATGACGGGGCAGAGCAGGTGAGGCAGCCCGTCGTACCAGGTGAACTCCACGTACTTGGGGTCGATCATGATGAACTTGAGCTGGTCCGGGCGGCACCGCATCAGCAGGCACGAGACCAGGCAGTTTATGCAGCAGGACTTGCCGGCACCTGTCGAGCCCGCGAGCAGCAGGTGAGGCAGTTGCGCCAGGTCAAGGACGACCGACTCGCCAGACATGTCCTTGCCGACCGCCATGGTGAGCAAGTTGTGCGGGGCGACCGGCCCCAGCGACTCGATGATGTCCCCCAGCAGCACGGAGTCGCGGATATTGTTTGGCACCTCGATGCCGATCGCCTGGCGCCCCGGTATCGGCGAGTAGATGCGGATGTCGGGGGAGCCGAGCGCATAGGCGATGTCCTGCTCGAGCTCCGTGACGCGCTTGACCTTCTCGCCGGTGCCGACCTCGACCTCGAACAGCGAGACCGTGGGGCCGGCCGACACCTTCATCACGTTGGCGTCGACGTCCATGCTGTGAAGCGTCTTCTCGATCGCGTGCTTGCGCTCATCGTTGGTCTGCTTGGAGAAAGCCTTGTTGTGGCTTCGGTTGAGTATCGAGGCGGGCGGCAACCTGTACTTCCCCGTCCGCGGCCTGTTGACGTCGATGGCAAGCTGGCCGCCGTTCTCCTCTGTGACTGGAACCGCCGGAGAAGGCCTGGAGGGGTATACCTTCGCCTGGCCCGGCTTCTTTGGCCTCACCGGCGCCGGGACCGCGACGTCCACGGCGCCCTCGGCGGTCGAGGCCAGTGCCGGTACGGCTGCGGACGAAGCGCCCTTGAGCCTGCGCCAGCCTGTGAGCAGGGGCTCCTCGAACGCGATGACGATGCCGGCCAGAAGCGCGGCGAAGCCAAAGATATATGCCCCCACCAAACCGATCATATGTGTCAGGGGCCAGGCGATGCACGCGCCGACCAGCCCGCCGCCCCCGTAGAGCTGCTCGGAGGCGAACATGCCCTCGGGGCCCTTGGGTATCTGCAGCAGAGTCAGGAGAGCGACCCCTATTATCAAGGCGCCCAGTGTGATCAGGCCCAGGCGCATTCCCGGCCTGGTCCAGCCGGCCAGTGCGATTATGCCCCCAGCGGTGAAAGCGAACGGCACCACGAAGCGGCCCACGCCCATGAGCCACGCCAGGCCCGTTCTCACACCGCGCCCCACGGGACCGACGCTCGCCGGCGCAAATACGCAGAGGAACGTGAACAGCGCCAGGGCCAGGAAGCAAACGCCGTACAGTGCCCTCACCCGCCCGGGGGTCAGGAATCGGTCTTTGCCCTCCCCATTGTCCTCTTTGCCCTTGTCCGCGGACTTCGCCTTGCCCTTCGCGGGACTACCGGCGGGCGCTCTCTTTCCAGCGGCTTGTGCCACAGGCTACCTTTCTCGGTTGTGTCGGATACATTACAAGTATTCTTTTCGCGAGCGAGTTAAACCTTGGGGCGCCACGCCGGCGCGCTTGAAGAGCACGGTTGGAACATGGAGGAAATGGAATTCAGAAGTGATCCGCGGCCCTAGAGGACCGACTCTAGGCCGACGGTCAGCCCGTTCAATCCCTGCACCGCCTTGATCGCGATCACGACGCCCGGCATGAAGCAGGAGCGGTCGGTGGTGTCGTGGCGTATCGAGAGCGTCTGCCCGGCGGCGCCGAAGATTACCTCCTGGTGCGCCACCAGCCCGTCCAGTCGCACGCTGTGTATCTTCACCGGGCCGACGCTCGCGCCGCGGCTGGACTCCTCGAGCTTCTCGGCGCTCGAAGGCGGCCCGGACGCGTCCATAGCGGCCGCGATCAGCCGGGCCGTGTCTATGGCGGTGCCGCTGGGCGAATCTTTCTTGCCCCTCCGGTGCAGCTCGATTATCTCGCACTCCTCGAAGACGGCGGCCGCCTGCTCGGCGAACTTCATCATCAGTATCGCGCCGATCGCGAAGTTGGAAGCGAGCAGCACGTTGGCCTCTCCGGCCTCCGCCTTCTCCCCGATCGATGCCAGGTCATCTTCGGATATGCCAGTGGTCCCCACCACGCAGTGGATGCCGTGGTCCAGCGCCCAGAGTACGTTCGGGACCGCGGAGGCAGCCTCGGTGAAGTCGACCACCACGTCGACGTCGAGCCCCTCCAGGTAGGAGATGTGTTTCATCACGGGGATGCCGTAGGGCTCCGAACTCGAGGCGGGGCCTGCGGGGTCCACTGCCGCTTCGAGCTCGAGGTCGGGGTCTTCGAAGACCGCGCGGACGACCTCGCTTCCCATCCTGCCCATCGCCCCCAGCACCACGACCCTTATCATCACGCCTCCTTCACGGCTGTTTTGAGAGGGACAGGTCATCAGGGTCGAACGGGCCGATGACCGCCAGGCTCAGGCCCACGGCGTCCCAGGTCTCGGCGAAGACCCTGTGGATGTCGTCGATGGTCACGCTCTCCACGCGCTCGACCATCTCGTCGATGCTGAGGTGCTCGCCCCCGGCGAGCTCCGCCTTGGCCAGCCTGTTCATCCTGCTTCCGCTGTCCTCGTTCGAGATGTAGAGGGAACCCTTGATGTGGTTCTTGGCCCTGGCCATCTCCTCGTTGGAGAAACCTCCGTCGCGGACCTTCGCCAACTCCTCCTCGATCAGAGAAATGACCCTAGCGGCCTGCGTTGGGTGGGTGCCGGCGTATATCCCCACCA
>DAIQAV010000057.1:0-11835 GCA_036781505.1 Candidatus Anoxymicrobiaceae bacterium | reverse complement strand
TCAAGGGGTATCATACCACTAAATGCTAGGTGTATCTAGTTGGAGTTGCACTAGTCAGCAGTCATCTTAGATTTTCTTATTATTGTTGGGGGGAGTCCCGACGGGGGAAGGGTGAGCCTTTTGCGAGCGATTCGCAGCGTCTCGGGGAGATAGAGAGTCTGCTGACTTCAAAGACGCGAGGACCAGCGAGCAAAAGGTTTACCCTTCCCCCTCCCATTCCCGCCTACGGATAGCCCGCCTGCGAGTTACGACAGCAGGCGGGAGGACGGCGCTAGGTGAGAGCGGGCTCCAGGCGCTTCACCAGCCTGACCCTGGTCCCCCGCTTGCTGCTGCTGGTCTCGACCTGGTCCATCAGGCAGTGCATCAGGAACAGGCCGCGACCCGCGAGGGCTTCCGGGTCGGGCGGCTCGGGCGGCTCTTCCGGGGGCTTGAACCCCTTACCTTTGTCGGAGACCTCGACGACGACCGCGTCCGGAAGTATCTCGCAGGTGACGTTGACGGGCTCCGCGCTGTCGGGGTTGTGCACCACAGCGTTCTTCGCCGCCTCGTGGGTGGCCCAGATGATGTCCTGCAGGTAAGGCGCGACGGCCGGACAGGAGACGAGAGTCGCCCTCAGGAATTCCCGCAGTGTTGTAAGCGCGGACGTGGAGGGCTCGAGCGTGTAGCGACTTACTTTGTGGGATCGCCCGGTGCAGGCTTTCCCATCGCTCATCTGAAAACAACTCCTCAATTTGAAAAGACTTGTTTATTCTATAGACTTTAACGCTGTTAGCAATTGAAATCGGCCAACTTGCCGGCATTTGTTTTCTGGAGGTAGGAATGCTTATTGAGATGAACGGGAAGAAGCCCGTCGTCGCGCCGGACGCATTTGTGGCCCCGACCGCCGTGCTCATCGGCGACGTGACCATCGCCAGCAAGGCGAGCGTATGGTGGGGGGCGGTCCTGCGGGGCGACTGGAACTCGATCAAGGTCGGGGAGCGATCGAGCGTACAGGACAACTGCGTGATCCACTGCACCGTGATGGGCTCCACGACCGTCGGCTCGGACGTGACGGTGGGGCACGCCGCGGTCCTTCACGGCTGCACTGTTAATGACGGCGCTCTAATCGGCATCAACTCCGTGGTGCTCGATGGGGCGGTCATCGGCAAAGAAGCGGTCGTATCGGCCGGCTCGACCGTTACGCCCAAGACAGAGGTCGAGCCCGGTTGGCTGGTAGGGGGCGTTCCCGCCAGGCCGATCAAGGAGCTCTCCGAGGCAGCCAAGGACGGCTTCCGCGCGGGAAAAGACATGTACGTCGAACTGGGCCAAAAATATCTGTCCAAGGGGCTTTAGAAAACAGCGGGGTTACCGGTAGGTCGTGGGCTGCTATGATTGAACAAGACAATCGTTAGCTTTGGAGGTGTGACGTGGGTTTCTTCGACAAGATACAGGACACGATCAGCAGCGCCACTGAGCAGACAAAGGCCAAGGCGCAGGACGTGCAGTTGAAGCGAGAGAAGGGCCAGAAGCTCGGGCAGCTCGGCGAGCAGGTCTACAACCTGTTCCTCAACGGCCAGCTCGCGAACCAGGAGCTCGCGCCTGCCTGCCAGGAGATTGCGGACCTCGATCGTCGCATCGCTGAAGCAGAGGCAGCCGCGGCAGCGGCAAGGCCGCAGCCGGCGCAGCCTCCAGGAGCTCCGGGGGGTTATGCGCCACCGCCACCGCCGGCTCCGTCGCCGCCCGCGCCGCCTGCGGCGGCAGCGCCACCACCGCTGGCTGCGCCGCCACCGCCACCTCCGCCTCCAACCGGCCAGAAGGAGGGCTGAGCAAGTGGCGTTCACGACTCGTGGAAAGGCTCGCAGAGCGGCGATACTGTTCGCCGTGCTGGCTGCGGCACTAGTGCTCCCGCTCCTGCTTGCCGGATGTGGCCCGCAGGCACCGGAGGCGGCGGTGCGGAACTTCTACACCGCCATTCAGAACCGGGACTGGAACGGATATCTCTCGTCGATCCTGCCATCCAACGTCAGGCGCGCGACGGACGCCGACCTCGTCGACCAGAAGAAGAAGTTCATGGCCAACGATTACAAGTACCTCGGGCTCAAGCTCAAGACCACGCCCGACGCCAAGGACCCCAACAAGGCCGCGGTCGAACTCACGTCCGGTGTGGTGAAAGGGAAGAACCCCCAGACCGGCCAGGTAGAGTCGACCACGATCGCCCAGATCAAGAAGCAATACGGCGTGACACCGACACTGAGCACTGCGAAGTACAAGGGCCGATGGTACGTCGACGTGCCGATCGCGGCCGCGGACCAGCCGCCCCAGCAACAGTAACCGTAGAGCGCTCCCGGAAAATGACGGGCCTAACCGGGCCCGTCTTTTTATTGCTATACTGTTCGCGTCATCACGGAGCCTGATGCCGCATCCCTGGGGGGTGGATGTCGATATGAAAACCCGGAACGGACGCCGAACGGCCACCAACGCTGTCGCGGTCGCAGTGGCGCTGCTGTTAGCCGTACCGGCGCTGCTGGCGATAGCAGGCTGTGGCGGCAACACGCCGCAGGGGGCGGTCCAGAACTTCTTCAGCGCCTGGCAGGCGAACAACTGGGAAGCATACAAGAAGGCGGTCAACCCCAACCAGAAACTGACCAAGAACCAGGATGCGCTCGCCAAGCTGAAGTTCCAGCAGATCAAGGTCAAATTCCAGGACCTCAAGATGCAGTCGAAGGCCGACCCCAAGGACCCGAACAAGGCCACCGTGACGCTGGTGGGCGGCAAGGTCATTTACACCGCGGATGTCCTGGGAACACCGAAGACGGATACACAGGATATTTCCAAACAAAAAGACAGGCCTGTCTTCGACGCTGTCAAAATAAATGGTGTGTGGTACGTAGATTACCCGCTGGGATAGGTTGGAGGTGGTCGGGGTGCGGGTTTCATCTCGACCGGCACAGCACAGAGCCGGGGCCGCCCTGGCGGCGGCGATGGTGGTACTGGTGCTCGTTGCCGGGCCGGGCTGCGGCAAGACGAAAGTAGTCACCAAGACCGTTCCTTCGACTACGCCGAAGAAAACGGGTCCAGGTACCGTGCCCACCGCAACGTCTCCCATAGTCCGGCAGGGGAGCGGAAACAGTTCGACCCAGCCGTTCAGCCTCACCGCGGGCCTCGCCATCTTCGTGTTGAGCTACTCGGGCGGCGACGGATTTCAGGCCTCGCTGGTCGATGACGGCGGACACATCGTGAGCACCCTCTACAACCTGACCGGGAACACCAACGGCGCCACGGCGCTCGGAGTGAGTGCCGGCAGGTACTCGTTGAGCGTGAACGCGGGCGGGCAGTGGAGCATGACGGTCAACCAGGGAGTGCCGGTCAACCCGCAGTTCATCCCGCTGAACACCAGCGGCACCGGGCCGCAGGTCACGCCGTTCTTCCAGTCGTCGGGCGGCAACGCGACGGCGACGATGACTTACAACGGCACCTCGCCGTTCGTGGTCACGCTTCTCAGCGCGGGCGGGGAGATCATAAGCACCCTGGCGAACGTGCCCACCGGCCCGTTCTCGGGAACGCAGAGCCTTCTGTTGCAGCAGGGTTCGAACTATCTGATCGACATCGAGGGAAACGGTGCGTGGACACTCGGCGTCCGTTGAGGGCGCGCGGGGAGCTCACCATCAATCGTCAGGCAGCTGCTCCAGCAGGGTGTCGATGAGGTCGGTCTCGGTTATGATCCCCACCAGCCTTCCGTCCTGGAGCACCGGCAGCCCACCGACCTTGATCTCCAGGATGAGCCGCGCGGCATCCTTGAGGTCGCTCTGTGGGGAGACGGTTCGGGGGTTGGCGCTCATGATCGACTCTATCTTCACGTTGTCCAGCAGGAAGTCGTGATACTTCTTCTCGGTCAGCACCACTGAGGACGCGGTCGTGTTGCGCAGGTCCCTGTCGGTTACTATCCCGACCAGGTCGCCGTCTTTCATGACGGGGAACCGCCGAAGCTGCTTCTGATCGATGAGGTCCATGGCAACACGGATGGGATCGTCGGCTTGGACTGTGATCGCATCTCCGGTCATCCGATCGCTGACTTTCACGGCGTCCCTCCTGTCGTGCTGGCGCGGCACCATCAATTATACTTCTTGAGTGGCGAGGCGACCGAAACGAGCTGCACGGATGAAAGCCGATAAAGCGGACAAAGACAGAGAGACTCCTGCCGGCGGCGAGCGCGGAGAGAACGAAGAGCGCGAGCTTCCCGGCAAGCCGCCCTTCTTCGGGTTCGAGAAGGTGCCGTATGTCACCGGCAAAGGCGCCAGGGAGCCCAGGAAGGGCGCCGAGCCGGTAAAGAAGGCCGCCACGCTCGAGACCCCCAAAGGCGATATCGAGATCGAGAACTACTGCCCCGCCGGTAAGATCGAGAGCCTGACCGTCGACGGCGGCATCCTGATGTTCAGCCGCAACAACCCCGAGCGCCAGAAGAAAGCGCTGGTCAACGTTGCAAACTCCGATGGCGGCAACGTGGTGGCCGGGGTCCTCGACGGAGTGCTGGTCGGTTACATCGGCAACCACCGCCCGTCCGAGAGCGAGCGTTGGGGCAAGCCCGGCTACGACTGGCTCTACGAGCTGGGGGCGATAGAGGTCAGCAGGAACTACCGCGAGTGCGGCCTATCGCTGGCGATGATGCACGCCGCCTGGGACGACCCGTTCTACGACGACAAGATCGTGATAACCACCGCGTTCACCTGGCACTGGGACCTGGAGGCGACCGGCATGACCAAGCTCGAGTACCGCGAGCTTTTCATCGAGCTCGCCGGCCGCTTCGACTTCATGGAGATGACGACAGACGAGCCGAACGTGGCTATGGACTCGGCGAACCTGTTCCTGGTGAGGCTGGGCAACGACACCACGTTCTCGCAGTACCAGAAGTTCGCGTCCCTGCTCTTCTCCGACGACTGGGAAGCCATGCTGCGCGGCTTTTAACAAATTCAAGAATGGGGTCAGACCACTTTCTTGAGTAATGGTTGCGGCTCAAAGAAAAAAGGGCGGCGTTGCGCCGCCCTTTTCAGTATCTTTCGAAAGCCTCAGTCGGCGGCCTTGAAGCGGTCCTTCAGCTTCTTCATGACCGCGGGCATCGTGGTGTACTCCATCTCCTCCTGAGGGAGCCTGTGCGGCTCGAACGGGCCGTGGCGGCGCAGGTAGTCGGCGGCGTCGAGAGCCAGCCGCCTCGCGTTGTCATAGGAGATGTCGCCAAACATGTCGCGCGGTCCGATGAGCCTGCCGTCCTTGAGCTGGAAGCCCAGGGCGACCACTCGCGGGGGGCCGTCGAAGCGTGTCGGCGTATCGTCCTCGAAACCGACAGGCATCAGCGGGCCGTGGTGCGAACCCCTCATCCAACCGGCGACAGTATGGGGGAACGAGAACGGCTCGAGCGCCTCGCCGACGGCGGGCAGACCGCTCTGGCACCTGACGGCCATAACGGGGTCGTCCTTGCCCACGTAGCGACCGGCCATCAGGAAGAGCCTCTGGGTCGAGGTGACCGCGACCGGCTCGTCCGAGCCCTTGCGGAATATTTGCTTGATGACGTAGCGAGAAGGCGAGCCTATGAAGACCAGCATGTCGTACATATCCTCGGGCAGACTGAAGATGATGCTCTTCTCGCCGATGAGGTCGAGGACCTCGTAGCGGAAGCCGTCGTGCATGCTCGGGTCTATGACGAGCCCGATGGTGTTGAACGGGTCCGCGAAAATCTTGTAGAGCGGCAGGTTCCACGCGCCCGGCTCCGTCTTGTCGGCCAGGTAGACGATGATAGGCTCGGCCGGCCTCTCCTCGAAGGTCATCTCCGCGAAGCCCGGGCCCATGCCCTTGAGGTTGCCGCTGAAGGCGTCGACCAGCAGGTCCTGGCCCGCGCCGTACTGCCCGTACTCCTTGGCGACCTCGGTCATGGCGGTGAATGTATCCCACGCGAACTTGTGGATCTCCTCGTTCTCGATGCCCTTCTGGTGCGTCATGATCAGCGCGATATCGTCACCGACCTCACCCCGGGAATAATCGATGATGAGTCCGTCCTTCTTGGCCTTGGCGAGGAGTTCGACGCATTTTTCGCGTAGTGCGGGATGGACGTCCGAGTGACCGACGAAACCGCCGACGTCCGCTTTGATGATGCTGAGGGTAATCTCCATATCCAACCTCCTTGACTACCGGATCCCACATCTCCAATGGAGAAGTCTGAACATTATAAGCAAAAAGGTGGGGCCACACCACCCCGCCGCTCCCTCGCGGCGACCGTCCCGGTGCCACCTCCGCGTTCCCGGCGGGCAGTCCGCGTCGTTGACCGTATTCCTATCGGCATGCTAGATTTTAACCTGCCGGCACGATGAACAAGGCTTGTTTCCAGCCGGGTGCCGGGCATCCTGCACACACAGGGGAGGGCTCCTTTGAAGTTTTCGACGAGAGCAAGATACGGAATGCGAGCGATGCTCGACCTCGCCGTTAATGGGGACGACGGGCTGGTCCTGTTGAAGGACATCGCCGCCAGGCAGGCGATATCCAAGCGCTACCTCGAGCACATGATGACGCTCTTGAGAAACCGCGGCCTGGTCATCGCCGAGCGGGGCGCCGCGGGCGGCTACCGGCTGGGAAGGCCGACCGCCGAGATAAGGCTCGACGAGATATTCGAGGCGCTGGAGGGCGACATATCCCCGGTCGAGTGCGTCCGCGACAGCTCGGTCTGCGGCAGGGCCGACGAATGCGTGGTGCGGGATCTCTGGTGTGAGGTCACAGGAGCCATGCGCGGCGTTCTCGCCGGCAAGACGCTGGCCGACCTCAGGGAGCAGTGGGAAAAGCGACAGGGCTGACCCTCGCCCTGACCTTCGAGCGCACCGCGTGCGGCTCCGCTACGCGCACGTAGCCGTACCTTACCACCGACTGAAGCATCGCCCTGACGTTGGCGGGTTTCGCGTCGGGCGGGATCTCGCAGCCCGCGCCCATGATGAACCCACCTCCCAGGCCGACCTCCTCGATGAGCCTGTGGCAGTACTCGTCGACCTCGCTCACCGACCCCAGGCTGAGCATCGTCGCCGGGACATCCCCCATGATGCAGATGCGGTCCCCGATGACGCGCTTGGCGAGGAAGATGTCCGTGCTGCCGTCAAACTGGGCGACGCAGTTGCCCGCGGGGAGCTGGCGCAGGGTGGCGAGGTTCTCGTCCCAGTTGCCGTCGAGGTGGAGCACCGGCGAGATCCCGGCCGCGACCAGCCTGTCCACCAGCCTCTTGAGCGAAGGGAAAGAAAGCGCCTTGAACATCTCGGGCGAGATAAAGTCGTTGGATGACCGATGGACGAATATCTCCGCGCGGGGCACACCCACCAGCGCGGTTATCAGGCGCGTCACGAAGTAGTAGCTGTCGGTGAGGGCGTCCGCGGCCGCGGCGACCTCGTCGGGGCGCCGCATGCAGTCCTTGACGAACTCGACCAGGCCGCGGGAGAGAGAGAAGCTGTCGAACGCGGCCTCGGGCAGGAAGCCGTAGAGAGTGGTGACTCCGCGCCTGGAGAAGGAGGCGAACTCCCGGCGCCAGCCGGCCAGGTGCATCGCCAGCCGCGGCAGGACGTGGGCGTAAGCTTTGCGCCCGCTCTTGATGTCCCAGGCCCGGGCGATCATCTCCACGAAGTAGACCAGGTAGGCGAGGTGCCTGTGGCTGCGGCCCGCCTCGATGACCCACTGGTAGTCCTCCGACTTCATCAGCTCGCCCTCGAGGAGCTGGCAGGCGCTGTCCTCGTCGAGGTCGATGCCCGGCCAGCGCGCCTTCATCGGCATGATGAACGAGTACACCTCCGGGTATCGCGGGTTTACGGGATAGTAGATGTCCCAGGGGCCGAGCTCGTCGAAGCAAAGGTCAATCGCCGCCCTGTAACTGGCGGGGTCGGAGGTCAGCTCGTGGGCGGTGATGCCGGCGTAGCGCGCGGCGAAGTAGTAGATGAACGGGCAGGAGGGCGTACGGTCGGGAACCTGTAGGTTGATGACGGTCTTGAGCCGCTCCTCGGTCGAGAGGGCGTCCTCCTCGTAGAGCGTCTTCATGATGGCAACACCCAGCAGACCTCCTCAGCCTCCAACTCCCCGGTAACTACCTCTATAATAGCCCCAAAAGAACGGCCGTGAGGCCAGCGACCTGGAAGAGGTGTCCGAGATCAAAACAGTTTACATGGACCACGCGGCGACGACCCCGCCGGCGACGGAGGTGGCGGTCGCGATGCAGCCGTACCTGGCGTCGAAGTACGGGAACCCGTCGGCGCTTTATGCGATCGGCAGGGAGTCGAAGCAGGCGATAGAGGAGTCGCGCCGCAAGGTCGCCGCGCTCATCAACGCCTCGCCCGACGAGGTCTACTTCACCTCCGGCGGCAGCGAGTCGGACAACATGGCTTTGAGGGGAGTGCTGCAGGCTCGGGGCGACGGGCCCAAGGACATCGTCACCACCAGGATCGAGCACCACGCCGTGCTGGAGACCGCCGAGTTCCTGCAGTCGATCGGTTACGGCGCCACCTTCGTCGAGGTCGACTCCACCGGCCTGGTCGACCCGGCTGACATCAAGGCAGCCATCACGCCCGAGACGGCCCTGGTCTCCGTCATGCATGCCAACAACGAGGTCGGCACCATCGAGCCGATATCGGAGATCTCGAGAATATGCCGCGAGGCCGGCGTCTACCTTCACACGGATGCGGTCCAGACGGTCGGGAACATACCCGTCGACGTCGAGGAGATGGGCGTGGACATGCTGTCGATGTCGGCCCACAAGCTCTACGGCCCCAAGGGCGTCGGAGCCATCTACATCAGGAGAGGCACCCGCGTTGCGAGGTTCATCCACGGGGGAGAGCAGGAGCGGGGCATGCGCGCCGGCACCGAGAACATCGGCGGCATCGCCGGGTTCGGCGCGGCGGCGGAGCTGGCCGCCGCGGAGATGGAGGCCAAGGTCCCCAGGATCAAGGCTATGCGCGATCGCCTGGCGGATGGCCTGCTGGGCGCGATGGAGGACATCGCCCTCAACGGCCACCCTGACGCGCGGCTGCCCAACAACGTCCACATCGGCATCTCGTACATCGAGGGAGAGGCCATCTGCCTTCAGCTCGACACAGTGGGCATCTGCGCCTCGACCGGCTCGGCGTGCTCCTCGGAGGCGCTCGAGCCCTCGCACGTGCTGCTGGCCCTGGGAGTGCCGACGCTCGAGGCCCACGGCTCGGTGCGCTTCTCGCTCGGCCGCGGCACCACCGAAGCAGAGGTCGACTACGTCATCGAGCAGCTCCCACCGATCGTGAAGCGCCTGCGCGCGATGTCCCCCCTCACCAAATAGGGACAGGTACTTTCCACTTCTTTTTCTACTCACACGATTGGCTTACCGCTTGAATTCGAGGACATTTGTCCGGAGTAGAAAAAGAAGTGGAAAGTACCTGTCCCTAGACGCGGTCGAGGGCGAAGTTGAAGGGCGTCTCGCCGGTCACGAACCTGTCCAGGTCCTCTCCGTCGTAGAGCTTGATCACTATCCGGCGCACCTTGGCCGCGATCTGGTCTATCACGGACTTGGTCTCTTCCTCGCCGTAGTACGCGGACAGGTCGATGGGCCTGCCGATCCTGCACAGGACGTGCCGGTAGGTGATGAGGTCGATGCCCTTGCGGGCGTCGGGGTGCTTCACGAACGAGGACACCAGGCGCCCGGGAAGCTTGATTATCTCTTTCTCCTCGCTGGCGATGATCGCGGCGGGGATGATCGGCACGCGGTTTTCCAGGGCGAGCTTGGCGAACCCGGTCTTGAACTGCGCGATCCTGCTCGCGCTGTAGACGTGCATGAAAGACTCGATGCCCTCGGGGAAAAGACCGATGAGCTCGCCATTCGAAAGAAGCCTCGCGCCCTCCCCAAGGCTCTGGTCACCTTGCTCGCCGCCGTAGATGTTCATCTCGAAGAATCCGATCATCTTGAAGATCGACCTGCTGCCGGGGACCAGGTAGAGGTGCGAGCCGGCGGCGAAGTTGATGAACCTCTCGATGCAGTAGCCGAGCACCAGCGGGTCGGCATAAGACCTGTGGTTTGCCACCAGCAGCCCGCCCCCGCTCTCCGGGACGTTGTCCGCGCCTTCGCAGCGCATACGCAGGTGCATGGAGTATAAGGGCCCCAGGAACAGGCGAAGCCCCTCGTAAGTGATCATGCTGCTGATGTCCAAGTTGACTTCATCTCCCGAATGCAACACAAAGGGTCTGACCCCCGCGAAGCCCTCTTGCCGGCATAACGATTACACGCAATCAATCTCCGCGACTCGTCAGAATGCCGCGAAGCCCTCCGGCCGGCATCGCGCTTGAACGCAAACGTTCCGCGCGACTCCACCTTCAGGATGCTCTTATCGTATAGCTCGCGTCATCGTGCTCGCGCTTTTCCCACTCGACCGTCGTCGCTCTCCCGGTGAGCGCCTCGAGCCCCGCGGCGACCCTCGCGGCGAAGAGGTCCTGGTTGTACGCATTGGTGATCTTGACCGTCACCTCATCGCTCAACGGCTCGAACTCCACCGGGTGGCCGAGACCGCGCAGCGCCATGTCTTCGAGATAGGCAGGCCAGAACTCCTCGGGCTGCTTCTTGCTCGCCCCCGTCTCCTCCAGGCGCGACAGCGAGTACCACTTCTGGGCGCGGAAGACGATGTCGATGACCTCCTCGCCCAGCTCGCGCTCCAGCTCGCGCAGGATCGCGTTGATGGACTGCACGGCCATCATGTCCTCGCGCTTGCCGCTCAGCGGGTTGGAGATCTCTCCGCGGTCTATGTGCCACTCGAGAGAGAGCGCCATCTTGCGTGGGACCCGGCAGGCCGGGCAGGTGTCATACGACAGAGGTCCAGGCCCTCCATGGGCCTCCTCCAGGTAGAGCCGGTCCTCGGAGACGGGCTTCTCCTCGGCGTGCATCAGGTAGACCAGCAGGTCGTCGCCATCCATCTTGAAGCCGGCCTTGGACCCGGGCATCCGCTCGATAGACTCGTATATTCCCTGGCTGTTGCCGACGATCAATGGCATCAGGCAGGGATTCGCGAAGCGATGCGTCAGGTGGTCGCCCGCCCGGTAGCTCTCCAGGTGCGCCCGCCCGGCGCCCAGCCCGGCCAGGTCGTTGCGCATGCCCCAGACGATCACTCGGCCCAGCCACTCGGGACGGAGGTAGCGGCTGTTGGGGACGCGCTTGGCGTTGATGTTCCAGTAGATGCCCTTGACCATGTCGTAGAGGTCCATGCCGATGTGTTTCTGCGCCTCGACCACGATGTGCTCGATCGGTCCGCCGATGGTCATCGCCAGCTCGTCGTACATCGTGTCCCACTCGTCGACCTCGAGGAACATCAGAGGTATCCTCGGCCGTACGCTGCTGGAGATCGTCCCGTCCGTGTGCCACTCGAGGAACCTGGAGAACCTGCGGGGGAAGCCGCACTCTCTGCAAAGTCTCATCGTCGCCCTCCTTGGGCGGGCATCCTGCCGCTCCACCGCCACCGCAGTTGGTGCGAGCGCATCGAGCGCGACCGGTGGGTGAGTCCGGCCGCGGAACCCACAACAGTAATATTATCAGACGACAAGCGGTTCGAGGTCGCTCGCGATGAGGGAGATCCCCCCCGCCCGGTCGCTCACCAGGCCGGTGACGCGCAGTATGCGCGACATCCCGATGAGCCTGCCCAGCCGCTCGTACTCCCTGGGGAAGATCGTGGCCTCGAACGTGCCGGTGAGGTCCTCAAGGGTGAGGAACTGCATGTACTCGCGCTTCCTGGTGACGGCGCGCCTCTGCGCGATGACCCACCCGACCAGGCTCACCGTCTCGCCCAGGTGCCCCCCCAGGTCGCGGCTCTTCACCGGCGCCCGCTCCATCTC
>DAIQAV010000056.1:0-12221 GCA_036781505.1 Candidatus Anoxymicrobiaceae bacterium | reverse complement strand
AAGAGCGAGGACGTGCTCCGGCTTGCAGTCGTGAGCGGCGTCGACGAGAAGAAGTTGATGTTCAAGGAGCTGCCCATGAGCAAGGGGCTGCTCGGCCAGGCGGCGGACTCCAGAGAGATGGTGGCGATCGACAGCACGTCGGCGATCGACGAGCGCGACAACGTCTTCTTCGGCGCGGTGGAGCCGGCCTCCCTGGTCATGGTGCCGCTGGTCGCGCGCGGGAAATTCCTGGGCATGCTGGTGGCGGGCAACTTCGAGGCGCACGCCTACACTGTTGACGAGAAGCTCCTGCTTGACGGGCTGGGCGAGCTCGCGAGCATGGCGATCACCAACGCGGAGCTTTACCGCATCGCGCGCAAGACCCTGGACGCGCTCTCCCGGGAGCGCGGCGTCGCGGGCTCGGTGCTGGAGGAGATGGTCGCGGGGGTCATAACGGCCGACGCGCGGGGCAGGATAGGGACTTTCAACCGCGAGGCCCAGCGGCTGACCGGCTACACCTTCGCGGAGAAGACGCAGTTGCTGCTGCGGCCGGAGATCTCGCTCGACCAAAACCCCCTGGGGCCACTCGAGCACGGGATGCTGGACGTGCTGGCGAACCCCGCCATCGTGAAGGAGGGAGACGCCCTCATCATGAAGACCGACATGTCGATACTCCCCATCAGCTACAGGATATATCCGCTGGTCGACGGCGCCGACCTGGTGGGCGCGGCCTGCGTCTTCATGGCGGCGAAGAGCGCCGACGGGCAGGCCGGGAAAGCCACGGTCGACTACCAGGTGCTGCTGCGCTCGCTGGGCGCCCGGGTGGAGAGGGTCTACACGCACCCGCTCTCCCGCGTCATCGAACGGCTTCGAGGCATGAACCTCGACGACTGGTCCCGCAGCAGGGAGGACCTGATCAGCGTGCTCGAGGCGGGCCAATCGACGTTGCTGGGCCTGCTGGAGGACCTCGAGCAGTACCTCAACTGCACCACCGCCCGGGAATGGGACCGGGCCACCGGGCACAACATCGAGGAGATCACCTCCGACGTCGTGCGCGATGTCCTGGCGCAGCCCGCCCTCGCGGGCGTGAGGGTGTCGGTCAAGTTGTCGGGCCTGCAGCGGGTCTTCGGCTTCGACAGGATGATCCGCACCGCCCTCGAGCAGGTGATCGAGAACGCCTGCATCGCGGCGCGACTGGGAGAAGACCGCGTCGAGGTCAGCGGCCTCGACGAGGCGGGCTACGTGCGCGTCGAGGTGAGGGACTCCGGACCCGGGCTCTCCCCGGAATCCCGCGAGTACATGTTCATGCCTTTCTTCACAGACTGGGAAGGCCGCTCGGGGCTGGGGCTTTCGATGGTCAAGCGGGTGATGCAGCGGCTGGGTGGAAGGGTGGGCCTCTCCGAGGTCGCCGGCGGGGCCATGTTCTTTCTGGAGTTACCCACCGCGCCGGGCGCGCCGATCGAGATCGCCGACGAGAGCGCCACGGGCGCGGTCAGCGGGTGATGACATGTTGATAGGATGCATATCAGACACGCACCTGGCGGGGCGGCCGGTCCCCAGGGCTGTGCTGGACGCGTTCGAGGGGACAGACCTGATACTGCACGCCGGCGACATCCTGGACATGTCGGTCCTGGAGGAGCTCTCGGCGGTCGCGGAGACGCTGGCGGTAAGGGGCAACATGGACCGGGGCCATACGGCGCGATCCCTGCCGGAGAAGCGGGTGATCGAAGCCGGCGGCTTCAAGATAGGCCTGACCCACGGCGGCGGCTCGCCGTTGGGGATAGTGGGCAGGGTCGCGGCGGCGTTCGACGGCGAGGGGTGCGACTGCATCGTGTTCGGCCACACCCACAGCGCCACCATCAAGGAGCGTGACGGGGTGACGTTCTTCAACCCGGGAAGCCCGACCGACAGGATCTTCGCCCGGCACAACAGCGTCGGGCTGCTTCAGCTGACGGACAAGGTGGAAGCCAGGGTGGTCCAACTGGAACGGGGGGCGCAGTGATCGACGTCGGCGTGGTCGGCTGGGCCCAGACACAGCACGGGACGCTGGAGCGCGAGACGCACCAGAGCCTGATATACCGCGTCGTCAACGAGGCGCTCTCCTCGTGCGGCGTGTCCATCCACGACATCGACGTGGTGATAGACGCGGGCAGCGATTTCCTCGACGGCAGGGGCATCTCGACGTGCATCACCGTCGATGCCATGGGCGCGCACTTCAAGGAGGAGTCCAAGATCGCCGGGGACGGCCTGCTGGCGGCGATCTACGCCTACATGCGGATCGCCAGCGGGCTCTTCGACACCGCGCTGGTGGTCGCCTACGGCAAGAGCTCCGAGAGCTCGCCCCGGGCGCAGTCTCTGCTGATGACCGACCCCTTTTATCTGAGGCCGATGGGCCTTGACGCGACATCGGCCGCCGCCTTGCAGGCCCGCGCCTACATGCACCACTACGGGGTGAGCGAAGAGGCGCCCGCTCGCGTCGCCGTGAAGAACCGCGCGGCAGGCGCGATGAACACCAACGCGCAGCTCAGCTCCGAGGTGACCCTGGACCAGGTGATGGAGTCGCGCCCGCTGGTCTCGCCGATACGCGAGCTGGAGGCCGCGCCGGTGACGGACGGAGCCTGCGCCGTGGTGATGGCCGAAGCGGAGGTGACGAAGTCGCTGAAGGTGAGGCCGGCGTGGATCGCCGGGTCCGGCCACGCGATGGACGCGTTCAGCCCGGGCGCCCGGGAGATCCACAAACTGCGCTCGGCCGCGCTGGCCGCGGCGGCCGCGTACAAGCAGGCCGGCGTAACCGATCCGCCAGCGGACCTCGATCTGCTCGAGGTGACCGAATCCTTCGCTCACCAGGAGCTGATGCTGTATGAGGCACTCGGTCTGTGCGAGGAGGGCGAGGGTGAGAAGCTACTGATGAGCGGCGCCACGACGCTGGGGGGAAGGGTCCCGGTCAACCTCTCGGGGGGCGCGCTCTGCGCGAACCCGGTGGTCGCGACCGGGCTGGTGAGGCTCGCCGAGGCCTGCGCGCGCGTGACGGACCGCGGCGAGGGCGACAGGATAGACGGTGTAAGTAAAGCGATGGCTCACGCGGCGGGCGGCCTCGCGATGCAGACCGCCGCGTGCATGATAGTACAGGGGTGACGGTCCGGCGGACGGCGGGCCCGCGACGCGGCGCCGGCGGAAGGAAGGTCGATTGACCAGGCCAGTAGCGGTCATCGGGACAGGACAGACTAAATACGTCAGCAGGCGCGACAACAAAAACGTGCCCGAGATCGTGCGCGAGGCGGGGCTTCGAGCTCTGGCGGACGCGGGGCTCAAACCGTCGGACGTCGACGCGGTGGTCATCGGCAGCGCGCCCGAGATCTTTGAGGGCGTCAACTACCCTGAGGACTGGATCGCGCCGGCGCTGGGCATGTGCCCCGGGCCGGTCATGAGGGTTCACACGGGCGGGACCGTCGGCGCGGCCACCGGCATCGCCGGGTTCTACCACGTGGCCTCGGGCATCTACGACACGGTGCTGGCGGTGGCGTACCAGAAGCTCTCGGACGGAGTCCCGCAGTACGGGCTCTCGGCCTGCTACGACCCGCTCTGGGACCGCGACTTCGCCTGCGGAGCACCAGCGCTGGTGGGGCTGCAGTCGCGCCAGTACCTCGACCGCCACGCCCCCGCCGTGACCGAGGAGCACGGCGCGATGGTGGCGGTGAAGAACCGCCGCAACGCGCTCTTGAACCCTTACGCGCAGATACGCAACGAGATAACGGTCGCGGACGTCATGTCATCGCCGCCGGTGGCCGAGCCGCTCAAGCTGCTCGACTGCTGCCCGACGAGCGACGGGGCGGCGGCGATGGTGATCGTCTCGGAGCAGACAGCCCGCAAGAAATGCCCGCGCCCCGCGTGGTTCGCCGGCGTTGGGACCTGCAGCGAGAGCCCGTATGTCCCACACGTGGACATGACCTACCCGGAGTCGTGCGTGCGCGCGGCCCAGCAGGCCTACCAGATGGCCTGGATCTACGAGCCCGCCAAGGAGCTCGACGTGGCCGAGGTCTACGAGGCCTTCAGCTTCCAGGAGCTGATATGGTGCGAGGCGCTGGGCCTCTGCGGACCGGGCGAGGGAGGCAAGCTGATCGAGTCTGGACGGAGCGAACTCGACGGCGCGCTGCCGGTCAACACCTCGGGCGGTGTGCTCTCCTCCAACCCGATCGGCGCGTCGGCGATGATCAGGCAGATCGAGGCCGCCATGCAGGTGATGGGAAGGGCCGGGGAGCACCAGGTCGACGGCGTGCACCGGGCGCTGGCCCACTCCTGGGGCGGGGCGATACAGTTCAGCACCGTGACGATTTTCTCGGACGAGATATGAGATAGCGCCACAAAAGGGGTCAGACCCTTTGTGTTGCATTTGTGGTGCATTCGGCGAGGAGAGGAGACCAGTTGGCGCTGCAGCCGCCGGAGCTGACCTACATGGAAAGCGAGTCCAGGTGTGACTACAACTGGACGACGGGTGAGATCGTCGGCACGTTCCTCGCCGCGCTGCGGGACCACGGGAAGATACTCGCTGGCGTCTGCGAGTTGTGCGGCCAGGTGGCGGTCCCTCCCACGTCCTACTGCGAGTCGTGCGGTTCGGAGGTATCCGACCTGCGCGAGGTGGGCCCCAGGGGAGTGGTCATGTCCTGGGCGCGCGTGGCCGACGGCTTCGAGGGCGCGCCCGCCGAGGCGCCGTTCAGGTACGTCCTGGTGAGGCCGGCCGGTGCGGACACCGAGCTGCTGCACGTCGCGCCCGATGACGACGGCATCAGGATCGGCGCGGCGGTGCGGCCCGAGTTCCGGCCGCGGGAGCAGAGGGGCGGAGCGATAACGGACATCAAGTGGTTCGTCCCCGATGGAGCGGAAAGCGAGGGCTCGTGATGCTCGAGGCCGCGACGCCGTCAGGCGGCGACATCGTCAAGTCGGTGACCGGGACGCTCGATGTGAAGTACCGGTTCTCCTACGGCGAGCAGTACGACAGGTTCTTCCGGGAGATGCGGGACAACAAGCGCATAATGGGCATCGCGTGCCCCAAGTGCGGGGCGGTGCTCCTTCCGCCGCGCCCATACTGCGGGTTCTGTTACACTCCGGTGGACGAATGGGTAGAGCTGTCTGACGAAGGCGCGCTTCTGACCTACACGGTGGTCCACCTGCCGTTCATAGGCCAGCCGACCGAGCCCCCTTACATCTACGCTTTCATCATGCTCGATGGCGCGGACGTGCAGTTCCCGCACATCCTCGGCGAGATCGAGGCGGCGGACGTCCGCACGGGCATGCGCGTCAAGGCGGTCTGGGCGGAAGAGCGCAAGGGCACGCTTCATGACATCAAGTATTTCCGCCCGGTCTAGGGCGGACGAGCGGGAAGGGACGCCGATAGCCAGATGAGAAAGAGAGTGCCGCAGCGAAGGTGGGAGATTAGGTGCGTACCGGGGTGGGACACCTGGAGCGCCGACGAGATAAGCGCGATGCAGGACTCGGCGCTTAACGCGTTCATCAACGAGCGGGTCTACCCGTTCCATCCGCACTACCGCAGGCTGTTCGACGAGAGCGGCATCGACCCCGCCGGCGTGAAGTCGGTCGCCGACCTGCAGAAGCTCCCCTTCACCTACAAGGAAGACATCGCACCTTACACCGACGACCCCGACCACCCCAGGCATTTCGTGCTCGAGCCCGGGTTCGACAAGGTCAAGCTGCACAAGTCCAAGGGCTGGGTGCCCCAGATGACCGACACCGAAGCCGCCGGCGCCGCCGCGGAACAGGACTTCCGCGAGGAATACCAGCCGGTGCTGCCGATGTTCACCACCGGCCGCACGGCCGAGCCCACGCCTTTCTTCTTCACCATGTACGACCTGGGTCGGATGAAGGAGGCGGGCAGGCGCCTGGCGTCCGTGGTCGCGAGCAGGGCTCCCGAGACCTACGACCGCAGCGTGGTGGCGGTCAACAACTTTCCCGGTCCGTCGCATCTGGCCTACTGGGTCGCGCTGACCGGCGCGGAGGGCGCGGCGATAACCACGGTCAATACGGGCGGCGGCCCCGTGCTCGGCAACGAGCGGATACTCAACATAATCGAGCGGGTGCGGCCCACGTTATTCATGGGGCTGCCCGGCTACACCTACGACCTGCTGCGGATGGCGGCGGCCGAGGGCAGGGACTTCTCGGACCTGCAGATAGTCGCGATGGGCGGCGACCGCATAACCCAGGGCGCGCGGGAGAAGATCGCTGCGCTGCTCGAGGAGATGGGCGCTGTCGACCCGGTGGTGACCGGCGCGTACGGCTGCACCGAGATGAAGTACGCCTGGGGCGACTGCGGCGACGACGAGAGCCGCGGGTATCACACCTACCCGGACATGGAGATCGTCGAGGTGGTGGACCCGGAGACGGGCAAGGTGCTGGGAGAGGGCGAGACCGGCGAGCTGGTGGTGACCAACATCGACGCGCGCGGTTCGGTGGTGCTGCGCTATCGCACCGGCGACATCCTGGTGGGAGGCTACTCGCGGGGGCAATGTCCCTGCTGCGGGCGCACGATGCCCAGGATAAGCTCCGCCATCAGCAGGCGCGCGGTGGCCACGGAGTTCGCGCTCACCAAGATCAAGGGCAACCTGGTGAACCTCAACGCGTTCGCCTCCATCCTCAACCAGAACGTCGACATCCTGGAGTGGCAGGTCGAGCTGCGCAAGCGCAACGACGACCCTGACGACATCGACGAGGTGTCGGTGTTCCTCTGTCCGACCTCGGTGGGCGAGGTGGCGGGGCTGCGCGAGCGCATCATCGACAGCGTGCGCACCAACCTGGAATTCACGCCGGACAAAGTGGTCGTGACCTCCTACGAGGAGATGGCCGAGCGCCTGGCCCGCGACGGCGGCACCAAGAGCACCCAGATCCTCGACCTCCGCTCCTAAAACGCACCACTAGTACCTGACCCCAGTGGTGCGTTTTGCGTTCTCGCTTACAGCTCGACTACGGCTTCGCCCTTCGACAGCACCACGGTGCCGTCTCCGATGTTCGCCCCGACCTCGAGCGTCACCAGGTTCTTGCCGTCCTTGATGCTCTTGTCGATGACCTTGCCCCAGAAGGTGACGGTGTCACCCGGCCGCGCCGGGCTCGCGAACCGCACCTTGAAGCGCTTGAGCGACCCGGGGTCCCCGACCCAGTCAGTGAGGCAGCGCCCCAGGCGAGCCATGCTGGACAGCCCGTGGGCTATCGTCCCGCCCAGCCCGACCTTCTCCGCGAACTCCTTGTCCACGTGGATCGGGTTGAAGTCGCCGCTGGCGCCGGCGTACATCCAGAGCATCATCTGGTCGAGCGTCACCTCGAGCTTGGGGATCTCGTCGCCGACGTTGACCTCGTCAAACGTTACGTTTGCCATATCAATTACCCCCCCTGATCACGAAGGTGGCGCGCCCGATGGTGACGAGCTCGCCGTCCTGGTTCGTGGAGCGGGCCTCGAACTTTATGACGTCGTTGTTGCCCTTGGCCGCGATGTCGACGATCTTGCCCGTAGTGGTGATGAAGTCGCCCGGCTTGACCGGCTTGATGAACTCGAAGTCCTGCTCGCCGTGGACCAGCATCGCGAAGTTCAGGCTCAACTCCGGGTCGAAGAACATCTGGGCGCAACACATGAGGTTGTAGACCGCCGCGAAGTTCGGTGGCGCGATGTTGTCCCCGTACTTGCTCTTCTTGCCCACCTCGCGGTCCTGGTACATCGGGTTCATGTCCCCGACCGCGACGGCGTACTCCTTCATCTTCTCCCGCCCGATCTCGTACTCCGTGACCGGGTACTCCTTCCCGATGAATTTCGAATCAATCACTTTCGCAACACTCCCTTCCCCTCAACCAATGCGCTCATTGCAGCGCCAGATTCCGGCAGCTAATCATATCTGATTGGACAGAGGAATAATCAAGACAGGCACCGCCTCGTTTCCGTGCCCGGGACGCGTCGCCGATTTCGGCGGCCGGAGCCTCCGAAGCGGAGGGCTCTCTCTGCTATAATCACGCCATGATGGAGGTACCGATTTGATTAAACTGGTCATACCCAAGGGAAGCCTGGAGGAGCAGACGCTCGCCCTGCTGCGGGACGCCGACCTCCCCGTGCGCCGCTCCGGCGACAGGGAGTACAACGCGCGCATCGACGACGAGCGCATCTCCCAGGTCGCCATCCTGCGCCCGCAGGAGATCGGCAAGTACGTGGAGGAAGGGCTGTTCGACCTGGGCATCACCGGGCTCGACTGGGTGCAGGAGACCGGCGCGGACGTCGAGATCCTGGCCGACTTCCCCTATGCCAAGACCGGCACCGGCGGCACGCTGCGGATAGTACTGGCCGTGCTTCGCGACTCAGGGGTGACCGAGCCGTCCGACCTGCCCCCCGGCACGCGCGTCGCCACCGAATATCCCAACATCGCCAGCCGCTACTTCGAGAAGCTGGGCATAGACGCCAAGGTCATACTCTCCGCGGGCGCCACGGAGGCCAAGGTCCCCAACATCGTCGACGCCGTCGTCGAGATCACCGAGACCGGCAGCACTCTGAAGGCCCACGGCCTGGCGATAATAGACGACATCCTCTACACGTCCACCAAGCTCGTAGCGAACCGCGAGAGCTACGCCGACCCGGCCAAGCGCAAGCTGATCGACGAGATCATGACGCTTCTGATATCGACCATCGCCGCGCGCGGCAAGGTCCTGTTGAAGCTCAACGTCGCCAAGGAAAAGGAGCAGGCCGTCCTCGACATCCTGCCCGCGCTGGAGTCTCCGACGGTCAGCCACCTCGCCAACGGGGACTCTGCTGTCGAGACCGTGGTCGAGAAGAGCAAGCTCGCTGAGTTGATACCGCGCCTCAAGGAGAGCGGCGCCACCGGCATCCTGGAGATTCCTCTCGGGAAGGTGGTCCCCTAGGCAGGCGCTCGGGACGCGAATGAGTCGAACTGACCTCGTGAGGGGATATTGAAGAAGCAGCTTTCGGCCGAGGACCTGACCATGGTCCTTCAATGGCTGGTGATCGCGGTCCTCACGCCCTTTGTCCTCCTCCCGCTCTTCCCCATCAAAGGCGTCGACTTCACCGTCAGGTTCGTGATCGTCATCGGCGCCTGGATCGGCAGCGGCGTGATGACCATCATCTACCTGCGCGCGCGGAAGGTCTCCCACCGTTACGCGGCCGCCGTCGTGAACATCACCGCGACCCTCGACGTACTACTGGTCTTCATCTCGATGCTGGTCTGGCCCACCTACCTGCCCGACCTCTTCTGGATATTCCCGGTGCTGGTGATCGTCATCGCCAACCGGTTTGGGTACAAGGAGGCCTTGATGACCGGCGCCGGCCTCTCGGCGCTCTACGCGATAACCATCGTCGCCAGGCTCAACGCAGGCCAGCCGACGCGCCTGGTGGTGGGCCAGACGCTGCTGTGGATCGCGCTCCTGATGCTCATCGCGATAGCGATCTCCTTCATATCGCAGCGCGAGAGGCGCGAGAGCAGGGACGCGAGGATCCTCTCCAGGCTGGCCGCCTCCATGGGCTCGACGCTCGAGGCAGACGAGCTGATGGACAAGGTCGTCCAGGGGATCAGCGAGGCCTCGGGGCTGGGCAGGTGCAGTGCCTTCATGGCCAGCTCCGACGGGAAGTGGGCGCTCCCTCAGAGCACCACCGAGATGGACCCGGCCAAGCGCGAGCGCTTCTTTCAGACCAGGATCGACCTCTCCGCGCCCAACGTGGCCAGCAAGTCGATGTCGGAGAAAGAGAGCCTCATCATCAACGACCCGCAGTCCGAGGCGCTGATCGACCAGAACTGGATAAAGGACTTCGACCTGGCCGCGCTGCTGGTCCTGCCGGTGGTGGTGCGCGACGAGGGCCGCGGGGTGATCTTCGTGGAGCGCCGCGCAGGGATGAAGAAGACGTTCCTCGATCGCGAGGTGAAGATATGCAACACGATCCTCGCGCAGGCCTCCGCCGGCCTGGAGAACGCCATGTCCTACGCCGAGGAGCAGAGGAAGCGCAGCGAGGCCGACATCCGCTACAGGACCACCCGCGAGCTCGCCTCCACGCTCGACATTGACCGGGTAGTCGAGAACGCATGCAAGCTGGCCATCCGCTCCATCGGCTCGGCAGGCTGCACCGTCTTCCTGCTCGAGGAAGGCAAGGATATCCTCGCCCCGATGCTCTCCATGACCGCCGCCGGGGCGCGCGCCTCATCGTTCCCCAAGGAGGCCGCCATCGATGTCCAGCTCATGGAGGACCTCTACGGGATGGCCGACAGGCCCCCGGCGCTGCGGATCGCGAGCCCGTCGCAGAACGAGGCGATGCCCGCATTCCTGCGAGACGAGGGATGCTTGCTCGCGGCCCCATTTTTCCTGCACGGTCGTATGGCCGGGCTGATCTGCTGCACGGACGCGGAGGGAAGACAGTATAGCGACGCCCAGGTCTCCCAGCTGGCGGCGATCACGGGAGAGACCGCGCTGGCGGTCGTGAACGCGCGGCTCCACGAGAAAATAAAGTCCGACGCCTCCCAGATGGCGAGCCTGGTGCAGCTCGCCAACGCCATCGGGTCGTCCGCGGATCTGGCCACCATCATGAGCCTGGCGCTGGAGACCGTCAGGCACCTCTTCGACTGCTCCTCCGGGCTCATCTACCGGATCGACGAGACGGAGGAGCACCTGATGTGCGTCGAGTCCTTCGGCTACACCGACGAGATAGTCCAGCGGCTGCTCTCGCCGCCGTACCCGAGGGTGGACGAGTGCTGGACCGTCTCCGAGGACAGGCTCATCGGCATCGACGACCTCTCGCACACCAGGGTCGCGTGCCGCACGCTCGAGCGGATAGGTTCGGGCTCCACGATCTGCGTGGGCATCCAGGCCGAGGGAAAGACGCTGGGCGTGCTGCACATCCGCAGCGAGCGCCCGAGCGCCTTCGGGGAGCAGGACCAGCAGCTGGCGCTGGCCATCGCCGACCAGGTGGGCCTGGCCCTCCAGCGAGCGCTGCTGTTCGAGGAGATTAACCGGCTCGCCGCGACCGACCCGCTCACCGGCGTGTTCAACGTCAGGCGCCTGGAGGCGGTGCTGTCCGAGGAGGTCAGCAGGGCCAGGCGGTACGAGAGGGCCGTCTCGTTCCTGATGGTGGACGTCGACAACCTCAAGGTCTACAACGACACGCTGGGCCACCAGCAGGGCGACGTCGCGCTTTCCCAGATCGCCTCGATCACAGACAGCGCCACCAGGGACGTGGACAAGGTCTTCCGTTACGGCGGGGACGAGTTCTGCGTGGTCCTGCCCGAGACCGGCTCGGAGGAGGCCCTGGTCGTCGCCGAGAAGATCAGGCGCGCCATCGCCGATTTTCATTTCGCGGGGGAGGAGAGGATTCCCGGCGGGGCGCTGACCATAAGCTTGGGCCTGGCTTCTTTCCCCCAGGACGCGAGCGGCGAATCGGAGCTGGTGGGACAGGCCGACATAGCCCTTTACTCAGCGAAGCAGCACGGCCGCAACTCTGTGGCGACCGCCGGCTAGCCGTTCTCCAAGCCTTTCAAGCCCATTTCGAGGCCGCTCAGGCCTCGGCCGGAGTCCCCGGAAAACAGCCTGGGATATTCCTTGCAAACCTCCAAACCGGTGAGTATAATGCTATGCACGGTTTCGGCAATTCGCGGAACTACCCGCTCTCGAAAGAGAGTTTGTTTGTTTTGGGGGAAAGGACAAAATGGAAACGATCGACACGGATTCCAAAGGCGACATATTCCTGACGGAGGACGGCCGCAAGAAGCTCACTCGTGAGCTCGACGAGCTCAAGAACGTGAAGCGCAAAGAGGTCGCGGAGCGGCTCAAGAACGCCATCAGCTACGGCGATCTGATGGAGAACTCGGAATACGACGACGCCAAGAACGAGCAGGCCCGCGTCGAGCACAGGATAGACCAGATCGAGACCATGCTTTCCAAAGCCAAGGTGATCGACCGCAGACACGTCAAGACCAAGGAGATCGGGGTCGGGTCCCTGGTGGAGATCAAGCAGGTGGGCTCGGGCAAGAAGCAGGAGTACCGCATCGTCGGCCCCGCCGAGGCGAACCCCGAGAACCACATGGTGTCGTTCGAGAGCCCGGTCGGCCGCGCGCTGATGGGCCTCAAAGTCGGCGACATGGCGCTGGTGTCGGCCCCCGCCGGCCAGATCAAGTACCGGGTCATCAGCATCAAGCGGTAGGACCCCCCCCCGCCACTGACCCCGAACGCGTTTATGATATCCTTCTGCAATCAATCAT
>DAIQAV010000055.1:0-12236 GCA_036781505.1 Candidatus Anoxymicrobiaceae bacterium | reverse complement strand
CGTTCCGCTCCCTCGGAGTACTCACCGAGTACGACTCGGTCGCGCGCCTTGCAGGCGCGGCGCCCCGACACTCTCGGTGCGTCAAGCTACCTGTGGGACGGAACACTAGTGTGTGCCGCAGGGCACACACGGGTTGAAAGACCTGACCGCTAGCTGCAGCCTGGCCGCCGCCGACTCGCCGATGTCGATGCCGCCGACGGTCCGCGCCGCGACGCTCGTCAGGTGCTCGTTTATCGTTCTGTAGTTGAACTGCAAGGGGCTGTAAACGCGGTAGTCCGTGACCGCGCCACCAGCGTCGAGCTCCACCTGGTGGACCAGCAGCCCTCTGGGCGAATCGATGACCGCGTGGCCGCCGCCCTCGGCGGGGGCAAGCCTCGTCCAGCACTCCCCGTCCGGAGACGCGGAGGAGAGCAACTTCTTCGCCTTCTCCCAGGCCCATACGGCCTCGAGGGCCAGCGTCATCAGGAAGAAGAACTCGCTGTCCAGCGGGTGCTCCCACTGCTCCAGCAGGCGCGCCCGTTCCATAACGACCAGCGGGGTGTCATCACCGAACCCCATGTTGACGCGGGCGAGAGGACCCACCAGCTGGCAGTCGAGCCCTTTGACGGTCAGCGGCTTGACGAAAGTCCAGTCGGTCTCCTCCTCCTGGACCGAGGAGAGAAACTCGTCGAAGCTCATGGCCGCGGGCTCCCCGCCGGCGAACGTCGCCGCGGCGACCTCAGTTCCGATGAGGGCGGCAAGCCCATCGGTGACGGAGCACATGTAGCTGCCGGGAAGCGGTGTGCCGGTCTCCATCATCCTCGACTCGCGCCGGGTCAGCATCTCCGCCAGGCGGACCGTCTCGCGCAGTTTGTCCTCGCATGAAGAAAGAAGCGCACCCGCAGCCTCGATCTCCGAGGCAGCGGGGAGGCGCGACACGCCCCCGGGCAGCAGGACCGGCACGCGGAAGCGGTTGCCGGCGATGATGTCGAGCGCGTCGTAGATCGACGTCATCGCCTGCGAAAGCCTGCTCACGAATTCCTGGTCCACCATGTAGATGCCCTTGACGTTCTTTACCGCCGCGTCGGACGTCGGAAGCGCGAAGTCCGGCAGGGCGCAGTAGGTGATCGTGGCGAGGTGGGACGAGGCGAGCAGCAGCCAGCAGATGAGCTCGCGCAGCGATCCGGCCGCAGCGGGCACCTGGGTTCCGCAGGCGGACTCAACGGCCATGCACGAGGCCAGCTTGTGGAACGGTCCGCAGACGCCGCAGGCCGTGGAGAGCACCTGCGGGACTCGCAGCGCGGGCATCCCGACCGCCATCCTGTCGGTGCCCCTGTAGTCCAGCGCCCTGAACCGTGCCTCGGCGACATTGTGGTGAGGATCGAAGAGCACCTCGATGTCCGCGCGGCCCTGGATGCGCGTGACCGGGTATATGCGCACTTTCTGCCCGGTAAGGTCGTCGCCAGTGACGTTTATCTCATCCACGCGGCACCTTCCCTCGCACCTTGAACATCGCGACCGGGTCGCAAGCCGTGTAGGTGTATACGATGTCCAGCATGCCCTCGATCTGCGCGGCGACCTTGTCGCGGCGGGCGCCGGTGGTGCGGGCGACGTAGGAGACCATGTCCGAGTAGAGAGAGTGTAGCTGCGACGAGAGGACCGCGTCAGATGGGCCGCGGCAGCCCGAGCACACGGCCCCGACAGACGGGCAGGAGGCGCTGCAGCCGCCGCGGGTCACCGGCCCCAGACAGAGGAGGCTCTCGTTGAGGAGACAGGTCCCTTCGCCCGATGCGGGCCCCGAGCTCGCCGAGACGGCCCTGGCCGGACCCTTGCGGGCGACCGTGCGGTCGCACTCGGAGCAGACCGTGGTGTCGTGGCGCAGCGGTTGCACGCCCTCCATCAGCGCCTTGACGGTCTCGAAGAGTATTCCGGTCGGCGGCGGGCAGCCCGGCACGTAAAGCTCAACGCTCATCACCTGGTCCAGTGGGCGGGCCTCGGCGAACACGCGGGGGAGGACGTCTTCGTCCTGGCCCTGTTCGATCTCGAGCCGGCGGAGGCCGGCGATGCCGCCGTAGACCGCGCAGGTCCCCATGGCGACTATCTTCCTGCTGGTCCGGGCCACCTCTTCCGCAAGCCTGAGTTCCTCTGCGTTCCTGACACAGCCGCTCACCAGGACCACGTCAGAGGGCCTGATGGACCGCCTGTCCACCAGCAGGCTGGAGAACCCGATGTCGTGCTCGCTCAGGAGCGAGACCAGCGGCTCGCCGGCGGCGAGGAGCGAAGCCTCGCAGCCACCGCAGGCGCCCAGGGCCACCGTCGAGACATACATCAGACCCTCATCTCCACCAGTATCTTGCAGGCCCGCGGGCCGCAGTGGGCTATCTTCATGTCGACGCGCGTCCCCAGCGAGCTCTCCATCGACCCCGCCATGTAGCCGTGCACCGCCTGGCAGAGAAGCCCACCGGGGTTGGAGCCTACCGTCCTTCCCAGGTTCATCAGCGGGCATCGGCCGAAGACGAGCCAGGTCGAGCGGCGGCCGTTGGACTCCATCCAGTTATCCTCCTGGCCGGGGTCCATCCATCGCTCGAAGCGCCAGGCCTCCTCGCCTTCGGACAGCGCGGTGCGCAGGGCCTCATCGAAGTCGTCGGTCCTGGCCAGCGCCTGCCCTTGCGAGCAGCCGGCATCCCGCCCGGACTGGTACATCATCGCGGGCGCGCCTTTGCCGAGGACGCCCTCGGCCGCGGCGTCCAGTATGAACGCCAGGCGCATCAGCGTCTTCAGCTCGGCCTCGTATCTGGAGGCTTCCATCTGGGCCATCCGACCCTCCGTGTCGTCGTCTCTACTTGCTCTGCTGGCCTTTCCAGCGCAGGAATTGTGCGTAGTCGGCCGTGAAGCTGTGGTGGCCGTCAGGGTTTGTGAGTATGAAGAACAGGTAATCGGTCGACGCCGGAAAGAGCGCCGCCCGTATAGACTCGAACCCGGGGTTGCAGATCGGGCCCGGCGGCAGCCCGTCGACCTTATAGGTGTTGTACGGCGAGCTGACCTGCAGGTCCTGGTCGGACAGCTTCGCCTTCCACTGGCCCAGCGAGTAGATCACCGTCGAGCACATCTCGAGCTTCATCTTCTTCTTCAGCCTGTTGTAAATCACGGAAGCCACCATGGGCCTCTCCTCGGGAACCTTTACCTCTTTTTCGATGATGGATGCGACGGTCACTATCTGGTAGGGCGTGACGCCCAGCTGCGCCGCCCGGCTCCATTCCAGGTCAGCGGTCTCTTTGTGAAAATCGCTCAGCATCATGTTCACGGCCTGGTGCGCGGTCGTTAAGGAAGTGACGTCGTAGGTGTTGGGGAAGAGGAAACCCTCCAAGTTGCCGTTGGCGCCCGCCAAAAACGAGTAGTTGTAAACGCCGGTCCTGGTGGCCGCCAAGAACTCGGCCTCGTTTATGGACCCTTTGGTCTCCTCGCCAAACCTCTTGGCCACCTCTTTGTTGTTCAGCCCCTCGGGAAACACCGCCGTGTACGCGCGGGCGGTCGGCTTGTGACCAGCCTGGACCTTCTGGTATACCAGCCAGCCCGCGACGCCCAGCACCACCAGGATCACCACGGCGGCCGACAGCGCGACGGCCGTCTTGCACCTGCGCGACGCCCGGCGCGCTGCTAGCGCGCGGCGCCTGTCGAGCCTGCCTGGTTGTTCATCGTATTCCGGCAAGTCATCCCTCCGGGAGACCGTCCATGTAACCGCTCAGTATCAGCGCGGCAGCGATCCTGTCCGCGGCCTCACGCCTCTTAGCCCGCTTCACCCTCCCGGAGGCCAGGACCCCTTGAGCCTGCCTCGTCGTCAGCCTCTCGTCCGTGAAGACGACCGGCACTTCGACCGCCCCTGCCAGCTCTTCCGCGAAGGCCCGCACCAACCCTGCCTGCTTACCCTCCGAACCGTCGAGCAGCAGCGGAAGGCCGACTACTATCTTCTCGGCGCCCATCTCGCCTGCCAGTTCCGCGAGCCGCCGCACGGAATCCTCATCCCGCCTGACCGTCTCGAGAGGCTGGGCGGTCTTGCCCAGCGGGTCGCTCACGGCGACTCCGATGCGGCTTTCGCCCACGTCCAGCCCTATCAGCCTCAAGGGCTCCCCTCAAGCTTCTCCATCAAGGCTTTCTCCACCGCGGAAAGCGCCTCGTCCATGCTCTCGACACGTGAGCCGCCGGCCACCGCCATGTCGGCGCGGCCGCCCCCGCCTCCGCCAAGCATCCTGCCTCCGGCGTTGGCGAGTTCTCTGGCGTTCAGCCTGTCCGTCAGTGCCTTGTCTATCTTGACAACTAGTTGGGCCTTCTCACCGGCGGAGGCGACCAGCGCCACGCCGCCGAGCTTCTTCTTGTTCATTATGACGTCCGCGAGGTCGCGCAGGGCTCCCGCGTCCTCGTCCGAGATGTGCGCGAAGAGGAATTCCGAACCGCCCGCGGAGACTGTGCGGCCCTGCTCGATCAGGTCTTCAGCCGTCTTCTCGGATGACTTCGACTGGTCTCTGGCCGCGGCGCGCTCGAACTCCTTGAGGCGCCCCACCAGGTCCGATATCCTGCCGGGCACCTCTTCGGCCTTCACCTTCAGGATCTCTTCCGCCCGACCCAGGACTTCCCCGACGAACTTGTAGTGGCTCAGGGTCGCAAGCCCACTGGTCGCCTCTATCCTGCGCAGCCCCGCCCCGATTCCGCTCTCGCTCACGATCCTGATCGGACCGATGCGGCCGGTGCGGTCGATGTGCGTGCCGCCGCACAGCTCCCTGGAGAAATCGCCCATCTCGACCACGCGCACCTCTTCGCCGTACTTCTCGCCGAACAGCGCCATCGCGCCGCCGGCCACGGCCTCGTCGCGCGATGTGACTAGCGTGGCGATGGGGGCGTCGTCCAGCACCCGCGCGTTGGCCAGCCTCTCTATCTCCTCGAGCTCGTCGGGCTCGACGCCCTTGAAGTGAGTGAAGTCGAACCGCAGCCTGTCAGGTCCCACCAGCGACCCTGCCTGCTTGGCGTGGCCACCCAGAACCTGCCGCAGCGCCCAGTGCAGAACGTGCGTTGCGCTGTGGTTCCTGGCGACCGACTGCCGCCTTGCCACATCGACGATCGCCTCGACCTGGTCGCCGACCGCGATCTTTCCCACCAGCCGGCCCTTGTGGATCGCCATGTTGGGCGCGCCGTAGAAAGTGTCCTCGACCGTGACCTTGCCGGCCGGGCCTTCGATGACGCCGGCGTCGCCGACCTGCCCGCCCGACTCGGAGTAAAACGGGGTGCGGTCCAGGATGACCTCCACCTCAGTGTCGCCCTCGGCCAGATCGACGGCCTGCTGGCCGGCGATGATGGAGATCACCCTGGAGGCGAGCCGGTCGCAGGTGTAGCCCTCGAAGCACGAGCCTCCCACCTGGCCGCAGACGAGCGCGTAGACTCCCGCCTCCTCGGCAGCCTCGCCCTCGCGGGAGAGCCTGGCCCGCGCGCGCTGCTCCTCCATCAGCACGTCGAAGCTCTCGCGGTCGACCTTCATGCCCTGGTCGGACACGATCTCCTCTGTGACCTCCAGGGGGAAGCCGAGCGTGTCGTGCAGGTAGAAGACGGTCCTGCCGTCGATGGTGTCCTTGCCGTTGGCCCGGTGCTCGTCGATGACCTCGGCCAGTAGCTCTATGCCCTGCTCCAGGGTCTGGCCGAAGCGCTCCTCCTCCGAGGAGACGACCCCGGTCACCAGCCTGTGATGCTCCTTGAGCCCCGGGTAGACATCGCCGAACAGCTCGACCACGACGTCGGCCAGGCGGTTGATGAAGTGCCCCTCGACCCCCAGCAGCCTGCCGTGCCGCACCGCCCTGCGGAGAAGCCGGCGCAGGATGTACCCCCGCCCCTCGTTCGAGGGGATCACGCCGTCCGAGATGAGGAACGTCGCGGCCCTGCTGTGGTCCGCCACGACCTTCATCGAGACGTCGGTGCGCGCCCCGTCCCCCAGCGACACGCCCGAGAGGTCGTGGATGGCCTCGATCACGGGCGCCATCAGGTCCGTCTCAAAGATCGTCGAGACGCCCTGCTTGAGCGCGGCGACCCTCTCGAGACCCATGCCGGTGTCAATGTTCTTCCTGGGCAGCGGCACCAGCGAAGCATCGCCCCGCCTGTCGTACTGCATGAAGACGAGGTTCCAGAGCTCCAGGAACCTGTCGCAGTCGCAGCCGGGCTCGCAATCGGGCCCGCAGGAATATTTCTCGCCGCGGTCATGCAGAATCTCTGAGCACGGGCCACAGGGACCCGTGGCCCCCATGTCCCAGAAGTTGTCGTCCGCGCCGAGCCTTATCACGCGCTCGGGGTCGACGCCCGGGGTCGACTTCCATATGCTCTCGGCCTCGCCGTCCTCCTCGTAGACGCTCATCCAGAGGGTCGCCGGGTCGATCGCCAGCACCTGTGTGATGAGCTCCCATGCCCAGGGGATGACCTCGGCCTTGTAGTAATCGCCGAACGAGAAGTTGCCCAGCATCTCGAAGAAGGTGTTGTGCCGCGCGGTTATCCCGACGGACTCGATGTCGGTGGTGCGCACGCACTTCTGGACCGAGGTCGCCCGCTTGTAGGTCGTCTTCTCCTCGCCCAGGAAGTAAGGCTTGAACTGGACCATGCCGGCGTTGGTCAACAGCAGGGATGGATCGTTCGGCACCAGCGAGGACGACGGCACCACGCGGTGTTCGCGCTCCGCGAAGAAATCAAGGAATACCTTGCGTATCTCGCTGCTCTTCAAGTGACGACTACCCCTTTTCGAAAGGCCTTTTTCGACGGGCAACACAAAGAAACATTCTAACCCAACGGCCGGGCTTATAGAACGACAGGGGTCAGTGGAGGCGTTAATGGGGACGGGGAAGGGTAAGCATTTTGCTTGCTGTCCTCGCGAATGCACATATATCCGGTAAACTGGGCCCCGCTGCGGAGGCTACGCAAAACGCTAACCCTTCCCCCGTCAGGACACCCCCCTATATAAATAACAATTCAAGATGACAACTGACCAGTAGGAATAGATGCTGGCGTGTAATCGAAAAATGCAAGTTTTGGCACAACGCTTATGAGTTCTTGGGGGCGAGGTATACCTTCTTCCGCGGACGTTGAGTCCTCGAAGGGGAGCGGAAGAAGGTATACCGAGCTACTTCTTCTTCCACTTGCTGTAGGCTCTGCCGGCCCCGGCGCTCATGCTGATGGCCTTCACGATCGGAGAGGTCACGACCTCCTGCACCACCTTGGTGGCGCTGTTGGCCTTCTGGGACATGGACTCGACGGCGCTGAGTATCCCGTCGACCCGGTCGAGCTCGTTGTTCACGTGGTCCATGGTGGTCTGGAAACGCGTCATGAGCGGGATGGTCTCTATCCTGACGTCATCGAGGAACTGGTTGATGATCCCCATGGTCCTGATGAGCTGGTAGAGCAGCCACGCGGTCAATATGGCGATGACAGCAAAGGCTATGGCCGCGATGAGGCCGGCGACGTATCCCATGCCCACTCCTTTCCTGGTCCGATTCGCGGTTCTCCCGGGGAGCTTCGCCTGCTACAGACGACTAATATACCATAGTTGAACCGTCCAACCCGGCAAGCCTCACGGCGCGCGTCGCCGTCCCTCAGATGTGTTTAAGGCCGAGGTCCTTGAGCTGGCCGGGGGACACCTCGTCGGGGGCTCCGGTGAAGAGGTCGGAGGCCGACTGTGTCTTGGGGAACGCGATAACGTCCCTGATCGAGTCCCTGTGCGCCAGCAGCATCACCAGCCGGTCGAGCCCCAGCGCCAGGCCTCCGTGAGGCGGTGCGCCGTACTCGAGCGCCTCGAGCAGGAAGCCGAACTTGGTCTGGTAATCCTCCCGGGGGATCCCCAGCACGCGGAACATACGCTCCTGGACGGCCGGGCTGTGGATACGGATGGAACCCCCGCCGATCTCCAGGCCGTTCATCACGATGTCGTAGGCGCGCGCCTTTGCATCGAGGGGGTCGGTCTCGAGCAGCCCCATGGACTCCGGCGTCGGGCTGGTGAACGGGTGGTGCAGCGACTTGTAGCGGCCCTCGGCCGCGTCGTATTCGAGCAGTGGGAAGTCGACGATCCAGGTGAGCTTGAACTCGTCCGCCGGACAGAGGTCCATGGAGGTGGCAAGAGCCGTGCGCAGGTGGTGGAGTATGTCGTCGCAGGACGCCCTGTCGCCCGCGAGCAGGAAGGCCGCGTCGCCCGGCTCGAGCTTCAACGCCGCCGCCAGCGCCGCTTTCTCCTCGTCGAGGAGAAACTTCGCTACCGGCGAGCGCAGCGAGGAGTCGGCCTCGACTATCAGCCACACCAGCCCCCCTGCGCCCAGCTCAATTGCGCGCTTGTTCCAGGTGTCGAGCTCGGAGCGCGACATGCCGCCTCCGCCCTCGATGCGCATCCCTCTAACGGTCCCGCCCCCCGACAGCGCCTCCGCGAACACCTTGAAGCCGGTGCCGGCGAAGACCTCGTCCAGGGTGGACATGCGAAGCCCGTAGCGAAGGTCGGGCCGGTCGGTGCCGTAGGTCTCGATCGCCTCGTCGTAGGCCATGCGCGGTATCGGCAGCTGGAGGCCGTGCCCCAGGGCCGCGGTGAAGATGCTGTCGAGGAGGCCGTCCACGAGGTCCATCACGTCGCCCTCGTCCACAAAAGACATCTCGAGGTCGACCTGGGTGAACTCCGGCTGGCGGTCGGCGCGGAGGTCCTCGTCCCGGAAGCAGCGGGCGATCTGGTAGTAGCGGTCGAAGCCGGCCACCATCAGGACCTGCTTGAAGAGCTGGGGCGACTGCGGCAGAGCGTAGAAGCGCCCCGGCTGCACGCGGCTGGGCACCAGGTAGTCCCGGGCGCCCTCGGGCGTGCTCTTGCATAGCTGCGGGGTCTCGATCTCGTTGAAACGCTGCAGGTCGAAGTAGTCGTGCGTGGCCTTGACCACACGGTGGCGCAGCTTCATCGTGGCCTGCATCTCGTCGCGCCGCAGGTCCAGGAACCGGTAAGAGAGCCTGACTTTCTCGTCGACGTTGATATCGTCCCTTATCTCGAATGGCGGAGTGCGCGAGGCGTTGAGGACCTCGACGTCGGACGCGACGACCTCGATCTCGCCGGTGGGCATCTCGGGGTTCTGCGTGCCCTCGGGGCGCAGCCTCACCGATCCGGCAACCGCCAGCACGTACTCCGGCCGCACCTCCTCGGCAACAGCGTGGCACTCCTCCGAGACGCGCGGGTCGAACACGACCTGCACCAGGCCTGTGGTATCTCGCAGGTCGATGAATATCAAGCCGCCGTGGTCGCGCCGGCGCGCCACCCAGCCGTTGAGCAGCACCTCGGCGCCGTCGGACGACGCGGCCAGCTCGCCGCACCAGGTGTTCCGCTTCAGCCTGTAGGAGACCTGCCCCGAATCGTTTTCAGCCATCTGAGTCCTTGTCTTCCGCCGGCGGCTGCTCCGCCCGGGCGAGGTAATCCTTGACCCGCGGCGTCGCCTGCTTGATCGGGACGTTCCACTGCTCGGACCTGTCCAGGTCCCTTACCGTGGCCTCTCCGCGCTCGAGCTCATCGGGTCCTATGATCATGACCAGCCGCGCCTGCAGCCGGTCGGCCTGCTTCATCTGCGCCTTCAGCCCGCGCTCCATCGTGTCGGCGTCCGCGCTCACGCCCGCGCGCCGCATCTCGATAAGTATGTCGAGGAGCCTGTCGCGGTCGGTCCCGGGAGTTCCGGCAACGTACAGGTCCAGCCTGGGCGGCTTGCAGGGGTCGAGGCCCTGCGCCTCGATGACCATTATCAGCCTCTCGATGCCGAGGCTGTATCCCACCCCGGGGGTCGCCGGACCGCCCAGCTCCTCGGCCAGGTAGTCGTAGCGCCCTCCGCCGGAGACCGTGTTCTGCGCCCCCAGCCCCTCGAACTGGAACTCGAAGGCCGTGTTGGTGTAGTAGTCGAGCCCGCGCACCATTCGCGCGTCGATGCCGAACGGGATGGACATGCGCTCGAGGTGCTTCTTCACACCGTCGAAGTGCTCGGTGCAGTCCGGGCAGAGTGCGTCGCCTATGCCCGGCGCCTCGGCGACCGCCTGCCTGCAGGACTCGTTCTTGCAGTCGAACACCCTCAGCGGGTTCTCGTCGGCCCGGCGCTTGCAGTCCGGGCAGAGGGAGTCCCTTACGCGGGTGAGGAACTCGCCCAGCTGCGCGACGTAGGCGGGCCGGCACTCGGAGCATCCGACGCTGTTGAGGAGGAGCGAGTAGCCCTCGAGCCCGAGACGCTTGAAGAGGTGATCGGATATCGCGATTATCTCGGCGTCGAGGAAGGAATCCCTGCTGCCGATGGCCTCGGCGCCGATCTGGAAGAACTGCCTGAAGCGGCCGGCCTGCGGCCTCTCCCGCCTGAACATGGGCCCGGCGTAGTAGAGCTTCTGGGGCAGCCCTTTTGATGCGAGGCCCTGCTCCAGGAACGCGCGCACCACCGGCGCCGTGCCCTCGGGGCGCAGGGTGAGCCACTCGCCCCCGCGGTCCTCGAAGGAGTACATCTCCTTGGTGACGATGTCGCTGGACTCGCCGATGCTGCGCCTGAACAGGTCGGTGCTCTCGATGATCGGGGTGACGATGCGCTGGTAACCGTAGAGCGACATGATCCCGCAAGCCGCGTCCACCACGGCGGCGAACTTCTCCGAGGAAGGGTACGTCAGGTCGAAGGTGCCCCTGGGGGCGCGGTACTTGAGCGCCATCTCAGTCCTCCATCCCAATATCTCGCAGGAACGGGTTGCGCGCCTTTTCCGCGGCCACAGTGGTGGCCGGTCCGTGCCCCGGGTAAATGACCGTGTCGTCCGGAAGCGGCCAGACGTATTTGCGCACCGATTCCAGCAGCTCGGAGAAGGAGCCGCCCCGCAGGTCGGTGCGCCCCACCGATCCCTGGAAGACCAGGTCGCCGCAGAAGATCCCCGCACCGGTTATGAACGACATCGAACCCTTGGTGTGCCCCGGGGTCGGAACAACCCTGATCTCGGGGCCGGCCAGGTCGAGCACGCTGTCCGGCTCCAGGTAATCGACGCCGCTCCCTTTCGGTTTGGAGACCAGCATCGAGCCGAGCCTGCCCGCCACCCCGCTGGCAGATCCCTCCAGCGAGCCCGAGTCCGCGCGGGCGATCAGCACCGGGGCGTCGAGCGCCTCGGCAACCTTGCCCACCGCTCCGATGTGGTCGACGTGCCCGTGGGTGCAGAGTATCGCTGAGCACTCCAGGCGCTCCGATCGCGCGGCGTCGAGGATCTTGCGCGCCTCGGCGCCTGGGTCGATGACGAAACCCGCCCGGTCGCCGGAGTCCATCACTATGTAGCAGTTGGTGCCGAGCATACCGACTTCAAGCCTTTTTGTTATGAGCTTTCCCATGCGCCCTCTTCCTCAGTGCCTCAGGTGAAATGATAGCATGTAGGCCCGCGCGGTCCTTCAAGGAGAATCCAGGACGATCGTGACCGGGCCCCAGTTGTCCAGGCTCACGTCCATCATCGCGCCGAACCGGCCTGTGCCCACCTTCACCCCGGTCAGGCGAAGCCGTTCCACGAAAGCCTGGTACAGTGGCTCGGCGAGCGTCGGGTCCGCGGCGGCCACAAACGATGGGCGACGGCCCCTGGAGGTGTCGGCCAGCAGCGTGAATTGGCTCACAACAGTGATCTCCCCGCGGATGTCGAGGACCGATAGGTTCATCTTGTCCGCCTCATCGGGAAATAAGCGCAGGTTGAGAGTCTTATCCGCGACGTAGGCCAGCTGCGGCTCACCGTCGCCTTCCGCGATGCCCAGCAGCACCAGCAGGCCCTTGCCGGTCTCGGTGACAAGGCGTCCTTCCACCTCGACCGAGCACCGCTTCACCCTCTGTATCACCGCTCTCGTCTGGACCGACCTCCCCCATCGTTTAGCGATTCAATATTAACGGTAGCGCGCGTCAATGCAACAAAATGCAACAAAAGGGGTCAGACCCCTTGTGTTGCATCAAGGGCTAATTGGGACGGGGGCAGGGTGAGCCTTTTGCTTGCTGGTCCTCGCGTCTTTGATATCAGCAGACTATCTATGCTCCCCGAGACGCTGCGGAGGCTACGCAAAACGCTCACCCTGCCCCCGTCTTGCATCCCCCTATATAAATGAAAATCTAAGAAGAGTGGCTGCCTAGTAGGAATTACTCATGTGGTGCAATCGAAAATGCAAAAATGGTGCCTGGCACCTTTTTTGCATTTTGGCGGTATGCCGACGAGTTATTGAGGGCGAGGTATACCTTCTCCAG
>DAIQAV010000054.1:0-12236 GCA_036781505.1 Candidatus Anoxymicrobiaceae bacterium | reverse complement strand
CGGTGGACGTGCACACCGCCAGGCCCGGGATAGTGATCGGGCGCAAGGGCAGCGAGGTGGACAAGATCCGCGACGACCTCATGAGAATGGTCGGCCACGACGTCTCGATCAACATCATCGAGGTGCCGGTGCCCGACCTGGACGCGAAGCTGGTGGCCCGCAACATCGCAGAGCAGATATCCGGAAGGGTGTCGTTCCGCCGCGCGATGAAAAAAGCCGTGGGCAACACCATGAGGCTGGGCGCTCAGGGGATCAAGGTGCAGTGCAGCGGACGGCTCGGCGGCGCCGAGATGGCGCGCCGCGAGTGGTACCGCGAGGGAAGGGTTCCCCTGCACACCCTGCGTGCCGACGTGGACTACGGATTCGTCGAGGCGCGCACCACCTTCGGGCGCATCGGCGTCAAGGTCTGGATCTACAAGGGTGACGTGACGGGCAGGCGCGAGGAGGAGCGGGCAATGCCCGCGTCACTGGGCTCGGCGCGCTCGTCCAGGCCGAGGCCTCCCAGGCCGGATAAGCCGGCGGGCGCGCCCGCGATGATGAAGCCCGCGAAGGCCGAACCGGCAGTAGTGGCACCGGCAGTGGTGGAACCGGCCGTGGCGGAAGCCCCGGCGGAGCCCGAGGCGCCGGTCGCGGAGGCGCCGGTGGTGGAGGAATCTGTGGCTGAGGCACCTGTGGCTGAGGCACCGTTGGTGGAGGCACCTGTTGCCGAGGCGCCCGCTGAAGATGCCCCGCCTGCCGATGAGGCAGCGCCGGAAGAGGAGACAGAGTAATGCTTCAACCGAAGAAGCCGCCGCACAGAAAGGTGATGCGGGGCCGCTTGAAGGGCAAGGCCAAGGGCGGCACGCGGGTCAGCTTCGGGGACTACGGGCTGCAGGCCCTGGAGCCGGCATGGATCACGGCCAGGCAGATAGAGGCCGCCCGTGTCGCGATGACGCGCTACATCAAGAGAAGCGGGAAGGTATGGATAAACATCTTCCCGTACAAGCCGATCTCGAAGAAACCTGCCGAGACCAGGATGGGCAGCGGCAAGGGCAACCCGGAGTACTGGGTGGCCCCGGTGAAGCCGGGCAAGGTCATGTTCGAGCTGGCCGGCGTCTCGGAGCCGGTGGCGCGCGAGGCGATCAGGCTGGCCGCGCACAAGCTTCCGATCAAGTGCAGATTCGTCAAGAGGGAAGAGTAACGACCTTCACGGGGGATTGCTACTGATGATAAAGGCAAACGAGCTCAGGATACTGGACGAGGACGGGCTCAAGGACAAGCTCCGCGAGCTGAAGGAGACGCTGTTCAACCTGCGTTTCCAGCACGCCACCGGCCAGCTGGACAACCCTATGAAGATCAAGGAGATGCGCAGGGACATCGCGCGGGTCTGTACCGTGATGACCGAGCGGGAGTTCTCCATACACGTCGAGGCTTTCGAGGAGGCGCTGGCCACTCCGCCGCGCACCATCGAGGAGCCCGAGGAGGAGCTCGAGGCCGAGACCGAGGCCGAGGTCGAGGAGGACCTCGAGGAGCTCGCCGAGATCGAAGAGCCGGTCACGGAGAGCGAAGAGCAGATGGAAGAAGAGGTCGAAGACGAGTTGAAGGATCTATAAGCGGGGGATCATGGCGAAAAGGCCGTCGCGCAAGGTAAGAGTCGGTAGAGTCACATCGGACTCCATGGACAAGACCATCGTGGTCGCAGTGGAGTCCATGGTCAGGCACCCGCTCTACGGCAAGACCATCAAGCGCACCACCAAGCTGTACGCGCACGACGAGGACAACCAGTGCGGAGTCGGCGACGTCGTCCAGATAATGGAGACGCGGCCGGTGTCCAAGCTCAAGCGGTGGCGGCTGGTCGCGGTCATCGAGAAGGCCCGCTAGGGCTCGATGGACCGCCGTAAGACAGGGCCGGGAGACGACAGATGATACAGCAGGAGAGCAGAGTAAGAGTGGCGGACAACACCGGAGCGCGCGAGGTGCTGGTGATAAAGGTCCTCGGCGGCTCGGGGCGTCGCTATGCCTTCATAGGCGACATCGTGGTCGGCACGGTCAAAGAGGCCATCCCCGGCTCGGCGGTAAAGAAGGGCGAGGTCATCAAGGCGGTGGTGGTCCGCACCAAGAAGGAGCGGAGGCGGCCGGACGGCACTTACATAAAGTTCGACGAGAACGCGGTCGTCCTGATCGACAACCAGATGAACCCGAGGGGAACGAGGATCTTCGGGCCGGTGGCGCGAGAGCTCCGGCAGAAGAACTTCATGAAGATCATCTCCCTGTCCCCCGAGGTCCTCTAGAGGTGAAAGCGGAATGAAGAGCCTGCATATACGAAGAGGCGATACGGTTGAAGTCCTCAAGGGCAAGGACGCCGGCAAGCGCGGCAAGATCCTCAAGGTCGATCCCGTCAGGCGGCGGGTCGTGGTCGAGGGCATCAACCGGGCGCGCAAGCACATGAGGCCGAGCCAGGCGAACCCGCAGGGCGGAGTCGTCGACTGGGAACTCCCCGTCGAGGTCTCCAACGTGATGCTGGTCTGCCCCGGCTGCGACCGGCCCTCGAAGGTGAAGCGCGTGCGAAGAGGCGGTAAGTCTATTACGAGGGTATGCAAGAAGTGCGAGCGGGAGTTCTGATGGACGAGGCAATACAGCAGGCCGGGCGCTACGTGCCCAGGCTCAAGAGTGAATACAACGAGGAGATTGTGCCGGCCCTCATGGAGCGGTTCGACTACACCAACCAGATGCAGGTGCCGCGGCTGGTGAAGATATCGGTGAACATGGGCATAGGCGAGGGGACGACCAACCCCAAGTCGGTCGACACGGCGGCCAAAGACCTTGCGATAATAACCGGCCAGCGGCCGGTGATAATCAAAGCGAAGCGCTCGGTGGCCGGCTTCAAGCTTCGCGCCGGCATGACGGTGGGATGCAAGGTCACGCTGCGCGGAGACAGGATGTACGAGTTCCTGGACAGGCTGCTCTCGATCGCGCTCCCCAGGGTGCGCGACTTCAGGGGGCTCTCCAGGCAGTCTTTCGACGGCCGCGGCAACTACTCGCTCGGCCTGGCCGAGCAGCTGATCTTCCCTGAGATCGACTACGACAAGATCGACAAGCTCAGGGGCATGGATATCACCGTGGTCACCACGGCGGGAAGCGACGAAGAGAGCGAGGCCCTGCTCGAGGAGCTGGGCTTCCCGTTCAAAGCCCGATAAGGAGGGCGACACTTGGCTAAGAAAGCCTTGGTAGAGAAACAGCAGAAGAAACAGAAGTACTCCACCCGCGAGTACAACCGCTGCAGGCGATGCGGAAGGCCCAGGGCCTTCTACAGGAAGTTCAAGCTCTGCCGCATATGCCTCAGGGAGCTTGCCCACGAGGGCGAGCTGCCTGGAGTCACCAAGTCGAGCTGGTAGGGGAGGCAACTCGATGACAATGACCGATCCGATAGCGGATATGCTGACCCGGGTGAGGAACGCGTCGACGGCGCGGAAGGACCGGGTCGAGATCCCCGCTTCGAGTACCAAAGTAGAGATCGCGCGCATCCTGAACCGCGAGGGTTACATCAAGCGGTACGAGGTTGTGAAGAAGGAGAACTTCGACACGATCATAGTCACCTTGAAGTACGGCTCGGACAGGAAGGGCGTCATCAAAGGTATCAAGAGGATAAGCACACCCGGGCTCCGGGTATACGCGCGCAAGGACGCGCTGCCGAGGGTGCTGGGCGGCCTGGGCATCGCGATACTGTCCACGTCGAAGGGCGTGATGACGGAGAAGGACGCGCGCGTCGCCGGTGTCGGCGGAGAGGTAATGTGCTTTGTATGGTAGCCACTGAGAGGACCAGGCAATGTCACGCGTAGGCAAAATGCCGATAGAGGTGCCGGCGAGCGCGAATGTGACCATCGACGGGACGACCGTGGTGGTCAAGGGGCCGAAGGGCGAGCTCTCGCAGGTCGTATCGGAGCGGATCGACGTCAAGCAGGAAGGCTCGCTGCTCACGGTGGCCAGGCGCACCGACGAACCCGTGGACCGGTCGATGCACGGGCTCTACAGGACGCTCATCTACAACATGGTCCGCGGGGTGACTGACGGCTTCGAGAAGACGCTCGAGATACAGGGCGTCGGCTACAGGGCGGCGATGAAGGGCACGGACCTGGAGCTGCAGCTGGGGTACTCGAACTCCAGGACAGTCATCGCTCCCAAGGGGATCACGTTCGAGCTGCCGGTGCCGACGCGCATCATCGTGCGGGGCATCGACAAGCAGCTCGTCGGCCAGGTCGCGGCCGACATCAGGGCGCTGCGCAAGCCCGACCCCTACAAGGGCAAGGGCATCCGCTACCGTGACGAGGTCGTGCGGAGGAAAGTCGGAAAGGCGATAAAGTGAGCAAGCGCGTTGTCATCAAGCGAGCCACCGGCAGGGACCGCCGGCGCAAGCATATACGCAAGAACCTGTCGGGCACGGCGGCTCGGCCGAGGATGTCGGTCTTTCGCGGCAACAAGACCATGTACGTGCAGGTGATAGACGACGTGGACGGCGTCACGCTGGCGTCGGCATCCACGCTCGAGAAACAGTTCCGCGAGAAGGGCAAGATGACCAAGACCGCGGCGGCCTCAGCCCTTGGCGAGCAGATCGCCAGGTGTGCGGTCGACGCCGGGATCAGCCAGGTCGTCTTCGACAGAGGCGGATACAAATATCATGGCCGCATCAAGGCGCTCGCCGACGCGGCACGAGAGAACGGGCTCATCTTTTAGGAGGTACGATGGACCTTGAGGTCCAGTCAGAAGAGATACAGGAGCAGGTAGTCCATATCAACAGGGTGGCCAAGGTCGTCAAGGGCGGCCGCAGGTTCTCCTTCACCGCCCTGGTGGTGGTAGGTGACGGCAAGGGACGGGTAGGCGTCGGCTACGGCAAGGCGCGGGAGGTCCCGCTGGCGATAGAGAAGGGCGCTCAGAAGGCCAGGCGCAACATGTTCTCGATAGCGATGGCCGGACAGACCATCACGCACCAGATCGAGGGCAAGTTCGGCGCGGCGCGCGTCCTGCTGAAGCCGGCGTCCCCGGGCACCGGCATCATAGCCGGCGGCGCGGTTCGGCCGGTGATGGAGCTCTCGGGCATCAAGGACATCCTGACCAAGAGCCTGGGCTCGAGTAACCCGCTCAACGTGATAAAGGCCACCGTCAACGGGCTGCAGGAATTGAGAACCCCCGAGGAGGTTGCCCGGGCCAGGGGCAAGCGCGTCGATGAGATCCGGGGGAGGAACGTTTTCGATGAGCTCGATTCTTAGGGTCACGCTCAAGAAAGGCCTGGTCGGCAGGCCCGAGGACCAGCGCGGCACCGTGCGCGCGCTGGGCCTGAAGCGAATCGGCCACACCGTCGAGAAAGAGGACCGGCCCGAGATCAGGGGCATGATCTTCAAGGTCAAGCACCTTGTCGAGGTCGAGGAAGTCGCCAAGGGCGCGGCGTCCAAGGACGAGGGATAACTCACATGGAACCTGACGAGCGACTGAGCCTCCACAACCTGAAGCCCGCACCCGGCTCGCGAACCGATCGCAAGAGGATCGGCAGGGGCATGGGCTCCGGGCACGGCAAGACCTCCGGGCGCGGCCACAAAGGCCAGAACGCGCGCAGCGGCTCGGGGACGCGAGTAGGCTTCGAGGGTGGGCAGATGCCCCTTTACAGGCGAGTGCCCAAGCTCGGTGGCTTCACACCGCGGAACCGCAAGGTGTACGCGATAGTGAACGTGTCAGATCTCGAGGAGCGGTTCGACGAAGCCTCCGTGGTCGACCCGGCGTCGCTGGCGGCCTGCGGCCTCATCAAGAAGGAGCGCGAGAACGTCAAGATACTCGGTGACGGCGAGCTGAAGAAGAACCTCACCGTGAAGGCGCACGCCTTCACCCGGAGCGCGCGGGAGAAGATCGAAAGCGCGGGCGGCAAGGCAGAGGTGATCTAGCTTGAGGATATTCTCCGGGTTCCGGGACGCATTCAAGATCCCGGACTTGAGGAAGAAAATCCTGTTCACCTTCTTCATCATCGCCCTGTACCGCATCGGCTGCTGGATCCCGGCCCCGGGCGTCAGCATCTCCAACCTGGCGAACCAGCTCAAGGGTAACGGCCTGTTGAGCTTCCTGAACCTGTTCACCGGGGGTGGCCTGCAGAGGATGGCCATCTTCGGGCTGGGCATCATGCCCTACATCACGGCTTCCATCATCATGGAGCTGCTCTCCGCGGTCATCCCCAAGATCAAGGAATGGCACGAGGAAGGCGAGATCGGGCGCAAGAAGATCACCCAGATCACGCGATACATGACCCTGGTGCTGGCGATGGTCGAGTCGGCCAGCCTCATCGTCTCTTTCAGCCACGCGACCAGCTCTAATTCGCAGCCCGTCCTGCCAGGTATGACCTGGGCCAAGGGCATCCTGATCACCCTGACCCTGGTAGCCGGAATGGCACTGCTGATGTGGCTGGGCGAGCTCATCACCGACCGCGGGGTGGGCAACGGCATGTCGATCCTGATCTTCTCGGGGATCATCGCGGCGCTGCCCGGCGAGCTGTCCACCCTCTACCGCACGGTGATGGCGCGCCAGCCGGTCTACCTGGTGCTGATCATCGCGGCGGCCCTGGCGATCATCGTGGGAGTGGTGTACATCGAACAGGGCGAGCGCAGGATACCTGTGCAGTACGCCAAGCAGGTGCGAGGGCGGAAGATGTATTCCGGCGCGAGCACTTACATTCCGGTGAAGGTTAACACGTCGGGCGTCATCCCGATCATCTTCGCGAGCGCGGTCTTACAATTCCCGCTCATCATAGCCAACTTCTTCCCTTCCTTGAAGGGGTTTGCCAACTCGTTCTCGACGGGGTCGGTGGCGTACTTCATCCTCTACACCGGCCTGATCGTGTTCTTCGCCTACTTCTACACGGCGATCATCTTCGACCCGTTCGAGCTGGCGGACAACCTCAAGAAGTACGGCGGCTTCATACCGGGCATCAGGCCCGGGATGCCGACCACCAACTACGTGGCGAAGGTGGTCAACCGGATCAACCTGCCGGGTTCCCTTTACCTGGCGGCGATAGCGCTCATACCGGCGATAACTTTCGTGCTGTTCGGCGTCGGGCAGGTGCCGTTCGGAGGCGCGGCCATCCTCATCATAGTGGGTGTCGCCCTGGAGACGATGAAGCAGATCGAGGCGCAGATGCAGATGCGCCATTACGAGGGGTTCCTCAGCAAGTAAGGAGTAGGGATGAACATCGTGCTCCTGGGGCCCCCGGGCGCAGGAAAAGGCACTCAGGCGGAGCGGATGGTGGAGGCCTACGGCGTCCCTCAGATATCGACGGGCGATATCTTCCGGGCCAACCTGAAGGCGGGCACCCCCCTGGGGCTGGAGGCCAGGAAGTACATGGACGCCGGAGACCTGGTGCCGGACGAGCTGGTCGAGCGCATAGTCTTCGACAGGCTGGGTGAGCCGGACGCCTCCGACGGCTTCGTACTGGACGGGTTCCCCAGGAGCATCCACCAGGCGGAAGCGCTCGATGTTTATCTCGAGCGCGAGGGCAGACCGCTGGACCTGGTCGTCAACATCGACGTCGAGGAGGAGATACTGCTGGGGCGGCTCACCGGCCGGCGCATGTGCAGGGATTGTTCGGGCATCACCCACGTGCTCAGCGACCCGAAGGCGGCCCAGGGAGTGTGCGGCCAGTGCGGGGGCGAGCTCTACCAGCGCAAGGATGACAACGAGGACACGGTGCGCAACCGGCTGGAGGTCTACAAGGCGGAGACCGAGCCGCTGATAGACTACTACCGGCCCTCGGACAAGATGGCCACCATAGATGGGTCGGTATCGCCCGATGAGGTGTTCGAAGAGATAAAGGCCGCGGTGGCCTCGGCCCGGGTGACGAAGTGATCATCCTCAAGTCGCGCGAGGAGATCGACAAGATGAGGCGCGCGGGCAGGCTCACCTGGAAGGTGCTGACCGCGGTGGTGGACAAGGCCGACGTCGGCGTGACGACGATCGAGCTGGACAGGATCGCCGAGAAGATGATCAGGGACGAGGGGGCCGTGCCGGCCTTCAAGGGCTACCAGCCGGAGTTCGTGAAGTGCGGGCCGTTCCCGGCGACGCTGTGCACCTCGATCAACGACGAGGTGGTGCACGGCATACCGGACGGGCGGCCGCTGGCCGATGGCGACATCCTGAGCATCGACACCGGAGTCGAGATGGATGGCTACTTCGGCGACGCCGCGGTGTCGATCATCATCGGCAGGCCGGACAAGGATGCCGCCAGCCTGGTGCTGGTGACCAGGAACGCGCTGGATGCAGGCATCAACGCGTGCATTGCCGGCAATCGATTGGGGGACGTGTCGAGCGCGATACAGACCGTCGCCGAGGCCGCGGGGTTCTCGGTGGTGCGCAGGTTCGTGGGACACGGGATCGGAAGGCAGATGCACGAGGACCCGCCGGTGCCGAACTACGGCTCGCCCGGGACGGGGCCCGTGCTGAAGTCGGGGATGGTGCTGGCGCTGGAGCCGATGGTCAACATGGGCACATCGGACGTGGAGGCCTCCGCCGACTGCTGGCGGGTCGCCACCAGGGACGGCTCCAGATCGGCCCATTTCGAGCACACGGTGGCCATAACGGAGTCGGGAGCGGAAGTGCTCACCGGCCAGGGATCGTGAGACGTCCGGTGGAAAAAACGGAACCGCTCGTGTAAGATATAGCTTTTGTGCGCTTTTTAGGGAGAACAGAGCAAGTTTGGCACCAAAGGATGAAGCCATAGAGGTGGAGGGAACGGTGCTCGAGCCGTTGCCTAACGCCATGTTCCGGGTAGAGCTGGACAACGGCCACAAGGTGCTCGCGCACATATCCGGCAAGATGCGCATGCACTACATCCGCATACTGCCGGGCGACAAGGTCACGGTGGAGCTGTCGCCGTACGACCTGTCGCGAGGAAGGATAACTTACCGCCACAAATAGGCGTTTAGACTGCGAGGGAGAGATGAAGGTAAGACCGTCGGTAAAGAAGATGTGTGACAAGTGCAAGATCATACGCAGGCATGGCAAGGTCATGGTGATCTGCCAGAATCCCCGCCACAAGCAGCGGCAGGGTAGATAATACGGAGGACGTAGCTTGGCTAGAATCGCTGGTATTGACCTCCCCAGGGACAAGCAGGTCCAGATCGCTCTGACCTACATCTTCGGCATCGGCAGGTCCAGCGCGCTCAAGACGTGTGACGGGACCGGAGTGGTCCCCGAGACGAAGGTGCGGGACCTGACGGACGAGGAGATAGTGAGGCTGCGCGAGTTCATCGACGCGAACTACCAGATCGAGGGCGACCTGAGGCGGGAGCGCGCGCAGAACATCAAGCGCCTGATGGAGATCGGCTGCTACCGGGGCCTGAGGCACCGCCGCGGGCTGCCGGTGAGGGGACAGAGGACGCATACCAACGCCAGGACCCGCAAGGGCCCTAGGCCGCAGGTGGGCATCAAGAAGAAGCAGCGACAGCAGGCCGCGGGTAGATAAAGCAGGAGGACGGCAGTTGCCAAAAGCAGGAAAAACAAAGTCCAGGGGACGCAAAAAAGTAAAGAAGAACGTGCCCAACGGCATAGCCAACATCAAGGCCACGTTCAATAACACGATCATCAACATCACTGACCCCGAGGGCAACACCATCGCCTGGTCGAGCGCCGGGACGATCGGGTTCAAGGGCTCCCGCAAGAGCACGCCGTACGCGGCCCAGCAGGCCGCCGAGGCGGTCGCCAAGCAGGCAGCGGAGCACGGGCTGCGCAAGGTGGAAGTCCGCGTGAAGGGCCCCGGGTCCGGCCGCGAGACCGCCATCAGGACGCTGCAGGCCAACGGGATCGAGGTCGGCTCCATCAAGGACGTGACGCCGGTGCCGCACAACGGCTGCCGGCCGAAGAAGAAAAGGAGAGTATAGGGGCCTTATCCCCGAGGAAATTATGGCGAGATACACGGGACCCGTCTGCAAACTCTGCCGCAGGGAGAGGACCAAGCTCTTTCTCAAGGGCGACAGGTGCACCACCGACCGCTGCGCGGTCGAGCGCCGCAACTACCCTCCCGGCCAGCACGGCAGGCGCAGGGTGAAAGAGACCGACTACCTGATACAGCTGCGCGAGAAGCAAAAGGCGCGCCGCGTATACGGCGTGATGGAGAAGCAGTTCAGGGACTATTACGCAAAGGCGGTCAAGCAGAAAGGCCGCACCGGCGAGAACCTGATACGCCTGCTGGAGAGCAGGCTGGACAATGTCGTGTACAGGGCGGGGTTCGCCGTGAGCTGCAAGCAGGCGAGGCAGCTGGTGCTCCACGGACACATACAGGTCAACGGCAAGAAGGTGGACATACCTTCCTACCAGGCCAAGCTGGGCATGGTGGTGTCGGTGGCACCAAAGTCGCGCGAGTCGACGGTGTTCAAGATAGCGACCGACAGCTTCCACCGCGAGCAGGTGCCCTGGCTGCAGGTGGACAGAAAAGGAATGACGGCGACTGTCATGGAGCTGCCATCGGGCATCAATCCGGATGTACAGATACGCGACGAGCTCATCGTCGAGCTCTATTCGAGATAGACCAAGGATCACGGAGGGAAGACATTTGCTAGGAATCCAGAAGCCCCAGATCAAGGTGCTTGACCTGAACGAGACCGAGGGCGTCTTCGTCATCGAGCCGCTAGAGAGAGGGCTCGGCCATACGCTGGGCAACAGCATGCGGCGAATACTGCTCTCGTCGATACCGGGTGCGGCCGTGACCCAGGTGAAGATAACGGGCACGCACCACGAGTACTCGGCCATGGAGGGTATCCGCGAGGACACCATCGAGGTGATCTTGAACCTGAAGGAGCTGGTGCTCACCCTGGACGGCGACGAGCCGACCATGGTCAAGCTGCGCGTGACCAAGCCGGGAGCGGTCACCGCCGGTGACATCGACGCCCCCTCGGGCGTGACGGTCGTGAACCCCGAGCATCACATCGCGACGCTGACCAAGAAGGGCAAGCTGGAGATGGAGATGGCCGTCGAGAAGGGCCGTGGCTTCTCTCCCGCCGAGGACAACGAGAGGGAGGGCGACCCCATCGGGGTCATCCCCGTGGACGCGGTGTTCTCGCCGGTCACCAACGTGACGTTCAAGGTGGAGTACACGCGCGTCGGCCAGAGGACCGACTTCGACAAGCTGACCCTGATGGTGCGGACCGACGGCAGCATTTCGCCGAACGAGGCAGTGAGCATCGGGGCGCGGATACTGATCGAGCACATCACGTTGCTGGCCGACCTCTCAGAGGAAGCCGGCATCGGCGAGGTGTTTGAGCCGACCGAGTCGGCGACCGCCGCGGGTCTCGATGCCAGCATCAGCGAGCTGGACCTCAACGTCCGCGCGTACAACTGCCTGCAGAGAGCCAAGATAGAGACGCTCGCCGACCTGGTGAGCCATACCGAAGACGAGCTGCTGGGAATAAGGAACCTCGGTGCCAAGACCGTCGAGCTGATCAAGGAGAAGCTCGCTTCACGGGGCCTTTCACTCAAGCAGCCTGAGTAGGACTGGGTGAGTTCAGATGCCGAAGCCTAAGAAGGGGCCGCGCCTCGGAGGCAGTGCCTCGCATCAGAAAGCTATTCTGTCCAACCTGGCACGCGAGGTCATAGTGCACGGACGGATAACCACGACCGAGACCAGAGCGAAGATGGCCAGGCCGGTCGTCGAGCGGCTCGTCACCTACGGCAAGAAGGGCGACGTGGCGGCGCGCCGGCAGGCGCTCAAGGTCATCAACGACAGAGACGTCATCCACAGGCTGTTCGCGGAGGTGGCGCCCAGGTACTCCACCCGCGATGGTGGTTACACCAGGATACTGAAGCTCGGCACGCGCCAGGGCGACAAGGCGTCGATGGTGATACTCGAGCTGGTCTAGATAGAGCAAGTAGAGATCAGAGCGCCTCACTCGAGGCGCTCTTTTTTTACGTCAGCGTCCGCCGCCGTTCTTCCTGAATCGGGTCCCCAGCAGTGACGCCGCGACCAGCAGCGCCTTCCAGCGCCGCGGGTAATCGATGGTCTTGATCTCACCGCTGTTGAGCCCCCACAGCACCTCCGCGGCCGGGACCCTCGTCGAGGCTATCTTGAACAGCAGGTCTCGCTCGATCGCCAGCGCCCTGACCCGGCCGCCGAAGCGCGAAGCCAGCATGTCGCAGGCGAGCTCCAGCCGGCCTTCGCGCAGGTCGGCCTCCTCCATGTCGACCGTGTCCAGGGACGAGAGCAGCCAGAAGTCCCCGCCCGAGTACCCCAGCAC
>DAIQAV010000053.1:0-12360 GCA_036781505.1 Candidatus Anoxymicrobiaceae bacterium | reverse complement strand
TCCCATCCCATAGTCGATCACGCCGACCTTCGCCATCAGAGAGTTCCCTTGGTGCTCGGGACCTGCTTCACCCGCGGGTCGATGGCGACCGCGTCCTTGAGCGCTCGCCCGAACGCCTTGAATATGGACTCGAGCCCGTGGTGAACGCTGTCGCCCCTCCTGAGCTCCAGGTGGACCGTCACGCTCATCTGGTTGACCAGCGCCTGGAAGAAGTCACGCGCGAGGGCGGGCTCGAAGTTGCCCAGCGGCTCCTGCTCGAGCTCCACCTTGTAGTAGAGGTACGGGCGGCCGCTGATGTCGATAGCGGCCTCGGCGATGCACTCGTCCATCGGGACCAAGCTGGAGCCGAACCGGGTGAGCCCTTTCTTGTCGCCCAGCGACTTGAGCAGCGCCTCCCCTATCGCCAGCCCGGTGTCCTCGACCGTGTGATGCCCGTCGACCTCGAGGTCACCTTTGGCCTCGAGTGAGAGGTCTATGATGGCGTGCCTGAACATCAGCTCGAGCATGTGGTCGAAAAACGGCATGCCGGTCGACACGGACGTCGCGCCGCTGCCGTCAAGGTCGACCGAGACGCAGATCGAGGTCTCTTTGGTCGTGCGCTCGCATTCTCCGCTTCGTGACACCTTGCACCTCCGTCTGTTATTGCTTGCCAGTCCTCAGGCTGATCGACCGGGCATGGTTATCGAGCCCCTCGACGGTCGCGAGCACCGAAGCGGTCTCCGCGTCGTTCTCCAGGCCCTCTTTAGTGTACGAGATGACGTTCATCCTTCTTATGAAATCGGCCGCGGAAAGGCCCGAGAGCCGCGCCGCGGTGCCCCCGGTCGGTAGCACGTGGCTGGGACCGGCGACGTAATCACCGAGCGCGACCGCCGAATACTGGCCCAGAAAGACCGCGCCTGCTGACTTTATTGCGACAAGTAGTTCCGCCGCCCCCTGGACCATGAGCTCCAGGTGCTCGGGGGCGATCGCGTTCAAGAGTTCTATCGACTGCTCGCGCGAGGCGCAGAGCACCAGGTCGAGCTCACCCTCGACGGCTACCGCCTCTGTCAACGCGGCGCGCACCGCGCCCAGCGCCTCCCCGGACTCGGACACCAGTATCGCCAGCGACTCGGGATCGTGCTCGACCTGCGCCAGCATGTCCGCCGCCGCGAACGACGCATCGGTGGTCTCATCGGCGTATATCGCCACCTCGCTCGGTCCCGCATCGAGGTCGACGGTCACGTCGCCGCTGACCAGGCGCTTGGCCGCCGCCACGTAGGCGTTGCCCGGGCCGGCGATAAGCCTGCAGCGAGGCACGCTGTCGGTGCCGTAGGCCATCGCGGCTATCGCCTGGGCTCCCCCGACGCTGAAGACGCGGCATGAGCCCACCACGGCGCACGCGGCCAGCACCAGCGGGCTCGGCTCGCCCCCTTCTCCCGGTGGGGCGCAGAAGACTATCTCGCTCACGCCGGCCGCTCGCGCCGGAATGCCCGTCATCAGGACGCTGGAGGGGTAGGCGTACCTGCCGCCCGGGACATAGAGGCCGGCGGGCTCTATCGGGCGCGACACCTGCCCCACGGTGACGCCGGGTGCGGGCTCCGAGGTCCAGTCGGGCGGTACGCTCCTGGCCGCGAACGCGCCAACCCTTGCCGCCGCGGTCTCGAGTGCCTCCCGCTGGGGCCCGACAAGCGAGGCCAACGACTCTTCGAGTCTCGAGGGCGGGACCTCGAGCGAGTCCGCATCGAGCCGGACGCCGTCGAACTTCTCGGTCAGGTCAAGGAGGGCGGCGTCTCCCCCCTTGCGCACCTGCGCGATGATGGAGGCGGCATCTTTCGCCACGTCCACCGGCGCCCCGCGAGGGCGACGCAGGGATGCGGCAGCCGCCAGCATGTCATCTTGTGTTGTGAACTCGTGCGTGTTTATCATCATTGGAGGCTCCAGTCCGCCACTATCGAAGTATAGCGTAACCGTAGCGGTTATTCTCCTCGAAGGGCTTTGCGATGATCGAAGATGGCACTGACTGCTATCACTGTGGCGAGAACCCGGGCGTGGTGCTCTGCCTCGGCTGCGGCATCCCCCTGTGCAACCAGTGCGTCAAGCTGGAGGACTACGGCTTCGGCTGCGACGGGGCCAAGATAGTCGCTTTCTGCCCCGACTGCTTCGCCGATCCCGACGTCAACACCGTCACCCGCTACGAGTAGGGACAGGTACTTTCCACTCTGTTTTTCTAGCATTCAATCGATTCGCAGAACAACCAGTAGAAAAACGAGTAGAAAGTACCTGTCCCTAGACCGGGGGGTAGCGGAGCCCGACGGCCGACTCGCCCAGGAGCGACTTGAGCCTGGCGATGAGGTCACCCGCGGTGTCCACCGAGTAGAGGTCTCCAAGCCTTATGATTTGCGCCTCTCCGCCGTTCTCCGTCAGGCGCAGCTGGACCGGCACCTCGCCGGTGTGCTCCATCAGCACTTCTTTTATGTGCGAGACCATCTCCTCCGTGAACCTGCCCGCGTCCAGAGAGAGGATCAGGCACTCGGGCCGCATCGAGCCCCTGGGAAGAGACCTGACCTCGTCGGCCAGTATCTTGCGGGTGTTCTCCCGCAGGTCCAGCCTGCCCTTGACCAGCACTATCGCGTCGTTCGCGAGCACGTCCAGGAGCCGCTCGTACTTGTTGCTGAAGACCAGGGCTTCGATCGACCCCGAGAAGTCCTCCAGGACGAACACCCCCCAGGCCTTTCCCGCCTTGTTGTACTTCTTCTCGAGCTTGGTGATGATGCCACCCAGCGTGACCACGGCCTTGTCCATGTCGCCCGAGATCTGGGAGACCTCCATGTCGGCGTGGGCGGCGATCAGCTCGCGGTGCTCGGAGAGCGGGTGGTCGCTCACATACACACCGAGCATCTCCTTCTCGAAGGCCAGCCTCTGCCTCTTGGGTATCTCGACGACCTCGATGTGCGCCACCTCGTCGATCTGCTCGGCGTCGTCGCCTCCGCCGAAGAGAGTGCCCTGCCCCTCCTCGCGCTCTTTCTTTCGTCTCTGCGCCGCCGACACCAGGTGGTCGTAGATGGAGAGCAGGTAGCTCCTGTCCGCGTCCAGCGAGTCGAAGGCGCCGGCCTTTATCAGGCTCTCCAGGGTCTTCTTGTTGAGGACGCTCGCCGGGACCCGGTCGCAGAAGTCCTCGAAGCCGGCAAAAGGCCCGCCCTCATCGCGGCAGGCGACGATCTGCTCCACTACCGCCCCTCCGACGTTCCTCACCGCCGACAGCCCGAACAGCACGTAGTCTTCCTCGGGCGTGAAGTCGCCCTCGCTGATGTTGATGTCCGGCGGCCTCACCCCCAGGCCGATCGTCCTGCACTCGTTTATGTACTCCACCAGCCTGTCCTGGTTGTCCATGTAGATCGTCATCAGCGCGGCCATGTACTCCGGCGGGTAGTGCGCCTTCAGGTAGGCGGTCTGGTAGCTCACCAGCGCGTAGGCGGTGCTATGGGACTTGTTGAACCCGTAGCCGCCGAACGTCTCGATGAGGTCGAACACCCGCGTGGCAGTGGCCTGGTCGACCTCGTTGGCGATCGCACCGCTGATGAACTTCTCCCTGTGCTGGGCCATGAGGTCGGCCTTCTTCTTCCCGATGGCCTTGCGGAGCTCGTCGGCCTCCAGGCCGGTGTACCCGGCCATCTTGCGCGCCACCTGCATCGCCTGCTCCTGGTAGACGATCACGCCGTAGGTCTCGTGCAGTATCTCCTTAAGCGATTCGTGTGGGTAGGTCACCTTCTGTCGACCGTGCTTCTGGTCGACGAACGTCTTGTGCATGTTTTGCTTGAGCGGCCCGGGCCTGAACAGCGCTATCAGGGCGATTATGTCTTCGAACCTGCTGGGGACCATATCGCGCATCAGCGCGCGCATCCCGGGGCTGGCGAGCTGGAAAGTGCCGACCGTCATCCCCTGCTGGATGAGCTTGAACGTCTGGAGATCATCCATCGGCAGCTCGTCGATGTCGAGGTCGATGCCGTGGCGCTTCTTGATCATCTTGACCGCAAGCTCGAGCAGGCTCTGGGTCTTGAGCCCCAGCATGTCGACTTTCAACAGCCCCAGCCTCTCCACGTCGTACATGTCGTACTGAGTGGTGATGACGTTGGAGCTCTCCCCCGCCTTCTGCTGCACCGAGAGCGGCGCATAGGAATCGATGGCGTCCGCGGCTATGACGACCCCGGCGGCGTGCACCGAGGCGTGCCTGACCATGCCCTCCAGGCTCAGCGCGGTGTCGATGATCTCGCGGACCTCGGGATCGGTGTCGTAAGCGTCGCGAAGCTCGCCGCTCTGCTCCAGAGCGAGGTCGATGGTCATGTTGGGGTCATCGGGGATCATCTTGGTCAGCAGGTCCATGCGGGCGTAGGGCACTTCCTTGACCCGTCCCACGTCCTTGACCGCGGCCTTCGCCTTCAGCCTCGAGAAGGTCACTATCGGCGAGACCCTGTCGCGTCCGTACTTGTCGGCGACGTAGTCGATGACTTCAGCTCTGCGGAAGTGGCTGAAGTCGATGTCGATGTCGGGCAGCGCGATGCGCTCGGCGTTGAGGAATCGCTCGAAGAGCAGGCTGTACTTCAAGGGATCGATGGTGGTGATGCCCAGCGTGTAGGCGACCAGGCTGCCGGCGGCGGAACCCCTGCCGGGCCCGACCTTTATCCCCTGCTCCTTGGCGTATTTCACGAAGTCCCACACGATGAGGAAGTATCCCGAAAAGCCCAGCGACCTTATCACCGCCAGCTCGTGCTGAAGCCTCTCCTCCACCTCCACCTCCGGCTCCTCGCCGTAGTGTTTCCTGACCCCCTGGCGGGCCAGGTGCTCCAGGTAGGAGTCCAGGTCGTAGCCGTCGGGGGCATGGTAGGTGGGCAGGTACACCTGATCGAGCGGGATCTCCACGTTGCACCTCGAGGCGATGTCCACGGTGTTCGAGAGAGCCTCGGGAAAGTCCGGGAAGATGGCCTCCATCTCGGAACCCGACTTGAGGTAGAACTCCTCGGTCGAGAACTTCAGCCGCGCGGTCTCGGAAAGCAGCTTGCCGGTCTGGATGCAGAGCAGGTGGTCGTGGGGCTTGGCGTCCTCGCGGCGCACGTAGTGGACGTCGTTGGTCGCCACCAGGCCGACGCCTTTCCGGCGCGCTATCTCGACCAGCATCTGGTTGACCTTGGCCTGCTCCGGTATTCCGTGATCCATTATCTCCAGGTAGAAGCCGTCGTCGCCGAACAGCTCCAGGTAGCGGTCGATCGCCGCGCCGGCCGCGCCGGGGTCCTCCCTGAGCAGGTGGGCCTGCACCTCTCCCTTAAGGCAGGCGGACAGGGCGATAAGCCCCTCCCTGTTCTCCGACAGGACCTCGTAATCGACGCGCGGCTTGTAGTAGAAGCCTTCGAGGAACCCCCGGGTTACGATGCGCATCAGGTTCCGGTAGCCGGTGTTGTCCCTGGCCAGGAGCACCAGGTGGAAAGGCTGCTCCTCGAGCCCGCCGTCGCGGGTGAGCCGGCCGCGGGGGGCCACGTAGACCTCCGAGCCGATCAGCGGCCTGATGCCGGCCTTCCTCGCCTTCTGGTAGAAGGAGAGGGCGCCGTACATGACCCCGTGGTCGGTTATCGCGAGCGACTCCATCCCCATTGATTTGGCGGCCTCCAGCGCGTCGTCTATGCGGCAGGCGCCGTCCAGGATGGAGTACTCCGTATGAACGTGAAGGTGTGCAAATTCAGGGGACAAGCTCACTCCCGCTTTCGACGGCACTGTCGATGGCCGTCTTATAGTTCTGGCGCCCGCGCTCGTTTCCTTGCCTGCCGGAACAATTGTCACTGCATGAGTCTATAATCACAATAATATTTGTAGGCCCTCTACCCCGGAGCACGACATGAAGCTCAGTTACAGCGCGATATCCACATATCTGACCTGCCCCCTGCAGTACAGGTTCTCCTACGTCGAGGGTCGCCCGACGCTTCCCGCCCCGGCACTGAGCTTCGGCTCGAGCATCCACTCGGCGCTGGAGTGGCTCTACTCGGTGCCCACGCCCGACCCCCGGCCGCTCGCCGACCTGCTCGACCACCTCGATTCCTGCTGGGTCTGCGAAGGCTACGATACGCCCGAGGAGGAGGCCCGCTACTTCCTGCAGGCCGAGTCCACCCTCGAGCTCTTCTACAGGAACAACATCTCCAATAACCCGCGCGGCTTCCAGGTCCCGGCGGCCCTCGAGCACCGGTTCCGCATCGACCTGGGGTTCTGCGACCTCTCAGGCGTCATCGACCGCCTCGACAGGGACGAGCAGGGCGGCTTCGAGATCATCGACTACAAGACCAACCGCCGCCTGCCGCCCGCGCGCCGGCTCCAGGAGGACCTGCAGCTTCCCCTTTACCAGATAGCCGCGAAAAAGATCTGGGAGGTGCCCGTGAGCCTGGTCACCTTCCACTACGTGATGATGGACCACAAGGCCAGCTTCGTGATCACTCCCGAGCGCGAGGCTCGCGCGCTAGAGACTGTCGAGCGCGTGGCGGGGCGCATCGAGGCCGAGGACTTCAATCCCTGCAAGAACAACCTTTGCCCCTGGTGCGACTTCCAGGCCGACTGCCCGCTCGAGTCGCGCAGGCCGTCCGAGCGCCGCAGGCCCGACGCTCCCCCTCTGGATGTCGGGCAGGCAGTCGACGAGCTGGTCGCGGCTCAGAAAACAGTCGCATCAGGGCTGTCGCGCATCGAGGGCCTCAAAGACTACGTCTCCCGCTACATGGCCGGCAAGAGCATCGACAGGGTCGGCGGCAGCCGGGGGGTGGCTTTCTTCGACGACGAGGGCAACCTCTGCTGGTCCGAAGAGGACGCCACCCTCTTCTAGCGGTGTTCCGTCCCACAGCTAGCTTGACGCACCGAGAGAGTCGGGGCGCCGGGCGTGCAAGGCGCGCGACAGAGTCGTACTCGCTGAGTACTCCGAGGGAGCGGAACGAAGCAGGCGTGGATGTAGCGGCGCTAGAATGCCCAGGTAGCGGTGGGACGGAACACTAGCCGTGCAAATGCATTTCGCGGGCCTTTCCCTTAGTATTAGGTGATCCGGGCACAAGATTCGAATGGAGCGTCGAGATGATAATCGTCATGGGAGCGGGAGCGTCCAAGCAGCAGGTCGAGAACGTGATCGAGAAGGTCCACTCGTTCGGCCTGCGAACCCACCCCATATACGGTGTCCAGAAGACGGTCATCGGGATCGTCGGCGACGACAAGACCCGCGTGGTCGAGAAGATGCAGGGCATGCCGGGCATAGAGGACATCATCCCCATCCTCCAGCCTTACAAGTTCGCCGGGCGTGAGGCCCACCCCGAGAACACCATCATCGAGGTCGGAGGGACGCGCATCGGCGGGGACAGCGTCGTAGTGATCGCCGGGCCGTGCGCGGTCGAGAGCGAGTCCCAGCTGCTTGAGATAGCGCGCGCGGTTAAGAAGGCCGGCGCCGGGATGCTGCGCGGGGGAGCCTTCAAGCCGCGCACCTCGCCTTACTCTTTCCAGGGGCTCGGCGAGGAAGGGCTGAAGTACCTGGCGGAGGCCCGCGAGGAGACCGGCCTTCCGATAATCACCGAGGTCACCGACCCCCGCAACGTCGAACTGGTGTCCCGCTATGCCGACATGCTGCAGGTGGGCGCGCGCAACATGCAGAACTTCGCGCTGCTTACCGAGGTCGGTAAGAGCGGCCACCCGGTGATGCTGAAGCGGGGCTTGAGCTCCACCATCAAAGACCTGCTGCTGGCCGCCGAGTACGTGATAATCGAGGGGAACCGCGACATACTGCTCTGCGAGCGTGGCATAACGACTTTCGAGACGTACACTCGCAACACGCTCGACCTTTCGGCCGTGGCGGCCATCAAGGAGCTTTCTCACCTGCCCGTGATTGCCGACCCCGCGCACGCCACGGGGCGCAACCACCTGGTTGAGCCGATGGCACTGGCGGCGATCGCCGCGGGAGCCGACGGGGTGATGGTCGAAGTCCACAACGACCCGGACGCCGCTCTGTGCGACGGCCCGCAGTCTCTGACGATCGAGCAGTTCGACTCGATGATGGAAAAGCTGCGGTCCATCGCGAACATCGTCGGCCGCAAGATCGAGGCCTAGGTCTCTCAGCGGCCCAGACGCAGCCTCTCCAGAACCACGCGCAGGTCCTCCGGCAGCTCGGACTCGAGCGCGATCCGCTCGCCTGTGACCGGGTGCTCGAAAGAGAGCCGCCTGGCGTGAAGGAACTGACGCTCCAGCCCCAGTTGCTTCCCTGACCTTCCCCTGGAGTACTCCGGGTCGCCCGCAACGGGGTGCCCCACGTGGGCAAAATGGACCCTTATCTGGTGCGTGCGGCCGGTCTCCAGCGTGACCTCGAGGAGCGTGAACTCAGTCGCGAACCTCTCCAGCACCTTGAACCTGGATACCGCGCGCCTGCCGGCGACCCTGTCCACCGCCATCCTCTTGCGGTTCCCCCGACTCCGGGCCATCGGCGCGTCTATGGTGCCGGTGTCCGCAGCCATCGAGCCGACGACCAGGGCCTCGTACACCCGGGAGACCTGACGGTCCCGCATCTCGGCGACCATGGCGTCGTAGGCGCTCTGGCTCCTCGCGATCGCCACCAGGCCCGAGGTTCCACGGTCGAGCCTGTGGAACACCCCCGGCCTGCCCTTGCCTCCCACGCCCGCGATGTCGGGGTATCGGGCGAGAAGGGCGTTCAGGAGCGTGCCGCCGCTGTGGCCGGGCCCGGGATACATCACCATCTCGGCGGGCTTATCCACCACGATGATGTCCTCGTCTTCGTAAGCGATCCCCAGCTCCGCGTCCTGGGGGACGATCTCCTCCGGCTCCGGCTCCGGGATCTCCCAGGAGATCTCCTCGCCGGCCGAGACGTGGTGGTTCTTGCGGGCTGGAGCGCCGTCGAGGAAGGCGAGGCCTTCCGCGATGAGGCGCTGCGCCCTGGAGCGGGAAACCGCCGCGTGAGTGGAGAGGAAGACGTCGAGCCGCTCGCCCTCGTCAGCGCGGCCCGCGAGGACCGACTTGCGAGCGCCCGTCAAAAGCTCTCGCTTCCGGCGGCGGGCAGGACGCGGTACCTGAACAGCAGGAAACCGGCGGCCACCACGACCAGCGCCAGGCTCATCATCTGGAACGCGAACCCCGCGTTGGCGGTGGTGTGGTCGCGCAGGAACTCCATCGAGAAGCGTATGACGCCATAGCCCAGCGCGAACAGCCAGAACGCCGTGCCGTCGCGCGCGAAGTCGTCCTTCTTCCACCACAGGAAGCCGAACAGGGCGAGGTCGAGTATGAGCTCATAGAGCTGGGTCGGATGACGGGCAACCAGTGGCGCCGCGGTGGGGAAAGTGACTCCCCACGGCAGGGTGGTCGGCTTGCCGTAGCAGCAGCCGTTCAGGAAGCACCCGACCCTGCCGAACGCCAGGGCGAGCGGCACGCAGAGTCCGGCCAGGTCCATGATCGACCAGAACTTGATCTTCTTCCAGAGGCCCACGGCGACCACCAGGGCCAGCCCGAAGACAAGCCCGCCATAGAAGACCAGGCCTGACATGTTTAATGTGAATATCTTGCCCAGGTGGCCCCTGAACTCGGACCAGTTGCCTGCCACGTAGAAGAGCCTGGCGCCGATGATCCCGCCGACGACCGCCGCCAGCACGAAGTCGAGGATGATGTCGGGATTCTTGAACTGCATCCTGAAGCGATACCGCGCCACCAGCGTCCCCACGATGAAGCCCACCGCCAGCATGACGCCGTAGGAGTAAACGGTCAATCCGCCTATCTGGAAGAGCACTCTATGCAAAGCTCAGAACACCTCGGTCTTCAGGGTTTCTCGGCGTCCTCGCGCCAGAGTTCCAGCGCGGTGACCACCACCACGATTATAACACCGGCCACGATGGCGATATCCGCTACATTGAACACCGGCCACCAGCCGAGGTCGAAAAAATCGACTACCTGATGGTTATGACGAGCCACACGGTCTATCAGGTTCCCCAGGGCGCCCCCGATTATCAGGCCGAGCCCGACGAACGACCAGACGCTCTGCTTCTTTCTGAAGGCGAAGAACCATGCGAAGGTCAGCACCACCACCACCAGCGCGGCCAGGAACACGATCTGCCCGCTCCCCTTGAAGAGGCCGAAGGCAGCGCCGGAGTTGGTGGAGTGCGTCAGCGAGAGCACGTGGGGTATCAGGGTTATCGAGCGCCCCGGCTCGACGTAGGCCACCACGAAAGCCTTGGCGACCTGATCGAGGAGTATCGCGGCCGCCGCGACCAGGATGAGGATGAGGCCGTTGGTGGTCGAGCGCTTCATCTGCTTGAGGCGCAACTCAGCGCCCCATGGATTCGAGCGCCGCCTCGCACCTGTCGCAGACGCCGGGCTCCTCCGAGTCGGCGGAGACGCTGGGGCGGTAGTTCCAGCACCTCTGGCACTTTCCGCCCTGGGCGCGCGATAGTGTTCATCCAATTCGGCTCCGGCGCACCCACGACAGGCAACCCCTTCTGCCCCGCCCAGCCCCACTCGGCGAAACGCCCGATGCGGGCCTGCAAAGCGGGCGACAGCCAGAAGAACAGCAGAGCAAGAATTGCGAGCGACAAGATTGCCGTCAGCGGATATTTGGAGAACGACGGCAACACCGCGGTCAGCCAACCCGGCAATGCGAACGTGATGCCCGAGGCTCCTTTTGTGAATATCCAATTTGCCAGCTCGCTGATTCGCGCACCGGCGAGGCCGGATAGGATGGGCTCCACGGAAGCCAGAACCGCCTTGGGCCAGTTCATGATTAGCGCTGCGAAGAAAAGCGCGACAAAGGCGGTCGCGACGAGCGTCGCAAAATAGGCGAGCCGCCGCCACCAGACGATGTCCCAGGCGTTTTCCAGTCGATCCAACTCAGGAATCAGAAACTCCGCCGGCGGATACTGTGTGTTATCTCCGCCGGTCAGTTGGAAACGCGTATTGAGACCGACGGGAGCGTAAGCTCTTTGGTGACGCGCGATTCGATCGAACGCGTCCACATGAACCCATGGGATCGGCACTTTGACGCCATGCCGCTCGTCATTGCATAACAGCGACATATCGCGCGGTCCGTAGCGATAATAGCCCGCCACACCGGCGCGGGAATCGTATTGCTCGCCATGCGGACTGGCGTGCCATCGCACCTCGTCGCGACAATGCTGGATGAAGCGGAGATCGCAACCGGACGCTTCGCTCATCATCCAATCGAGCGCCGAATAGGCCAGCCCGTCGTCAGGATACCCGCCGCCGACATTGGCATGCACACCAGCGAACCAGACTTGCTGGATATGTTTGCGTTCGAGGGTGATCCGCGCCTTTGGATCGTTCGGATTGGCCGGGTCTTGCACCTCCTCATTCCAGAGGACAGGACGGAACGTCGGACGCTCATCATCGAGCGACAGGGCGTGGCGGATCACCTTGATGCGCTTCGCCGGATCGCGATCGGCGAAGCTCAGCGGCCACACGCGTTGATCGATCGCCATTTTCAACTCATCGATCGGCATTCCATAAGCATCGACGGTGTCCCAAACACCGAGGAATGGCACATCGACGAACCACTGTTGGATCGAGTCGTCATGTCCATTGGTGAGATCGATCATCGTGGTCTTTTGGCCGCCTTCGCTGCGGTATCGTGGCTGACGCATGATCCAGTGATACGGCATCATGTTTCGCCGCGATGCGCGCAGCAGAAAATCGCGCCGATAGGCTTCGTAAGCCATCTCTATGGCTTCGCGCAGTTTGGCTTCGCTGTGCGGCTTCGTCTTCACGATCCCACATTTGCCGATCAAGCCCATCACCAGCCGGATGGTGAAGACGCCGCGGCTGAAACCGAAGCCGTAAATCTGATCGCCCACGTCGTAGTTGCGGCAAACGAAGGTGTAGAAGTCTTTGGCGTTTTGCCAGACGCCGATACCGAGCGCCTCGCCAAGCGCGGCGATCGGCTTGAAGTTCTCGGTGCCGACGCCGTTGTCGTAATAGACGATCTGCTGTGGATCCTTGGGATCGGTCGGCGGCTTGATGTCGATCGCTTGATAGAGCCGCCAGACGTTGGTCTTGAATGGGCTCGCCGAGCTGTTGCCCGTCCCGTCTGAGAAAAGAACGATGTTTTTGGCCACGGATTACCCCCGAAACCCCTGTTCCGTTGGGGAGTGTGGCCACTATTTGTACAACCTTCAATGGCAATTTCGCGATTGGCATTCCTGGCGACCCATTGTTTCCCGCCGGATGCCATGCCTTAGCTTTCCAATCCGATGCCAAACCCACACGCGACACCTGCCATGCCCTCGAGCGCCCCCGCGACCATCCTGGTGTTCGATTCCGGCGTCGGCGGGCTCACCGTGTACCGCGAGGTGGCCGCCGCACGGC
>DAIQAV010000052.1:0-12376 GCA_036781505.1 Candidatus Anoxymicrobiaceae bacterium | reverse complement strand
AGATAGTCCTGACCCTCAACCCGCTGCTGGACCCGCTGTGGCGCATAATCGGCCTGGGGGCGGCGCGCGAGCTCGCGCTCACCGGCCGCATCATCGACGCGGCCGAAGCGTTCCGGCTCGGCTACGTCAGCAGGGTGTTCCCCACGGGCGAGGTGGTGGAGTCGGTCATGAAGATCGCGCGCGAGATGGCCGCCTACGACCGCGATTGCCTGGCCGAGACCAAGCAGCTGAGCATCAGCGTGCTGGACCAGAGCATGGACACGGCGATGAAGACCCAGGAGTGGCTCTTCAGGACTTACATCGGCGCGCGGGACAACAAGGACAGGATCGAGTCGCTTCAGGAGATGCTCAAGAAGCGGGGTAAGTAACGGGGGCTGCCGCGCCGCGGCCTGCGGCGATTATCCCCGCGGCCTGCTCGATGCGTTCCTTGTAGGAGGCGATGGACTTCTCAGACTGCATCCCGCCCTCGACGTAGGTAATATCGAGCACCTGCATGAGCCCGAGCCCGGCCGGATGCGGGTAGACCTCGAAGGACGTTATCGCCGAATAAGGGATCTGGAAGCTCGCCCTCGACGACGGCAGGACCGCCGGCAGTTTGAACAACCCGGGGACATTGTTGGGCACGACGCAGAGGCGGAAGTTGGTCATCTCGATGAATGACGCGTTCTTGCGCTGCCACTTGAACATCGAGTACGGGCCGTCACAGATCGAGACTCCGAACGGCCCGAAAGAGAAGAGAAGCGACTCGGCGGACGCGGTCGCCGGGGGTGCCGTAACCGGGTCGTCCAGTGACACCCCGCAGTGCTCGCAGAACTCATCCTTGTCGCCAACTTGCTTGCCGCAGTGCGGGCAATACATGCCAGTGCCTCTCATTCGTCCGATACCGCCGACGCGCACCGGGAGGGAAGACTCCTGAACTCGTGACCGATTTGTACCATGACCGGGAACGGATTTAAAGTGTGGGAGGAGGTGCGACGATGAGTGCCACGGAAAGCCAGAGGCTCGACCACTACGGGAGGCGCGGGATCGCCGTCTTCCTCTGGTCACACGTTCCGGTCAAGGCGACGCTCGCGGGTGTGGTCCTGCTTTTGCCGGCTTTCTTCATCGGCATGTGGGTAATGATGGCCAACCCCTACTTCGAGTGCACGATGCGCATACAGGACGACAGGGGACAGCAGGTCATCACTTCTGGTCCCTACCGGCTGGTGAGACACCCGGGTATTCCCCGCAGGTCCTTTCAACGCTGACCTACCCGTTGATACTGGGATCGTGGTGGGCCTTCCTGCCCGCTGGCGCCCTGGCGGAGGTAGTCGTGGTCAGGACCGCGCTGGAGGACAGGATGTTGCGGGATGAGATGCCGGGTTACTCCGAGTACGCGGCGAGAACCCGGTTCCGCCTGGTCCCTTTCGCATGGTGAGATCGCCTCAAGCGTAGTTGTGCAGTGTGAACTCGAAGCAGGCTCCACCGTCGTTGTAAGCCCTGATAGTGCCGCCGTAGCGGCGAATTACTTTCTGAACCATCAACAGGCCCAGCCCGGGCCTCCCTTTGCCGCCCGCGTAGAACGGGAAGAAGATGGAGTCGAGGTCGCCCGACGGGATACCGGGACCGTTGTCGCGGAGGAGGAACCGGCCCCCCGAGTCCTGCTGCTCGAGCATCGAGATCTCCACCCTGGGTTGGTCGGCGCTGTTGTGCTCGACCCCGTTGGCGATGAGGTTCGAGAACAGCTCGAACATGTGGGTCTCGTTTGCCATCAGGGTCCCGAGGTCGCCCGCGACCTCCACCGTCGCGCCGTTCGCGGTCAACTCCGGCCTGTCGCGCAGCACTCGCCGGACGACCTCGCCCAGGTCGACATCCGAGACGTCTACCGCGATCCCCTCGACTTCGGCGAGGTCCATCAGGTCGTCGATCATCTGGTTGGCCCTGCGGGTGTTCTTGACTATCAGGTCAGCCATCTCTTTCATCTCGCCGGGGCCGACCCCTGAGGAGTCGAGCATGCGGGCAAGCGTGTCGGCGCCCGCGATTATCACCGTGAGCGGAGTCTTGAGGTCGTTCGAAACTGTGCGGGCGAAATTCTCGAGCTCGATGTTTATCCGCTTGAGCTCGCCCTCGGCCTGCCTGCGGATAACGATCTCATGCTTGAGCGACTCGTTGACCTCCCGGACCTCGTCCGTCCTCATCTGCACGACCTCCACCAGCCGCGCCCGGCGTTTGACGGCCTCCTCCTGCATCTGCTCCTTTTCCTCGAAGAAGTTGCGCATATCCTCGGCCAGCATCGCTATTCCCGCCAGTATGGCGTCGATATCGTCAGCTTCACCTGATGGACGCGGCTTGACCACCAGGTTGCGCAGCCCCATCCGGAAGAGCGCGTCGCTCGCCTCCTCGAGCCTGCCGGCCGGTTTCGCCGCGTCGAACTCGCCCGGCGAGGGCGCATCGTCGGGCCCTCTCAGCCAGCGCATCGAGGCCTCGCGGTCGGAGGAGATTATCCATGGATACTGGGGGCGGTTGGCGCCGGCGAAAAAGCCGGCGATCATCTTCTGCAAGGGGTTGTGGTAGAGGAAGACGAGCTTCTTGTTCCACTCCGGCCGGATGAGCTCGCCGCCGCAGAGGCGGGCTTCCCAGCCGACCGATTGAAGGGTCCCCAGGTCGAGGAGGACGGGCATCGCCATGGCCTCGGCTTGCTGGGTCAGGCTGAGCATCAGGGAGACGTGGGCCTCGATGTCCTCGGCCTTTACGGTCTGGGGGGTCACCTCGACAACGCCGACCCCGTCCTCGATGTAGATCCTGCCGACCCGTGAGGTGAGGTAAGGCCCCTCGACACCGGGCTGGTCGCCTCCGAATTCGTTCTCCATCACTTTCCTGAAACTTTCCAGGGCGCCGGCGGGCGCCGCTCAGGCGATACTATCTTTTGGGTGAAGGCTCCGGGCCGGTGCTTTCTACTCGATGCCCAGGGGATAAACGAAGTCCGCCATCTCGGGGCGCTCGGTCCAGCCGAGCCTCCTGTAGTACTCGCGCTCGTAGGAGGGGCGGTTGCGGCTGTTGAGCAGCGCAAGGCGCACACAGCCCTTCTCAGTGGCGAGCTCCTTCACCGCCTCGATCAGCACGCGGCCGTAACCTCTCTGTCTCTCGTTCTTCAGGACGAACATCTCCGAGACGAATCCCTCGGAGCCCGGCAGGATGAGGTAGGGGAGCCAGTGCACCGCGATGTATCCGCAGACTTTGCCGTGGTTGTTCTCGGCGACGAGCAGCGTGTGGCTCTTGTCGGCGTTGCACATGTCCAGCTGCCGCCTGATGTGAGGCTCGTTCACGCTCGAGAACCACCCCAGCTCGAGGACGATCGAGGCAATGGCGGGAACGTCCTCCTGGGTCGCCGGTCTGATGTTCGGTGGTTGTTCTTTCATATCTCGCCCGGATAGTTGAACGCATCGGTTGCCGCTCGCAATTATCCTACCACATGGTTCCGGCTCAAGTCCCAGCGGGTCACACGCGCCGCGAAAAATGGATATAATTTGGCGCGTCGACAGAAGAAGCTGGAGAAAGGGAAGGTCCAATGAAGACACGCATCACCGAGCTCCTGGGAATCGAGCACCCGATCATACTCTCGGGCATGAGCTGGATCAGCGTGCCGGAGATGGTCGCGGCTGTCTCCAACGCGGGAGGACTGGGATTGCTGGCCACCGGCGCCCTGAACGCCAAGGAGACCAGGGAGTCCGTGCACAGGATAAGAGAGCTCACCGACAAGCCTTTCGGGGGCAACGCCTCGCTGCTGTTCCCCGGGGCGGCCGAGAACGCGGCCGTGATGCTGGAGGAGAAGGTGCCCGTTATCAACTTCTCGCTGGGCAAGGGCGACTGGATAGTGAACGCGGCCAACGAGTACGGCGGCAAGGTGCTGGCGACGGTGACCAACTCGCGTCACGCGAAGCGGGCGCAGGACTACGGCTCCCACGGTGTCATCGTCACTGGCAACGAGGCGGCCGCCCACGGCGAGCCGCCGACCACGTTCTGCCTTGTCCCCAGCGTTGCCGACGTGGTCGACATCCCTGTTATAGCGGCCGGCGGCGTCGGTGACGGGCGCGGGCTGGCGGCAGTGCTGGCGCTGGGAGGAGAGGGTGTCGCGATGGGCACCAGGCTGATGGCTACCAAGGAGAGCCCGCTGCACGAGAACTTCAAGAAGCTCTCGGTCGAGAAAGACGTTTACGACACCATCTATTCCAAGAAGTTCGACGGACTGTGGTGCCGGGTGCAGGACACCCCGGCGGCGAGGCAGGCGACAAAGCACGGGCTGTTCCCGTTCGGCTACCTGCGCGCTATACCGAACTCGCGCTCGATAGCCAAGCAGGTGGGCCTCCCGTACTGGAAGTTGTTCATGGGCGTGCTCGCCTCCGGATGGGACAACGCCAGGCAGCTGGCCTACATGGCCAACGCGTTCAAGCAGATCCGCATCGCGACCGAGCTGGGCGACCTCGAGAAGGGAGTCCTGCCCGTGGGGCAGGTGCAGGGGCTCATGCACGACATCCCCACCGTCCAGGAGGTCATCGAGCGGACGGTCAGGGAAGCCGAGGAAGTCATCACCAACCTGCAGAAGAAGCTCGTCTAGAGCAGGCCTGCCGGGCCTGCGAGGAGTTGCGATGCAGTATCCGGAAGACCAGTTCGTGGTGCGTGGCCGGGATCGCTTCGCGCTCGGCGCGGACGCCGCGCGGGTCTCGGGCGTTCGCACGAGGGCGATCGTAAAGGTGCTCTCGGCCTGGGCGCGGCGGGAGCCTTCAATCCTCGAGGCGACGCGCATGCCCGAGCCTGCGGAGGAAGACACGCTTGCCGAGGTGGAGGGCGCCTCGCGCGCGATGGGGCTGGCGGCGGACGACCTTCTGGCGGCGCGCCGCATCATGGAGTCCCTGGCCATGCCGGGCTGCACCAACTTCGGCGCGGTCGGCACGGCCACCGAGGACCGAGGCGTCTTCATGTCGTGGAACTTCGACGTCACGCCGTTCTTCCGCCTGCTGTTCGGGCGGTTCCCGCTGTTCGTCCGGGAAGTGGAGGGGAAGATCCCTTACCTGGCACACGGTATCCCCGCCCTCTTCGGCATGGGAGTCATGAACGGTGAAGGGCTCACCTGTGTCATCAACGCGGTGGGGGTCACCGACGACGGCGAGGGCTTGTCTCCGTTCGAGCTGAACAACATCGCCATGGAGACCTGCACGCGCGTCTCGGAGGCGGCTAAGGTGTTCTCGGAAGGCCCGCACAAGGCGGTAAAGGCGATGACCGTCGGCATGCTCATGAACTGGAACACAACATGGGCCGACGCCGACGGCAACCTGTCGCTCTTCGAGTACTCGCACTCGCACTTCAACGAGCACGACGCGACCAGGCAGGCCACCATCGCCTCGGCAAACCACCACCAGTTCCTGGACCAGGCCCTGAGCGGCGGGATGAATCCTGACAGCCAGCCTCTCATCGCGGGCTCGTACTCGCGTCTCGCGAGGATGTACGCGCTGCTCGAGGAGTATCGCGGCCGGCTGGGGCCGAAGGTGGCCAAGGAGATGGTCTCAGACCACATCCCCGACTACTCCACGCTGTCCGACTTCGGGGTCGAGCGCGAGTGGTGGCAGGAGAAGCTCGACGACTCCACGATCTGCGCGCATGCCTGGAACGTCTCAAAGCACCTGAGGCAGGGGCACCTGAACGACGCGTTCATGGAGGCCGCCTTCAGCACCACGGTGTACTCGTTCCAGTTCCAGCCGCACCTGATGACCTCCTGGTTCACCGACGGGCACCCGTGCAAGAACAACACGGTCCCCGTCTACTGGGGCAAGCACCTGGGCGCGGAGGTGGAGAGGTATCCGGGCGCGCTCGAGCCGGAGGAGCTTTTCGGCGCCAGGCGGCAGACGAATCGCCGCCTCATTTTCGGCAGGGAGGCGGCCGGCATGGAAGGGCTGATGGGTCGGGCGTGGATGGCCGTGGTGCGCGCCGGTGAGCGCTCGAACTTCAACCCATATTAATTCAAGAAAGGGGTCTGACCCTATTCTTGAATTCTTGCGTTACATCCCCGTGAAGTTCATCTGCGGATAGACTATCTTCGCCAGCTGCTTCGTCAAAAGGATGCCGACCTGCCCGCTGGCGTTTGCGTTGGGGTCCTTGTTGACCAGCACCACTATGACCGCGCCGGTCGACGGCGAGTAGGACGTATTGCTGGAGTACCCGTTGATGTCCCCGCCGTGCCCGACAAGATCTCCGAACTGCATCATGCCCAGGCCGTAGTCGGTGAACTGCTGGTTCCCCGTGGGCACGAAGGTCGTCTGCTCCTTGTGTGACTTCTGGCTGACCAGGTCTCCGCGGCCCAGCGCCAGCGCGAAGGAGTGAAGGTCGTCCAGCGTCGATATCATCGCCCCGGATGCTCCGGCGACCGAGGGGCTCTGCAGGGTGCGGTCGTAGGTACCCGGCGGGCCCAGGGGTGAAGGTCCGTGAGTTATTATGTACCCCCTGGTGTAAGGGGTGGGCATGTCAGGCGTGCTCGGGTAGAAGGTGCTCTTGAGCCCCATCTTGCCGATGATGCGGCTGCGCACCTCGTCCGCGATCGTGTGGTTGGTCAGGTCCTGCGCGATCACTCCCAGCAGTATGTAGTTGGTGTTCGAGTAATGCCAGCCTTTCCCGGACGCGAAATACGGCGCATGCGAGAGCCCTATTTTCAGCAGTTCTTCGGTCGTCCACGGATGGAGCGGGTCGGTGGTGTATACGCTGTCGAAGGCCGGGGCGTCAGCGTAATCGTAGAGTCCGCTGGTGTGGTTCAGCAGCTGTCTGACGGTGATACCGCCGGCGCTGGGGACCGAGACCGGGAACTTGTAGAGGCTGAGCTTGTCGTCGAGGCGCAGCAGGCCCTCGTCGACCAGTTGCAGCGCGACGGTCGCCGTGAACGGCTTGGTGGTGCTCCCGATGCGGAAGTTGTCCGCGGTCGTCATCGCCCTCCCGGTCTTGAGGTCGGCCTTGCCCTTCGCGACGACCCAGGTACCCTTGCCCGGAGCCCACACGCCCACCGCCGCCCCGGGTATATTGTTGTCCGACATGAGCTTGTCGAGAGCGGCTTCCATGCGGGCCTGCGTCTGCTTGCTGAAAGTCGCGGAGCCGCACGACGTGCCGAACACGGCCAGCAACACGAGCGCCATCACAGTGGCCAGCGCCGCGAGCCTGGTGGTGAGCCTGCTCTTCATCGGGGACCTCCTTGGTCTTATAATCAATCGCGCGCTCAAGGATAACTCGTAGGAGCCGGGAGGGCTACGCGTGAAGTTGATGGAGCCGGGAAAGATCGGCGCCGTGACCCTGAAGAACCGCATAGTGATGACACCGATGGGGATGTTCGGCGTGCCCGCGCCCGACGGCAGCCTGACGACGAGGGGCATGGAGTTCTACCTGGAGCGGGCGAGGGGCGGCACCGCGCTGATCTTTCCCGCGGCGGCGCTGGTCACAACGGAGTTCGAGTCGCCATGCTCGGCGCTCAACGCCTTCGACTCGATGGACAAGGTGATGCTGTGGAGCGAGCTGGCCGAGCAGGTCCACCACTATGGCGCGAAGCTCGGCATTCAGCTTAGCGCGGGCCTCGGGCGCACCACGTTCAACTACTTTTTCGATCCCGATCACGTCCCGGTCTCCGCTTCCGCGGTCCCTTCCCACTGGACGCCCTGGATCACCTGTCGGCCTCTGACGGTCGAGGAAATCTCCAGGATTGTCCAGGCATTCGCCGCCGCCGCCTTGCTGGCGCGGGGCTGCGGCATCGACGTCATCGAGATACACGGCTACGGGGGCTATCTGCTCGACCAGTTCGCCTCGTCGCTGTGGAACAAGCGCGAGGACGCCTACGGCGGGGACCTCGAGGGCCGCATGCGCTTTCCGCTGGAGGTGGTGCGGTCGGTGAAGGCGGCCTGCGGGCCGGTGCCGGTCGTCTTCAAGATGACGCCCATCCACCACATCGAGGGCGGCAGGGAGCTCGGCGAAGGGATCGAGATCGCCCGCATGCTCCAGGACGAAGGCGTGGACGCCCTCCACGTGGACGCCGGCTGCTACGAGGCGTGGCACCGGGCGATACCGCCGGTCTACGAGCCGTTCGGCTCACAGGTCGAGATGGCCGCGGCGGTGAAGCGCGAGGTGGGCATTCCTGTCATCGCCAACGCCAAGCTCGGCGACCCGGAGGTGGCCGAGGCCGTGCTCGGCGAGGGGAAGGCCGACTTCATCGGGCTGGGGCGCTCGCACCTTGCGGATCCGGAGTGGGCGCGCAAGGTCGCCGAGGGAAGGCCCGAGGACATCGTGCCCTGCATCGGCTGCTGTGAGGGGTGCATGGCGCGCGGCTTCAGCGGCAAGTACGCCTCCTGCGCGGTCAATCCGTCATGCACGATGGAGGGGAAGTACGGGCTCGAGCCGGTCGGAGCGGCCCGGCGCCTGCTGGTGGTCGGCGGGGGTCCCGGCGGCATGATGGCGGCCGTCACCGCGGCGCGGCGCGGCATGGATGTGACGCTGTGGGACGGCGCGGACCGGCTGGGGGGCTGCCTGCTCGCGGCATCCGCTCCAGGCTTCAAGAGAGACGTGCGCCGGCTGCTAGACCACCTGGTGACACAGGTCGAGAAGCTGGGCATCGAGGTGCGGCTGGGCGCTCGGGCGAGTGCCGGCGACATCATGGACGAGGATCCCGACGCGGTCATCATCGCGACAGGCGCCGGGCCGGCCGTAACGCCGCCGGGGCTGGCAGGCGGCTTATCCGCCCTCGACGTGCTGACCGGAAGTGCGGTCGAAGGCGACAGGGTGCTGGTCGCCGGGGCAGGCGTGGTCGGCTGCGAGACGGCGCTCTTCCTGGCCGAGCAAGGCAAGGAGGTCACGGTCGTCGACCCGGCGGGCATACTGGTCTCCGAGCCGGTCTTCACGCTCAACCAGGCCAGCCTCCTCGAGAAGATGGACGCACGCGGCGTGAAGACGATGCCGGGAGTCGAGCTGCTCGAGGTGGAAGAGGGTGGCGCGAAAGTAAGGGCGGGCCTGGCGGAGTCACTCATCGAGTGCGACGCGGTGGTCCTGGCGCTGGGGTTCACCGCCGCCGCCCAGGTCGCGGACGGACTGGTGGGCGTCGACGGCCTGGAAGTGCGTGTGATAGGTGACGCGGTCCAGCCGCGCAAGGTGCTGGACGCGGTCTGGGAAGGCTTCCACGCCGCCCGCCTGATCTGAGAGGCGCCTACTCGGCGGAGCCGGCGGAGCCGGCGGCGCTTTCTCCCTCCAGTGTGGCGTCAGCCACAGCGCCTCGCGGCTTGCGGTAATAGGCGATCAGCCCGGCCACAGTGATGTTCACCGCCAGCCCCAGAGTGTTGGTTATCAGGTAGGCCTGCCCGCTGTGGTCGTGGACGACGATGCCTATCGCGTAGGCCTCCATCATCAGGAGTCCCACCGAAAGCATCACGAACATCTTGATGTTCAGGTCCCGCACGGTCTTGGTGCGGACGATCTGCGCGACCTGGGGAAAGTACCCCACCAGCATGATGCACCCGCCTATGATCTGCATTGCGTAAAGGAATTTCATGTCGCGCCTTTCAGGTCGGGTCCGCCTGCCTATATTCTAGAGGTTCAAGAGTGGCGGTGCATGGTGTCGATTACAGTTTCGAAGACGCACATTCGACCGGCACCCGCCCGTTGGTTTTTCGGCTACGCAGGTGACGCCCTTGAGTCTTTTGAACAGGAAGCTTCTGCGCGACATGCGCTCGCACAAGTCGCAGGTCGTCGCTGTCCTGGTAATCGTGGTGCTGGGGACTGCCATCCTGACGACGATGCTGATCGTCCCCCGCGCTCTCGACGGCTGGGTGAACTACATCTTCGGCAGGACCTCGTACGAGGATTTCAAGATCGAGGCCCGCGCCGTGCCCGCCGAGGCCGTCGCGCCCCTTGGCTCGCTGCGGAACATCAAGGCGGTCCAGGCGACCATCGAGAAGGAGACGTCGGCCTCGGTCAAGGGCAAGGAGCTCACACTTCGGGTGGTGTCCCTGCCTGACGATGGCAGGTCGGCCGTCAACGGGCTGATGGTGGAGTCGGGAACCTACCCGCCCGCGGGGGGCGGCGCCGGGTTCCTGGCGGAGCGCCACCTGGCAAAGCAGTTCGACCTCAAGCCGGGCGACAGCGTGAAGCTCATCGTGAACGGTAAGAACCTGGCGGTGACGATGTCAGGCTCGGGATCGAGCCCGCGTTTCCTGCGGCTTGTCGCCGACCAGAACACGATGCTGAGCGACCCCGCCCAGTTCGGTGTCATCTTCATGAGACAGGACGACGTGCAACGCATCTTCGGCACCGACCGCTACAACGTGGTCGCCTTCAGAGCGAAGGACGCCCGCCCGGCGGCGCTCGAGAGCACCATGAAGGGGATGACGGCGCGCATGGCGCCCTACGGGGTGGTGGGCGCCAACAGCGGGGCCGACGAGCAGAGCACCCGGCTCATCGAGATGGACCTGAAGAACATGAAGAACGTGGCGGTGTTCTTCACCCTCATCTTCCTCTGGGTCGCGTCCCTCGCCATATACATAACCCTGGCCAGGATCATCTACACCGAGCAGCGACAGATCGGGACGGCACGGGCGCTCGGCTACGAGAAGGGCACGATAGTCAGGCACTTCATGCAGTACGGCGTGTTCTTCGGCGTGACCGGCGGACTGCTGGGCGCGGCGGCGGCCGTGGTGCTGGGCCGGCTGACCGTCCGGGCGTACGCCGGTACCCTGGGGCTGCCCCCGGTCTCGGTCAGCACACAGCCCTGGGCGATCATCACGCTGGGGATCGCGGTGGCGATACTGCTCTCGGTGCTGGGCGCGGTCATGCCGGCGAGAAACTCCGCCGGGGTGGTGCCGGCGGCGGCGATGCGGGTGGACGCAGGGGTGACACTGCGCGAGCCGACAGGAGCCGACAAGAGGAGGGCCGAGCGCAGGAAGATCTTTCCCGCGTGGCTGCGCTTTCCCTTGAGGAACCTGTCCCGAAACCGCAAGCGGACGGTGCTCACGGCTCTGGGGCTGGTGCTGACCGTAAGCACCCTGGTGACTGTGAGAGGCGCCATAAGCTCGATCCAGCACATCCTGGACAAGCAGTTCCACCAGGTGGTCACCTGGGACGTCGCGGCTTACCTGCCCAGCCCTGAGGGATCCGCGTTCCTCAGCCAGGTCCGTGGCATGGACGGCGTGACGCGCGCCGAACCGGCCATCGATTCACCCGCCCGGCTGCGCGCGTCGGGGCGCTCGATCGATATCGACGTGCAGGCGTTCGGCGCCACTACGCTGATGCACGGGCTGTTCCCGGCGGGAGGCAGGCAGGGCCCGCCCACGGCAGGCGGCATGCTGGTGAACCGGTCGCTGACGCGGCAGGTCCCGTTGAAGGTCGGGCAGCGCGTGACCGTGGAGACCGCGGTGGGACCGTTGGAGCTGGTTATCCAGGGCTTCGTGAGGGAGCCCCTGGGTGTCGGCTGCTACGTGGACCTGGGCTACGTCCAGCGCCTTACCGGGAGCGACCGCTACAACCTGGTGCTCATCAAGACCGCGCCCGGCAAGGACGCCAGCGTCGCCGAGGCGTTGAGGCACATGCCGGGAGTCTACAAGGTTCAGACCAAGAGCAGCACCATGATCGCCATCGACTCGACCATCAACAAGGCGATACGGCCGATGTTCAACGTCGTACTGGTGATGGTGATGGGGATAGGCATCGCGATCATCTTCACCATGATGAGCATCACCATGCTGGAGCGCAAACAGGAGATCGCCACCAGGCTGACCCTGGGCTCCAGGCCATGGGCGGTCGGCCGGTCGTTCCTCATCGAGACGACCGCCATCGCGCTGGGCATACTGCCGGTGGGGATTGTGCTGGGGTGGGCTCTCTGCTGGGTGCTGATCAACAAGGTCCTGAGCGCAACAACCACCCAGCTCGCGCCGGAACTCAGCTTCCCTCTGACCCCGGTGGCGGTCATCGCCGCTTCGTTCGTGGTCCTGATGGCGCTTGCCGTGCTGCCTTCGATAAGGCAACTGGGGAAGACGGACCTTGCGACCGCGGCGCGCGAGCGCACCGGATGAGGGAAATGCACCACTGGGGTCAGGCACCAGTGGTGCATTGATGTCATTCTTGCCGGCTAGGGGACCTTGATCTCGAAGCTCGACTCCCAGAGGCCGTGGATGTTGCACAGCGAAGTGGCGTAGATCGTCCCCGGCTTGTTGGTCCTCGCCCAGGCCGACACGGCGTGGTGCGTGTAGACCGGTCCCTGGTTGGCGCCCGCCGCTGACTCGCCGTGCGCGTTGAACTCGAAATGGCCCAGTTGGTATATGAACTTCTCGTCCGCCGGCGCGAAGTAGACCGATATCCAATTGATGTGGTGCTCGGTGGTGTTCGGGTG
>DAIQAV010000051.1:444-12614 GCA_036781505.1 Candidatus Anoxymicrobiaceae bacterium | reverse complement strand
CACATCGCCCTCGACACATTTCCGCACAACGACCCCGAGAGCGACGTCCCTTACGTGGTCGACTCGATGATCGGCCTGGTCTGCCTGGGAGTGCTCGCGGGCAGCCGCAGGCTGCGGCGCGTCGACAAGCGTTGGTCGGCCCTGGCGGGGGCCGTAGGCGCGGCCGCGCCGGACCTGGAGCTGTTGCGCAAGCTGGTCAGCACGGTGCACGAGGAGGACTACCTCTACCCGACCCACAACGGCACCATCCCGCACCGGCAGACGACCGCGGTGATATCGTACGTGACTCAGGCGGGTTTGATCGCGCTCACTGTTGGATCGGCCATCTTGAAGTGGAGGCTCAGGCGAGCCTCAGGAACTGCTGCACGCGCGGGATGACGCGCACGTCGCCGAAGATCTCGAGCGCGCGCCTCTGAAGGTCGAGCAGGACCAGCCCACCCACCGAGACCTCTCCCCTGCGGCCCGTCACCGGCTGCAGCACCACGATCGGCTTGCTGCCAGAGTCCCGGGCGATCTGCACGGCCTTGAGGAACTCCTCGGCCTCCGTCTCCTCTGTCACCACTACCTTCACGATCAGGGTCGTTGAGGCGCAGAGCTGCAGGAAGCGCAGGTTGTCCTCGAACCTCTCGGGCTCGAGCGTGCTGGAGGGCAGCTTGATGTCCGCTGCGACGATGTCCACGTGCTCGATCACACCTTCGAGCTCGTCCGGCATCGTGCTGTTGGTCTCCAGGTAGATCTTGAAGCCCGCGACCTTGAGCGATGGAAGCAGGTCGCGCAGGAAGTCGGCCTGCACCAGCGGCTCTCCGCCGGTGACCGCGACCGAGTGGTGCCCGGTGATGCGGAGCTTCTTGACCATCGAGGTGACGTCCTCAACCGAGAGGGTGTTGGGCACGTACTCGTAGCGGCCCGTCCCCGGCTCGGTCTCGATGCGGCAGGTCGCCGCCGGGCGCCGGGCTTGCGGGGTGTCGCAGAACGCGCAGGACAGGTTGCACCCTCCCAGCCTGATGAAGAGCTGGCGCGTGCCCAGCAGCGGGCCTTCGCCCTGCACCGAATCGAATATCTCCTCTACGTTACCCCTTGTGGCCAGTGCCTTTCCTTTCGATCAGATAACCGGACGCACCTTGCTCGCGTCAATCTTGGTGTTCTTTATCTCCTCGATGAAGCGCCTGGCGAGCTCGACCGCGAACTTGTCGATGTCCTCGACGCCGATCTCCTCAAGCCCCGCCGCCTTCACCGGAGTACCCTCTCCGGTGATGTTGAGCCCCAAGTGTATCAGTCCCGAGACGGGACTGACCGTGGCGACCGACACGCTGAGCTTGCCGCGCGCGTCCTCCTCCGGCGCGAAGGCGTAGATGTTGTCGAACTCGCGCACGACCTCCGCCTCCTCGTACACGGACTCGCGCAGCAGGCCGACCGCAGTGCTGATCAGAAGCCTCTGCACCAGGACGATCCTGTCGATGTCCACCCCGAAGTACTCGACGATGAAGTGCAGCATGTCGGGCGAGGATATCTCGAGGTTCTTCCTCCTGTCCTCGATGTCGACCATGAACTCCGCGGCGATGTTGCAGGGGCCGCGGAACGACACGATGCTGTCTCCCTGCACGTCGAAGGAGATGTATGCCCAGAGCGGCGACAGCTGGGAGCCATCGTACTCTATCGTCTTGCCCTTGAGGTACTTACCTTTCAATGTCCACCTTCCACTCGCCGGTCTTAGGCCGAGCCGAACGACGCCCACGAATCGGAAGACTCCCATACGGTCACCCGCTCCACGGTCACGCCGGTGCCGGCGTTCTCCACCTGCTTGAGCAGGTCGACGAACATGAACCGCGCCACGTTCTCAGCGGTGGAGCGCGCCGAGGCAAACCGCGCCAGCTCGTTGAGGTACTGGTGGTCGTACGGCTCGATGACCGCGTCGAGCAGCCTGCCCGCCTCCTCGAAGTCGACGACCATCTCCGCCTGCCCCAGGCCGGGCGTGGAGAAGACCGCCTCCACCTGCCAGGTGTGACCATGAAGCCTCGCGCATTTGCCCTGATGGCCCTCCAGCCTGTGGGCTGCGCTGAACTGTCGCTTGATCCCAACCTTGTACATCTTGCGCCCTTATCGCCTGCCTGCCGCACCGGACAATTATAGCATTAGCAGACCAACTCGGCCGTGCCTCCGATGACGTTCACTGGTTCTCCCCCAGCACCTGTATGAAGTTTTCGAGGCGCGCCCGCGCCGTCCCCCCCAGGGTCCCCGGGCAGTCGCACTCGACCGTCAGCATCGGCAGATCGATGAGCCCGCGGAACACCACGTCCTCCAGGTTCCGGTGGCAGAAGCTCTGCACGTAGTGCACCACGCCGTCGAGGCCGCGTACGCGAGACTGGTTGTTGATGTCGCGCGCCCTGTCCGCGACCGTGTACGGGTATGTGTAGGCCGTGTACTGGTCGAGGAGGTCGTGTGCGGGCCGCATCGCGCCGGTGGCGTCGGGCGGCATGGAGAACTGCCTGGCCACCTCGTGGAACACGAACCTCGCGCCGGCGGCTTCGGCCACGTCGAACACCTCTGGCGTTATCGGGGGCACCCCGATGTAGCCGAGCCTGACCTCGCGCCCGAACCGTATCTCATCCCTGCCATCGAGCCTCTCCCGCTTGCTCACCTCGGCCAGGAACCGCTCCAGCTCCCGGCCGAAGTGGTCCGGGTCCCCGCCGAAGTCACTGGAGCTGACCAGCCACAGGTGGGCCTCCGCACCGGTGACCCTGCTGTCATCCCAGCACGCGCGGTCCAGCCGCTGCAGCAGACCGCGCGGCCCCGCGAGCCTGCCTCTGTACTCCTCGGCCGCCGACATGCTGGTGCCCAGGTGCTCGCATAATCTTTCGATCTCGCGCTCGAGGTCGTCACGGCTGGCCGGGTACGGATAGGTGAAAGGAACCACACCGACCCCCCGCTCCTGGAGAGCCTCCAGCAGCAGCTCGGTCCCCGAGCAGTCGCCGCGGACCACCCCGATGACGCGCGAAGGCCCGCCGAGCCGCATCACCGCGCCGAAGATCCCCTTGAGCCAGGCGCAGGAGTTCAGGGGAAAGCCCTCGGCGAGCGCGTAATCGAAAAGCTCCTCCGACCGCGGGCTGCCGACAAACAGGTTGTTGAGGTCGAGCGGCACCAGCCCGGCCGCGAAGACTGCCTCCACCGGTATCGTCGTAGTCAGTCCGACAAGCCGGTCGTCAGCCGGCATCTGCTTCTCCGTGTACGGGGTTCAACCGGGTGAGCTGCCCGATAAGATGGGCGTTCACCAGGAGCGCGTAGAATGTGGTGACGAAGACGCCGATGCAGCAGGCCACCAGGCCCAGGAACGCGATGGTGCTGGTGACGAAAGCAGTGATGAGGAAGACCAGCAGGTAAGCCTTGATGTCGGCGCGGATGAGGCCCACGATGACGCCAGGCTGGAGCGCCCTCTTGATCCTGCCGGTCTTGACGTACGTCCCCGCGATGGCCGGAGACGCCAGCCGCAACAGCACCCCGTACGCCACCACCGCCAGCCAGCCCATGATGAAGCCGACCACGGCCAGGCCGATGAACAGGCCCCGCAAGCCCCCCTGGCCCGGCTCGCCGACAACGAGCCCCAGCGCGCTGACGCCGGCCGCGACTATGATCACCGGGATCGAGTAAACGAGCCCGATGAGGAACAGCGAGGCCCCCTCCTTGAACATCTTGCCCAGGTTGGTCCACTCGGGGAGAGTGTGGTCGTCGCCGGCCGCGACGGACCTGACGATCTCGAGCTCGTATCCCAGCACGAAGAAGAACGGCACTATCAGCAGGGAGGCAAGCATGAACAGCGTGCCGATCACCGCCTTCTGCGGCCAGCGCTTGTCCTCGATGAAGTAGGTGAAGGCGCGCGAGACCTGCAGGTCCTCGGGGCTCACCAGTATGTGCGCGGGCTCCCACTCCCCGGGGACGCAGTCCTTGCAGTAGAGCTTGTTGCCCCGGTCATGGACACACGAGGCGCAGAGGTACTTGCCGCAGCTCACACACCGCGCGACGGGCTCTACACCGGGGTGGTTCTCGCATTCCATTCGGCAACCGATCGTTTGTGAGGCGGCGCGAGGCTCCAGGCGCCCCGCCTATCCACAAGGTTTGATTATCGTCTCTTCAATGACCTCGAAGCTTCCCCTGCCGGACCGGGCCAGCCTGCAGCCGGCGATATCGGGGTCGTGCGGGAAGAAGCACGTCACCCCCCGCTCAACGGCGTCCTGGAGCAGACGCTCCTTGGCCGCATACACCATCTGGGGAACGAGATCCCAGGCCATCAGCCAGTTCAGCTTCAGGTGAGCCGTCGTCGGCACGATGTCGCCCAGGTAGACGGCTTCTTCACCTTCCGACCTCAGCCTCACGACTTGGTGGCCGCGGGTGTGGCCGCCCGTCAGCTCGACCCGTACGCCCGGGGCGACCTCCGTGGTCCCTTCCACCAGCAGCAGGCGCCCGGTGCCGACGAGCGGGAGGAAGTCGGCGGCATTGTAGGAGCCTTTCTCCAGCGGGCCGGGGTCCACCGCCGCCTCCCACTCCGCCTCCTGGACGACGAACCAGGCATTGGGAAAGTACTCGAGCGCTTCGCCCTCCGCTCCCAGCGCGGTCGAGCCTCCGGCGTGGTCGAGGTGCAGGTGCGTGGGGATGACGATGTCGATCTGGCCAGGCGCGACCCCCACTCGCGACAGGCAGGCGTCGGCGTCGACCGGCTCCAGCGCGTAGATGTCCCTCTGCCGCCGGTCGTACTTCGACCCCATCCCGGGCTCGATGAGGATGAGCTTATCGGCGGCGCGGACCAGCAGGGTGTTCACGCTGAGCGCGATCCTGTTCCTGTCGTCGGGCGGGGCCTTTTTCTCCCACAGGACCCTGGGCACGACCCCGAACATCGAGCCGCCGTCCAGCCGGAACCTGGACGTCACCACAGCGCTCACCCACATGCTCCCTATCGTCGACCAGTCACCCAATTGCGGACCTCCCGCCGAGTATTGCGTCATATCTGCCTATGATATATATAGTTCGCAGGTTGCTTTGGACTTCATCGCGCTTTTGCCGTTAGAATGATAACAAAGTTGGCTGGAGGGCATCAGGAGCCAGCGACCTGTTCCCGGCAGCAGTTCAGTTGCGGTCTGAACGGAGCGGTTCTGTCATGAGATTTTCTCGCAAAGGGCCTCACGACGACAAAGGGTTCACCCTCGTCGAGCTCGCGATCACCTGCGCCATCCTGGGAATCCTGGTGACCATAGTGGTACTTACGATGTTGATCTCGAGGGACAGGGCCCAGCAGGCGGCCTGCAAGGCCAACCTCCGCAATCTTTTCGACGGCCTCAAGGTCTACGAGGTGGCTCACGGCTCCTACCCTACCAACCTCGACGACCTGGTCACCGACGGGCAGATCAAGAGCAGTTTCAGCTGGACGTGTCCATCGGGCGATCTCGGCACGACGTCCGGTGATTACAGGAACTACTATTCCCAGAGCACGGGAGACGTCTCCTGTCCCCGTGCCAGTCACAACCCTTAGCGCAGTCCTCAAGGCGAGAGGGAGGAGCAGTTGAAGTATTCTAGGTTTGAGATACTCACGCTGGTCGTGGGGGCGTGCGCGGTGGCGGGGAGCATCTTCGCCACCGTCTCGAGCACTAACCGCGTCGCGGATATCGTCGGCCTCTGCATGATCGTAGTCGTCCTCTTCGGCGGGCTCCATTACGGCCGCAAGGGAGCCGCCGTCTCGTTCCTGGTGGCGACGGGATTCTACGCGATCTTCGCCTTCGGGTTCTCCAACAGCATCGGGTCCGGAACGGCGGGCGAACTCTTCGGGCTGCACATCGTGGTCTTCGCCGTCGTGGCGGTGGTTGCCGGGGAGTTGAACGTCAGGCTCAAGTACCTGTTCATCAAGCTCGAGCACCACGACTACGTCGACGACATCACCAACCTGTATAACGCCAAGTACCTCTCCAAGCTCATCGAGAAGTACATAAGCGAGTTCGACCGTTACGGCTCCAAGTTCTCCCTGACCAGCTTCACCGTCGACGACGCGGTGATCACGCCTCTGAAGAAGAAGGCCCGCATCAAGTGCATCAAGGATGTGGGCAACAGGGTCAGGGGCAACATCCGCGGCGCCGACGAGGCCGCGCGGCTGGATGGCGCGACCTTCGCGGTCCTGTTCCCCAACACCAACTTCGACGGCGCCACCTGCGCCTCCATCAGGGTCAAGGGGAAGATCGTGGGGTGCCTCGAGCGCTACGGCGTGGACAGCGAGGAGGACGACAACTCGATCAAGACCGAGATCATCGAGTACCCCCGGGACAAGGACACCATCGAGCTGATGGCGGTCAACCTGGCGGACAGCCGCTCCAAGGAGCGCCCGATCTAGTCGGGACACCAGGCCCCGCTTGCCGCTCCTCCCCTCAGCAACCCACCATCATTCGGTCTCCGCGCACGGCCATTCGAACAGCGTCTTCTCCTGCAAGGAGCCGAAACGCCTGTAGAAGGCCGCTACCGACTCGTCGGCCGTTTCGGCCGAGGCCTCGAACGCATGGCAGCCGCGCCTGCGCGCCGCGCCGAGCGTCTCCTCCATCAACCTGGTCCCCACGCCCCGCCTGCGGGAGCCCTCCTCCACTATGAGCGCCATCATGCGCCCCTGGTCGCGCCCGCCTTTGAGCGTTATCGACCAGTTCGCCACCGCCAGTCCGACCGGCTCGTCCTCCTCGTGGGCGAGCAGGAACAGCCATCGGTCCGAATCCAGGAGCTGTGCGATGATCCCGTCCCAGCGGTCGCGGTCCACCTCCGGGTGCCAGTCTTCCAGCCTCGCAATGTCGATGAGAAGCTTGGTGACCACCCCGTGGTCTTTGACTCCGGCCCTGCTTATGTCGGCCATCCGCTACGCCCCCAAGAATGATCGGTGTCATTGTGAGCACCTTCTTGATGATAGAATAATCGCCTGTAGAAGCCAACCGCGCGGTTGGAGAGAGGTGACTTTCCACTGTCGAAGAGACCTGTACGCTCACGAGGCGGGATAAGACCCGGCGACATAGTGCTGGTGGTCCTGATGGTCGTCGCCGCCGCGGCGTCGATGGTGCTGGTATCGCAGGCGAACGCCTCGGAGAAAGGATCGCTGGCCATCGTCGAGGTCAACGGCAGGGAAGTCATACGCGTTGCGCTCGGCGCCGGTCAGGCGAGCCGCGACTTCACGGTCAAGGGCGTCCAGGGACCCAGCACGTTCAACGTCGCCGACGGTCGGGTCAGGATGGTCAGGAGCGACTGCCGTGACAAGATCTGCGTCGGCGTCGGCTGGATCGACTCGCCCGGCAGGAGCATAGTGTGCCTCCCCAACAGGGTCGTGATCAGGGTGACCGGAAAGCGCGGCGGCGGCGGCAAAGTCGACAGCGTGACGGAGTAGAAGTTGACTGGCACCCGCCGGGTCACCAACCTCGCGCTCCTGGTCTCGATAGGCCTGGTCCTATCGATAATCGAGAGCACCTTCCCCCCACTGCTGCCGGTCCCCGGTGCCAAGCTCGGTCTCGCCAACATCGCGACCGTCATCGCGCTCTACATGTTCGGGCCGTGGATGGCGCTCGAGGTCACCGTGCTCCGCTCCGTGATAGGCGGCCTCCTGCGCGGCAGCGTCGTCGGTCTTTTCCTGTCGTTCAGCGGCGGGCTGGTAAGCACGCTGGTGATGATCTTCCTGTACGTGCTCTTCGACGGGACGTTCAGCGTGGTCGGAGTGAGCGTGGCGGGGGCGGTCACCCACAACGTGGTGCAGCTTCTGGCTGCCTACCTGCTGGTCCGCCACCTGGCGCTCTTCTATTACATGCCGTACCTGATACTGATCGCGGTGCCCACGGGGCTGTTCGTCGGTTTCGCCGCGCGCCGCGTGAACCAGTCGCTCGAGGGCCTGCCTCTGCAGGCGAGGTAGACCATGGGTGCCGCCGACGCAGACGTCACAATCAAGGTCCAAGGCCTTTCTTATACCTATCCGGGCTCCGAGGTTCCCGCGCTGCAGGGGGTCGACCTCCTCCTCGAGCCCGGAAAGACCTGCGCGCTGCTGGGGCGCAACGGGTCTGGGAAATCGACGCTGGCGCGCTGCCTCAACGGCCTGCTTCAGCCAGGCGCCGGCAGGGTGAGCGCCTGCGGCCTGGACACCGCCGAGGCGGCCAACGCCCTCGACGTCTACAGGCGGGTCGCCATGGTCTTCCAGAACCCCGACACCCAGATCGTGGGCTCGACCGTCGAGGAGGAAGTGGCGTTCGGGCCGGAGAACCTGGGGCTGCCCCAGGCCGAGATCCGTGCCAGGGTGGATGAGGCGCTGGACATGGTCGGGATAACCGACCTGGCGAGCCGGCAGCCGCTGCGGCTCTCCCAGGGCCAGAAGCAGCTGGTCGCGATCGCCGGGGCTGTCGCCATGAAGCCTCACTTCCTGGTGAGCGACGAGTCGACCTCGATGCTGGACCACACCGCGCGCCTCCGCATCCTGGAGCTGTTCGAGAAGCTGCGGGGTGGTGGCATGGGCATCGTGCACGTCACCCACTTCCTGGAGGAAGCGACGCTGGCGGACTCCGTGGTCGTGCTCGAGCGCGGCCGCGTGGCGGCGCAAGGGACACCTCGCCAGACGCTGGGTGACCCTGAAAAGGTGCGCTCGATGGGCCTGGACCCACTCGCGGTGACGGTGGTCGCCTTCGAGCTCGAGAAGCTGGGCCACGCCGTGGACGGCGACGTGCTGACGGTAAAGGAGCTGCTGTCGTGGCTCTACGCCTGAGGCTCGAGGATGTCTCTTTCTCCTATCCGCTCGGCGGGCGCGAAGAGGCTCCCGCGATCTCTGGCGTCAGCATGTCGATCGAGCCCGGCGACATCCTGTGCCTGGCCGGCGCAAACGGCTCCGGCAAGTCCACCCTCGCCCAGGTATGCACAGGGCTGCTCAGCCCCGCCTCCGGGGCGCTCTACTATGGGGACCGTCGCATCCAGGGCAGGTCGTCTCTGCTCCAGTTCAGGCGTAGCGCGGGCCTCCTTTTCCAGAACCCGGAGGACCAGCTCTTCGCCGACACCGTCGAAAAGGACATCGCGTTCGGGCCGCGCAACCACGGCCTGCGCGGTGAGGAGCTCGCGCGCAGGGTGAGGGACGCGGCAGCCCTGGTCGGCCTCTCGCTGGACGACCTCGCGAGCCGGTCACCGTTCTCGCTCTCCGGGGGCGAGCAGAGGCGCGCCGCGCTGGCGGGCGTGCTTGCCCTGGAGCCGGAGGTGCTGGTCCTCGACGAGCCGTTCATCGGGCTGGACTACGAGGGACGCACCGGGCTCGCCGAAGCGCTGATGCGCTATCACGACGAGCGCGGCGCCTCCATCGTCATCGTGACCCACGACCTTTCCTACGCGTGGTCGCTCGCCACCAGGTTCGGGCTGATATCGGAAGGCCGGCTGGAGAACGTCATGACCTCCGACGGGATGCTCGCCGGCGACGCCGACCTCGCCTCCCTGGGGATGCAGCTCCCCCAGTGGGGCGCGCTGGCGCGCGAGCTGATGAGGGCCGGCATTGCGGTCGACGACCCGGCCGACCCCCGCTCGCTGGCGGGAGCGATGGCGAAGCGGAAGGAGGCGGCCGGTGCCGGCGACTGAGATCACCATCGGCCAGTACATCCCGACCCCCACGCTGCTGCACCGGGTGGACCCCCGGTTGAAGTTCGGCGCGGTGGTGATCGCCACGGTCTTCATATTCATCTACAGCGGCTGGCCACTGCTGGCGTTCGCGGGTTTCCTGCTCGCGCTGCTGGCTGTCTGCAGGCTGCCGCTGCTGCGACTGCTCAAGGCGCTGCGAGCGGTGTGGGTCATTGTGTTCATCACGTTCCTGCTGCAGCTGTTCCTGACGCCCGGCGAGGTGCTGTGGCACTGGGGTTTCCTGAGCATCACCGACACCGGCCTCGCCAACGGGCTGCTGTTCTCAGGCAGGGTGGTGATCCTGGTGATACTGCTCTCCGCGCTGGCGATGACCACCGCGCCGCTGAAGCTCGCCGACGGGCTGGAGTCCATGCTCAGGCCGCTGGCGCGCCTGCGAGTGCCTGTCGCCCACATCACCACCGTGCTCAGCATCACGCTGATGTTCATCCCGGGAATACTCGACCAGAGCCACAAGCTGGTCCGGGCACAGATGGCGCGGGGCGCGGACCTCGAGTCGGCGAACCTGTGGCGGAGGGTGAAGAGCGTGCTGCCCGTCCTGGTCCCTCTTTTTGTGAAGGTGTTCCACGACGCGGACGAGCTCGCGGTCGCGATGGACGCCCGAGCCTACGGGGGAGGTATGAGGCGGACGCGTTTGTATCCCTTGAAGATCCATGTGGGAGAAGCGGTGCTGACAGCGCTGTTCGTGGCCGCCTGTGTGGGAATCCTCTTCATCCCCTGAGCCCGGGCGCTAGAGCTGCTGCAGCCTGGTCGACGCCTGGTCGTAGAACTTCTTCCAGTCGGCCTTGTCCTTGCAGAGAGTCACCGCGTTGGCGTAGGCGGCCTTGGCGTCGGCGGGCTTGCCGGTCCGCTCGAGATCTCCGGCCAAGTAGAACCACGCGTCGCCGCGGCTGGGGTCGGTGGAGATCGCCCGGGCGTAGTCGGCCACCGCGGCCGCGAAGTCTTCCTTCCTGTCGCTGGCGTTGCCCTCCAGCACCAGAGCCGAAGCGAGCAGGTCGGGCCTGATGCCGACAGCGTCCTTGGCCGCCTCCAGCTGGAACAGCGCGCCGTCCACATCCCCGTCAGCCAGCAGGTAGCCGCCCAGCTCGACCCTCGGGGCGGGGTCGTTGGGGTCCTTCTTGACCGCGGCCTCGAGCGTGGTGATCGCCTCGGCCTTCCGGCCGCCGGTGTAGAGCGCCGCAGCCAGCTCGACCCTGGCGGTCATGTCCGCGGGAGAGAGCTCGGCGGCTTTGCGCAGCTCGGAGAGCGCCTCCTTGTTGCTGTGCGCGGAGAGCAGCATCTCGGCGGCGAGCCTGTGGTAAGTGCCGTTGGTGGGATCTATCGATTGCGCCTTGCGGTACTCGGCCAGCGCCTCACTCGTCTTCCCCTGGCGCCCGAGTGCCTCGGCCAGCATGACGTGGTCTCCCGCGGACACTGTGCTCTTGGGCTCCATAGAGAGCGCTCTGGAGATCTCCGCCGCGCCGTTTGTCGCTGACCCACCTGCCTGCAGCGCGAGGCCCAGCACCAGGTGAGCGGACCAGGCGTCGGGAGCGAGAGCGACCGCGCTCCTCGCCTCGACCACGGCGTCCGCGTTCGAGTTCTGGGCCAGCCTCACCCGGGCGAGCAACTGGTGTGCGCGCCAGTCGTTGGGGTCAGTTGTCACGGCCCTGGCCAGCGTCGTGGCCGCCGCGCCGGCGTCGCCGCTCAGCAGTTGCGCCTGCCCCAGGTTCTCGAGGATAGCGGGTATGTCGGCCACTATGTCCTGCGCCCTGGCCCAGTCGGCGATGGCGCCTTTGGAATCGCCGGACGCCTGCGCGACCGCGCCCATTCCGGCGAACCCGATCGCCATCAAGCCGGTGTCCTTGCTGCCGGACAGGACCTTGAACGCGCTGGCGGCGTCGGTGCCCTCGCCCTTGCGCAGCCGCCTGTCAGCCACCGCGGACCTCACCCGGTTATCGTCCGGGCTCGATTCGACCGCGCTCTCGAGGCTGGTAAGCGAGCGGTCGAGGTTACCGCGCATCGCGGTCAGGTATGAGGAGACCTCCAGCGCGGGGGTCCAGGAGGGCTGTATCTGGAGCGCCTGGCCGAGGTTGTCGGCAGCCGCGTCCTGCTCCCCCTTCAACAGCGAGAGGATGCCCAACCCGGTCAGCGCGGACTGGTTCTGCGTGTCGCTGTCTAGCGTCGCTTTGTACCACTTCTCCGCGTCGTCGGTCGCGCCGGCCCCCAGCGCGCTCGCGGCCGAGCCGAGCATCGCCTCGAGCGAGCTCTTGTCCGCCTGCCGCGCCAGGTCGTAGTACTTGGTGGCCTCGGTCCAGTTCTCCGCGTCGATCGCGGTATTACCGATGCCGGCCAGGGCCTGCGAGAACCCGGGCTTGATGGACAGCGCTTTCTCGAAGGAGGCGCGGGCGTCCGGACCGTTGGCGGCGTCGGAGAGCGCCCTGCCCAGGTTGACGTACGACCAGGCGTCATCGGGGTTGATCGCGAGCTTGGGCCGAGCCTTGGCGTCATCGCGGCGGAAGGCGGCCAGCACATAG
>DAIQAV010000051.1:0-434 GCA_036781505.1 Candidatus Anoxymicrobiaceae bacterium | reverse complement strand
AGCTTGGAGCGGGCGTCGTCCTCGGCGTTGTCCCTGGTCCCGGTGGTGCTGAAGTAAGGGGCGGACTGCAGGCCCACCAGGAACGAGAACCCGCCGGCCGGGGCTTCGGCCTCGACGTTCGCCGGCTTCGTGGGTTGCTTGCCCTGCTCGCAGACGGTCTGGCCGCCCTTGTCCAGCGTCACGCTGGTCTCGGCCGCGGAGACCTTCGCTGTTCCCGCCACCAACGTGACGGTGCTTGGACCGGCGGGCACGGCTTTCACTCCAGCGGCGCAGATCTCATCTTTCGATGAAGCCGGCACGGTAACCGCGGCGACAGGGGTGGTTACCGAGGCGGCGGTCCCGGCGTCGAGCTCCAGCCAGGCCTCCCCGCGGTTGATATTAAAAGAGAGGGCGCCTCCAGCGAGCGGCGCGACCTCGATCTCGGTGGCCTCACC
>DAIQAV010000050.1:0-12901 GCA_036781505.1 Candidatus Anoxymicrobiaceae bacterium | reverse complement strand
ACTCACCGCTGGTCGTGTCCGCTGGTGAGACCGCCGGCGCGATCGCGCTGGGCCAGGACGTCACCGAGAGGTACACACACCGCAGAGAGGCCGAGAAGCGTGCCGAGGAGCTCGAGATCGTCAACACGATACTTGCGCGGGTGGGCGCGGCCACAGACTTCGAGGAGATGCTCGGGATCGCGCTGGACAGGCTGCTGACCCTGCCGTCGTATCGCTCGGGAGCGGCCTACGTGCTCGAGTCGGCGGCAACGGAGGCGCACCTGGTCGACGCCAGGGGCTTCACCGGAACGGGCCCTGATGAGTACATAACAGGGACCGAGCGCATCTTCCCGGCGACCGCTGTCTACAACAAGAGGATTGAGGTCGCTCCCGGCGGGGCGCGAACGCACCCGCTGGTCGAGCGCGTGCGAAAAGAGGAGAAGCTCTCGGGGACGGTCGCCATCCCGCTGCTTCCAGGCGGGCACCCGCTGGGCCTGCTGGTGCTGGGGTACGACGGCGAGCCGGACGACGACGACATGGGCTTGGAAGTCCTGCGCGCCAGCGCCGAGGCGCTGGAGCTCGGGGCCGAGAACGCTTTCCTGCGGGTGAGCGCCGAGAAGAGGGCGCGGGAGGCCACGGCTCTCTTCAAGGTCGGACAGCATCTCACCGGCACCCTGGAGATCTCGGCGGCGCTGGACGAGGTGGCCCGTGAAAGCGTGGAGCTCCTGGAAACGGACCTGTGCGCGGTGTTCCTCGGCGACCTCGAGACCGGGACCGTGAAGCTCACCGCGGGATACACGAGAGAGGCCGACCTGCAGAGCGTGGAGCTGACCGAGCTCTCGCTTGCCGACCACAAGGCGGGAGGCGAGGTAGCCAGAACGCTCAAGCCCGTGGCGATATTCGATACCAGAAAAGACCCCAGGGTGCCCGACTACGTCTCCAGCAAGTACGGGATAAAGTCGTCGCTTCACGTGCCGCTGTCCATGGAAGGAAAGTTCATCGGGGCGCTCTACCTGGCCATGACCTCGCGCAACCGGCAGTTCACCACCCACGAGGTCGACCTGATGGAGAGCTTCGCCAGGCAGGCCTCTATCGCGATACACAACGCCTCACTGGTCGCCGAGCTGCGAGAGTCCGAGGAGCGGTACAAGGCGATCATGGAGAACAGCAGCGTGGGAATGGTGGTGCACGACGGGGAGGACATCCTCTACGTCAACGGGAGCGCGGAGAGGATAACCGGCTACGACCGCGACCACTTCAAGAAGGCGACGGACCTCTTCGACATCTCGCCCCGCGAGGAGAGGAAGAAGATGCTCGAGTACCTGGGGCGCCGCATGGCGGGAGACCCTTCGGTGCCAAAGGACTACGACACCCACATCCTCCGCAGGGACGGCAGCGAGGCTATCCTGCAGCTTCAGCACACCCCTGTTGCCATCGGTGGGCGCCCCTGCGTCCTGGTGGCAGTCTACGACGTCACCGACAGGGCCAGGGCGGAGGAGGCGGTCAAGGCCTCCGAGGAAAAGTACCGCACCCTGGTCGAGTCCTCCCGGGACGCGATCATCATCGCGAACCCCGACGGGATAGTGCTGTTCGCGAACTCCGCCTGCATGACGCTCACCGGCCGCGAGATGAGCGAGATCATCGGCGCCAGCGTCTACGAGGTCGTGCACCCCGAGGAGAAGAGCGCCACGCTTTCGAAGTTCAGGCGGGAGTGGGAGGCCGGGCGCGCCGTGTCACGGTACCCGGTCAAGTCGGTGGCGCACGGACAGGAGAGGTTCTTCGAGGTCACCACGGCCGTACTGGGCGAGGCCGGTCCGGACACCAACGTCATGCTGATCGTCAGCGACGTCACCGGGCGCGAGGTCGCCCAGAGGCAGGTCGAGGCATCCGAGGAGAAGTACAGGACGATCGTCGAGACGACGCACGACGCCATCATGTCCGTGAACCGGGCCGGCGAGGTCATGTACGCCAACAAGGCGGTCGAGCCGATGTTCGGGGCCAGCCCTGCCGACGCGCTGGGCAGGAACATCCTCAAGTACGTGCACCCCGACGACAGGGAGGCCGCCTCCAGGGCACTCGCCAGCGACTTCAAGTCAGGGCGAGCCGGCTCGAACTTCGAGATCCGCTGCCTCAAGAATGACGGGAGCGTCATCCACGTCGAGCTCAACGCCGGGTTTGTGGGATGGCCGGGCGAGGACGCGCTCGAGATACTGGTGGTACGCGACGTGACCGAGCGGCGGCTAGCGGAGAGAGAGCGCGAGCATCACCTGAAGGTCGAGGAAGCGCTCTCCTCCATCACGGCGATGTTCGTCGACCCGGGCGACCTCTACGATGCGATCCAGCGCACCCTCGCGGAGCTCTCCGCCTTCCTGGGCGGGAGCAGGTCCTTCTTCCTGGAGATCGGCGCGGACGCCAGGACGATAGTCAGGGCCATGGAGTGGTCGCCGGGCACCGACACGTCGTTCTCGGAGAGGCTGCTGGGGCTGGACGTCACCGAATCCACATACATGTTCCCGTTGCTGACCGCGGGCGAGAAGGTGATCATCGAAGACGCCAGCGTGCTTGACAGCGATCTTGGGAAGGAGATCCGAGCGGCATTCGACATCGAATCCCTGGTGGCGGCTCCGGTCATGGTCGGTGGTGATTTCAAAGGATTTATCGGCTACAGCTCGACCGGCAAGCCGCGCTCCTGGTCGCAGGGCGACATCGACCTGCTGTCCGAGATAGCCAACACGGTGTCGCGCGCGATGGAGCGCAAGGAGTTCGTTGAGGAGCTCGCGAGGTCCGAGCAGTTCAGGGCCCGCATCACCGAGAGCATCGGCGAGGGGCTGTTCGTCCTGTCAAACGGGGCGATCACCTGGGCGAACCCCCAGATGAGCCAGCTCTCGGGCTACACCCTGGAAGAGCTCCTCGGCAAGACGACCGAGGGGCTGATGCCCGAGCCCGGGCTTTTCGAGAGGATCGCCACCGGGCTGGTGGAGTCGCTTCTGGACACCGGCGTCTTCTCCAAAGAGGACAAGCTCCGTCGCAAGGACGGCACCGTCATCGACGTCGACTTCTACGTGACGGCACTGGGGGTCGGAGAGGTGGACGTAGGCCAGCTCCTGGTCGCGGTCAAGGACATCACCGAGGAGAAGAGGATGCGCGAGGAGGTCGAGGCGGCGGCCGAGGCTTACTCCACTCTCTTCTCCAGCGCGGGCGACGCGCTGTTCGTGCACGACCACAACGGACGGATGCTGGACGCGAACGAGAGAGCCGCGGCCGCCACGGGATTTACCAGGGAACAGCTGGTCGGGATGAACGTCCGCGACCTGGTGCCGGAGCGGTTGAGGCAGCAATACGGCGACATCGTGTCGAGGATCGAAAAAGAACGGTCGAGCACCTTCGAGACGAGGCTTCTGAGAGTCGACGGAACGGTGTTGCCGGTCGAGGCGACCTCGCGCACCACCAGGATCTGGGGCGAGAAGGTCATCCTCTCCGCGCTGCGCGATATAAGCGAGCGGAAGAAGGCCGAGAAAGAGACAGCCCGCCGGGCGGCGCAGCTGGCTTCTCTGAACGAGATAGTCAAGGCTTCGACCAGCTCTCTCGAGCTGGAGACGGCGGCGTCCGAGATACTCAGGGTGACCGTGGAGGTGAGCGGCGCGGAGGCCGGGATGGTGGCCCTGACCAATCCCTTGGGCAAGCCCGTCACGGTCATGGCGGCGAGCAGCCGCGGCAGGAGGTTTCATCCTCCCGCTGACCGGGTGCATCTCTCCGAACTGCTGTCGTGGGCCTCTGGCGAAGCCCGCGGCACGATGATCCTCGATCTCCAGGCCGAGTTGCCCGAGCAGGAAGACTTCACCTTCCTGGGCATGCTCAAGAAGGGCGGCATGAAGCAAGCGCTCTTTATCCCGCTCTACAGCGGAGAAAAATCGATCGGCGTCATCGCGCTGGGCTCCACCGTGGGTGAGTTCGCCGACGAGCAGGAGCTGGGCTTCTACAATGCGGCCGGCGCGGAGATCGGAGTGTCGATCGAAAACGCGCTGATCTACAAGGAGCTGTCCGCCGAGCACGAGAGGCTGTCGATGCTCTACCGCAGCGCGCAGAGCATCTCCGGTGAGCTCGAGCTGCAGTCGCTGCTGGACACCACCGCCGCCGAGGCGTCCAAGACGGTGGGCGCGAGAGCGGCGATCCTCGCGCTGGTCGCCCCCGACACCGACGAGTTCGTCTGGAGCTCCGGATACAACCTCGACCTGGCCCGCCTGGAGAGGGTAAACCTTCCCACCAACGAGGCCATCGGGGGAGCCGTGGTGGCGCGCAAGCGCTCGGTCACGATACCGAGGGAGGAGGCGCGGACGCCGCAGGAGAGGGAGCTCATAGAGAACGACCCGGTCATACAGGCCACCGGGTTGGACTTCCACATAGCCGTGCCGCTGATCTCCGGCGACAGGGTCCTGGGCGTGATGGGGTTGGCGGAGATGGACCACGAGATCACCCCCGAGGATGTCCTCCTGCTCGAGGCCATCGGCCGGCAGGCGGGCGTGGCCATCCAGAACGCCCGACTGTACCAGGAGACACGGCGGCACCTGGAGGCGCTGGAGAAAGCGCACCAGGAGCTGATGGTGCTGGACAGGATGAAGTCCGACTTCGTCTCGACGGTGTCGCACGAACTGCGCTCGCCGCTCGCGGTCATTGAGGGGTTCGCCAAGACCCTCGCCGAGCATTTCGACCGCATCGACCGCGAGACGCAGATGGAGTCCATCGAGATCATCCTCAAGAAATCGATCGCACTCGAGGGGCTGATCGAGAACATCCTCGACATGTCCCGCATCGAGGAGGGGCGGCTCGACGTCTCGCGTGAACCCTTTGACATCGTGGAGGTTTGTCGCGTGGTAAGCGAAGACCAGGAGAGGGTCGCCGAGCTGCACGACCTCATCATCAACTCGGACAAAGAAGAGCTCGTCGTGGTCGCCGACCGTGAGAAGACGGAGGTCGCCCTGGGGAACCTGGTCCGCAACGCGCTCAAGTTCTCGCCCGAGGGAGGGGCCGTGACCGTCTCGGTGAAGCAGACCGACGGCACCGCGGAGGTGAGCGTGACCGACGAGGGGATTGGGATCGCGCCCGAGCAGGTCGAGCGGGTCTTCGACAGGTTCTACCAGATCGACAGCAGCGAGACACGCTCCTTCCCCGGCTCGGGGCTCGGCCTCTACATCGCCAAGGAGCTGATCCAGTCCATGGGCGGCGAGATAACGGTCGAGAGCGAGCAGGGAAGGGGCTCGACCTTCACGTTCACCCTGCCACTGGCTTGACGATCCACCGGGAGCGCCGTTGAGATTCAACACCATCGAACACACTGCGGACATTGGCATCGAGGTGGAAGCGGAGAGCCTCGAGGAACTGTTCGCGGGCGCGGCGCGGGCCATGTTCTCGATAATGGTCGACCTCGATGGGGTCAGCGCCGTCCTTTCCAGAGATGTCTCCCTTGATGCATCCGATCTCGTTGACCTCATGTTCGAGTGGCTGAACGAGCTCATTTTCCTGGTGAGCGCAAACAGGTTGGTGCTGTGCGACTTCGAAGTCGGCAGTGTGAGCAGCGAGAGGCTGGTGGCCACGGTGCGCGGTGAGGAGATAGACCCGGCCAGGCACAGCCTCGAGCTCGAGATCAAGGCGGCGACATTCCACGAGATGGTGGTCGAGGAGCGCGGCGAGGGCTGGTACGCGCGTGTGATCTTCGACGTGTAGGGATGCAGCGGCGCTCGAATGCCAGGCTATCTATGGGACGGAACACTAGGAGCGTGGTGGCGATGAGCGGAGCCTTCAGAATCGGCGACTTCGCCTGGGAGATCCCGACCGACTACAAGCCCGGCATGCGCGTGCCGGGGGTGGTCTTCGCGGACGAGGAGCTCTTCGAGGCGGCCAGCCGCGACAAAGCGCTCGACCAGGTGGCCAACGTGGCCTTTCTGCAGGGCATTGTGGGAAAGTCCCTGGCGATGCCCGATATCCACTGGGGTTACGGATTCCCGATAGGTGGCGTCGCGGCCTTCGACGAGTCCTCGGGGGTGGTCTCGCCCGGCGGCGTCGGCTTCGACATCTCCTGCGGCGTGCGGCTGCTGAAGACCGGCCTGACCGAGGACGAGGTCCGGCCCGGGCTTCGCGACCTGATGGCGACGCTGGCCTCGAACATCCCCAGGGGTCTCGGAACCAGGGGCCGCATCCACTCCACACAGAGCATGCTGCGCAAGGTTCTGGTTCGTGGCGCCCGCGAGATGGTGGGCCTGGGGTACGGGCGCGAGGAGGACATCGAGCACACCGAGCGCGGCGGAACCTACCCGGGGGCTGACCCGGCGCGGGTAAGCGAGCGCGCATTCGAGCGGGGCGCGGACCAGCTGGGCACTCTGGGCTCCGGCAACCACTTCCTGGAGGTGCAGGTGGTGGAGAAGGTCTTCATGGAGAAGGAGGCGAGGGCGTTCGGCCTGCATGAAGGCCAGGTCACCGTCATGATCCACTCCGGCTCCAGGGGCTTCGGTCATCAGGTCTGCACCGACTACCTGCAGATCATGGACCGCGTGGTGAACCGCCTGGGTTGGGAGCTGCCGGACAGGCAGCTGGTGTGCGCGCCACTGGGCTCACGCGAGGCCGACGATTACCTCGCGGCTATGGCGTGCGCGTGCAACTACGCGATCGCCAACCGGCAGGCGCTGATGCACTGGACGCGCGAGTCTTTCGAGCGGTTCTTCAACGCCTCGGAGAGGTCGCTGGGGCTCGACATCCTCTTCGATCTCTCCCACAACGTGGCAAGGATGGAAGACCACCAGGTGGACGGGCGCAAGAGGCGTGTCTGCGTACACCGCAAAGGGGCCACCGCCTCTTTTCCCGCGGGGCACCCGGACGTCCCGGCGGCTTACAGCGAGGTGGGACAGCCGGTGCTGATACCCGGCGATATGGGCACGCACTCCTACGTGCTGGTCGGGACCGAGACCGCGATGAAGGAGTCGTTCGGCAGCACCTGCCATGGCGCGGGGCGCACGATGAGCAGGTCGAAGGCGAAGAAGACGATCCGCGGGCCCGAGCTGAAGGAGAGGCTCGAGCGGCAGGGGATCGTGGTCCTCGCCGGGAACGTAAAGCTGCTTGCCGAAGAGGCGCCGGAGGCCTACAAAGACGTCAGCCGCGTGGTCGACGTCTGCCAGGGGGCGGGCCTTTCGAGCAAAGTGGCGATGCTGCGGCCGATGGGCGTGCTGAAGGGCTGAAGCTGCCGGAACGCGCTTGCCCGCCCGGGGGTTATAATGGTAGCTTACGAATCCCACGGGCCTATAGCTCAGCAGGTTAGAGCGCGCCCCTGATAAGGGCGAGGTCGTTGGTTCGAATCCAACTAGGCCCACCATTTGACTTCAAGGGTACTCTCCAATTGCAATCGTGGGCCTAGTTGGATTCGAACCAACGACCAGGGGACTCTGGGGGAGCATCCCCCCGCATTGATCTCAAGCTAGGAGGGGGGAACAGTCTCGCCGAAGGCGAGCGCCCGCCTAAGAGAGCTTCGGCGAGACGCTCACGACCATGTACCCGTCCGGGTGGATCGCCCACTCGCAGCGACCGTCGACGCCCTCGACGGCGCGGTAGACGCCCCTGATCATCCCGGCGAGGATTATCCCGGAGAACGGGTTGTCGATCTCGACGTCGGCGACGGGCACCCAGGGTAACGGCGACAGCGGTTACTACGGCTGGTGGCCTCCCTCGATCAACATGTGGGGAAACCGGGTGGTATTCGCATCGGATGTGACGAACCTCGTCTCAGGCGACACCAACGCAAAGACCGACATCTTCTACAGGTCCCTATGACCTGAGCTCGATCAGGGCGGCGCAAGGGGGGCGACAAGCCCCCCTTCGTCGTTCCGCAAGATTCCTCAGCGCATCCCCGCCTCGCGCGCCTCTGTAAGGCGCTTTCCGCAAAAGAAAGCCGCCCCGATGGGCGGCTTTCAAGTGCAATCCGGTTCGATCAGTCGGGCGGGAACGCCAGCAGGTCGTCGTACCCCATCTCCTTCAGGGTCTCGCGGTAGACAGCGAAGCCCGGCTTGATGATGGGTACGAGCTTCATGGCGGTGCGGATCGGCCCGTCCACCTTGATGAGGCCGCGGGTCACTGCGGTCATGAAGTTCAGCTTCCCCATCCAGTAGACGTGGCCTGTTGTCCTGGACTCAGCGATGACCAGGTCGGGCTTGAGGTCGGTGGGGCCGGTTATGACCTCGACCTCGTCGCCGGAGCAGTCCGCGGTGATGTAGACCTTGACGCCGGGGCCCCACAAGTCCTCGTCCCAGTACACGAACTGGGCGATGACCTTCGTCGCCAGCAGCTTCTTGGTGACGTCGGGGTTGGAGAACAGCTTCTCGCAGAAGGCCTTGCCTACGGCGGCGTGCTCCTCCGGGGAAGTGTCGGGCATGTCCTTGAGATCGTACTTTGCCACCTGAACCTCCTGGTCATACTGATGAAGTACCACGCTGGCGGCCTGGGGCAGCTCGCTCGCGCCCGGGGCCCTGTCTATTATAGGAGAATAGAGCGCGTTGTTGGGCAAGGGGTGGCTTGCGGAGCCGGTGTGATATGGTTCGGCGATCTGTGGCGGGAGGCCCGTTGGAATACCACGAGGGTGTAATAGAGGATCCGCAGGTGCCAGAGGAGGCCTCCGCCTCGCGCTCGACCGGGCGGGGATTGGCCGCGCTCCGGCACAGGGACTACGCGCTTTTCTGGTCCGGCGCGCTCCTCTCGAACATCGGCAACTGGGTCCAGACCACCGCTCTGCTCTGGGTCGTCAAGGAGATGACAGGCTCGAACGCCTGGGTCGCGGCCGTGAACATGGCCGCCTATCTACCGGTCCTGCTTTTCGTCGTCTTCGCCGGGCTGCTCGCCGACAGCGCGAACCGCAAGCGCATCGTCATCGTGACCGTGGTCGTGCAGATGGCCTGCGCCGCGGCGCTGGCGGTGACCGCGGCGGCTGGAGTAGCCAGTCTCCCGGTCCTCCTGGCGCTGGTGTTCGTCGCCGGCACGGCCTACACGTTCAGCGCGCCGGCGGCGGTCTCTTTCCTGCCCGACCTGGTCCCGCCCGGGGAGATGATGAGCGCCCTTTCGCTGAGCACAGCCCAGTTCAACATCGGACGTGTCATCGGGCCGGCGCTCGGCGCCATCCTGTTGACCGTCTGGTCGCCCGCCGGCGCGTTCACGATCAACGCGATCAGCTTCGTCTTCGTGCTGGCCGCGTTCATCATGGTCCGGCCGAGGGAGCGCCAGGTCACCAGGCCGCTGACCGACGCGCGACGCCAGATAGCTGATGGGTTCGTCTTCGTCCTCGACCACCGCTGGAGGCTGTACTCGCTGCTGGCCTTGGGGGCGGCGACCTTCTTCGGCTTCTCGTGCACCGTGCTGTTCCCGTCTCTCGCCAAGGACGTCCTTCACGGCAAGGCCAGCACCTACGGGCTGCTGATGAGCATGCTGGGAGTCGGCGCCGCAGTCGGGGCGCCGCTGGTGACGCGTCTGTCGAGGAGGTTCGCTGAGAGCTCCATCATCAGAGCGGGCACCCTGGGGCTCGGGGTCTTCCTGGTGTGCCTGTCGCTGGCGCGCAGCGTGTGGCTCGCCGCGCTGATCGCGCCCGGCATCGGATGCTGCTTCCTCATGATGTGCTCCGCGGTGAACACGTCGCTGCAGGGCCGCTCGGAGAGAGGCATGCGCGGTCGGATGGTCAGCCTGTACTCGCTGATGTGGCTGGGGATGTTCGGCGTGGGCGGACAGTTCATCGGCTACCTCGCCGACGCCGCCAGCGTGCCGACCGCCTTCCTGATCGGGGGCATCGCGTGCATCTGCGTCGCCCTGCTGCTGGCCCTCATGCCTGCTTCGATCGCCGGCGCTTCCATAGCGCTGGGGGTCGAGAAATCGCCCGTCAGAGCAGTGGCCGCGGCATCTTGAGCGGGGTCGGCTTCAGTCCCTGGACTGGTCCACCAGATCGTCGAGCTCTGCCGACGCGGCTCGCACCTTCTCGCGTATCTTCATGAGCTTCTTCAGCCCGGCCTGGTCGTTCTTTTCGAGCAGCTTGAGCGCGGCAAGCCCGAAAGACACCTCGATGTCGTTGGCGGCCGGCGCCGAAAGCTTTGTCACAGTGTTGTTCACCGAGAAGAGCGACATGGTACCTCCTTGGTAGTGCTGAGGACAATTGTAATGCCAAACCCATCGCGAAACCGTATAGTTGTGGCATGGACTGCAGGAAATGCGGCGCCTGCTGCATAGCCCCCAGCATAAGCAGCTCGATACCCGGCATGCCCGACGGCAAGCCGGCAGGAGAGAGGTGCGTACACCTGACCGTAGACTACCTCTGCGAGCTCTACGGCCGGCAGACGCGACCGCGTGTCTGCTCCGACTTCCCGCCCGCCGGCGACACCTGCGGAGCTTCCCGCGAAGAAGCGCTTGCCTTGATTGCGCGGATGGAGAAGGAGACGGCGCCCGGGGCCCCAGGGGACTGAGGCGGACCTCCTCCGCGCTTCGCCGGGTGGGCGAACTCGGCTACTCTAGTAATGAGACCGAGAGGAGTTGCGTGGACAGACTGAGCATGACTCTCATAAGACAGCAGCTCGCGAGCAGGCCCCTGGGCGACCCGGACAGGGCGCTCACCGGGAGCATGGCCGAGGCCGGCCTGGGGTTCTTCCCCGCGGGCGGACGGATCGGCATCGCTGTGGGCAGCCGAAACGTGGACCGGATAGCGACGCTTGCTACGAGCCTGGTTCAAGAGCTTCGCTCGCTGGGATATGAGCCGTTCATCATCCCGGCCATGGGGTCGCACGGCGGCGCCACCGAGGAGGGGCAGCTGCAGGTGCTCGCGCGGCTGGGCGTGACTGAAGAATCGGTCGGTGCGCCGATCGAGGCTTCATTGGAGGTCGCCGCCCTGGGCAGGACGCCCGGAGGGGCGGAGGTCTTCACGGCCCGCGCCGCGCTGGAGGCCGACGGGATCGTGGTCGTGAACAGGGTCGCCCCGCACACCGGCTTCTCCGGCCCGGTGCAGAGCGGAGTGGTAAAGATGATCGCGGTGGGCCTGGGCAAGGCCGAGGGGGCGCGAGCGCTTCACATCCACGGCTTCGGGGCCGGCGAGCTCATCGGCCAGATCGCGGCGGTGGCGCTCGAGGCGCTCCCGCCGGTCGTGGCGGTCGCACTCGTCGAGGACGGCGAGAAGAAGCTCTCGCGCCTCGAGGTCATGCCCGGCTCCGACGCGCTACTGCGCGAGCCGGAGCTGCTGGGCTACGCCGTCTCGATGTGGCCTTGCATCCCCGTCTCACGAGTGGACCTGCTCATCGTTGACGAGATGGGCAAGGACATCTCGGGGACCGGGATGGATCCGCTCGTCACTGGGCGGGGGAAGGCTTTCAGCGAGGCGGAGTCTTTCAACGCCGAGAGGCTGGTGGTGCTGCGACTGACCGAGGCGTCCGGCGGCAACGCCACGGGGATCGGGCACGCCGATATCACCACGCGCGCGCTGGCCGACGCCGTGGACAAGGTCGTCACCTACAAGAACGTGCTCACCTCCGGCGCCCTCTATCGCGCCAGGATTCCCATCGTCGCCGACACCGACAGAGAGGCCGTCGAGATGGCCGTGGTAAGCCTCGGCAGGGTGAAGCCCGAGACGCTGAGGATCGCGCACATCAAGAGCACCAGGTCACTGGCGGAGTTCGAGGTCTCGGCTCCCCTGCTGGAGGTGCTGCGAGGACGCGCGGGCATCTTCGTCGAGGCCACCGCCCGGACGCTGACGTTCGACGAGGACGGCGCCATCGTCTCGCCCTGGCCGCGTTGAAGCGCCCTCGAGTCCCACGCGTTGCCCCGGGCTTGCGGATTGCACCGCGCGGTGAAACTGGATAGTCTACCGCCATGACGTTCGCCAGTTGTTGCCGACCGATGGAGGGGAAGGATGGCTGAGAGATTCGACGCGATAGTTATCGGTGCCGGGATAGCCGGCCTGGGAGTCGCGGGGCTGCTTCAGAGGGCGGGGATGAAGACCCTCTGCATCGAGAAGGAAAAGCAGGCCGGCGGCAGGATGCAGGGCTACGACCTCGAGGGCGGCTGGCGCCTGGACATCGGCCTCCACATGGCTGAGCTCGGCGACGCCTCCTCCAGCGACGAGCTCGTAAAGGCCGTGGGCAAGGAGGTCGAGTGGGCGGCTTTCTCCGAGACAGTTGATATCTGGCGCGGCGGCAGGTGGCAGAGCCTGCAGGAGATGATCATCGCCTCCCCCGAGGACATCGAAGAGATCAAGCGCATGATGAAGCTGGTCGCGTTCATGGACGATCCCACGCTCGAGGCCACCGACCTCATGAGCTGGGGGGACTGGCTCGACGCCAACACCACATCGGTGGTGACCAAGGAGCTCTTCGAGGTCAACGGGATGATAATGACCACCGTCCCGGACCCCTACGAGATGTCCGCCGGCGAGATCCTCTACATCGCGCGGGAAAACCTGCTGAAGAAAAGGAACTTCCTCACCGCCGCCTACCCCAGGGGCGGCATGCTGGGGATCATCAACCCCCAGAGGGAAGCCTTCGAGGAGGCGGGTGGGACGCTGATGCTCGGCACCGAGGTCGACTCGGTCCAGTTCCACGGCAACAAGGTCAAGGGCGTAGCGGTCAAGAAGAAGAGCCTCTCGCCTTACACGGGATGGTTCTACATGGACGACCTCGACTTGATCGAGGCCCCCGTGGTCATCTGCGCGCTGCCGCTGTGGTCGCTGGACGGCGTGCTCGACACCAACCCGGATACCGCGGTCCTGCCGGAGTGGTGGCTCAAACGCTATGAGGACCTCAAGTACGAGACCACCGGGCTCATCGGCTACACCATCGCTCTAACCGAGCCGGTGTACGACAAGGCCAACGTCCTGTCGGCGCTCGAGCTGGACCACACCGGCATGCCGTTCCAGGCTTTCGTC
>DAIQAV010000049.1:0-12912 GCA_036781505.1 Candidatus Anoxymicrobiaceae bacterium | reverse complement strand
CTTCGAACCCAGACACAAGATGTGCTATCTTCCTGAGCAGATCGGGGAATCGTTTTGTTTTTTATATAGGGGGATGCAAGACGGGGGGCAGGGTGGGCGTTTTGCGCAGCCTCCGCAGCGTCTCGGGGAGCATAGAGAGTCTGCTGATATCAAAGACGCGAGGACCAGCGAGCAAAAGGCTCACCCTTCCCCCGTCCCATTTGGTGTTGCTACCACGCATACGAGTTAACGCTTACCGAACTAGGGCGTGACGGCTTTCTTCTTGTCCACGAAGAGGCCGATGATCTTGGAGGCGTCCGGCTCGATTATCTTGCCGTGTCCGGGGTAAGCGACGTCCAGGTCGAGCCCGGCCAGCAGCTCCTGCGAGCGGTATATGTCGTCGACGTCGTCGCTTGCCACCAGGGCGGGCATGCCCGCCCGGGAGAAGTAGTTCGACACCATGTCGCCGATGAAGGCCCTGTTACGTTCCCTGTCCAGGTAGCCCACCCCGCCGGTGGTATGGCCCGGGAGGCCCAGCACGTCGAGCCCGAGCTCGTCGATCCTGTCGCCGCCTTCGACCTGCCGGTCGATCGTTGTCTTGTCGAACTTCTGGGACGCGTGCACCCAGGACTCGGGCAACTTGCTCATGGCCTTGCCCAGGCGGTTGTGAGTGGCCACGGGCGGGGGCATCTCGGTCCCCTCGATTATCCCGGCGTCCGCGGCCCCGGCGATGACGGTCGCCCCCGAGATCTCCTTGATCCTTGCCACGTTGCCCGCGTGGTCGAAGTGGTTGTGCGTGATGAGCACGAGCTCGATGTCTCCCAGGGAGAGCCCCTCGTCGGAGAGCGCCCTCACTATCTTCTTGAAAGCCCTGGGGTGGAGCGTGTCCACCAGGGCGACGTGCTTGCCCTTGAGAATATAGGCGTTCCCACCAAGAGTGATTATGGGGACGACGTCGAATTCCATACTCAGCCCCTTTCGCCTGCGACGGTTGTCGTTTTGATATTATATGTGCTCAGACGTACCAGCGTAACAGGGATGACGGGAGCAGGGATGATGCAGCACCGCTTGAACACACTTTCCGAGCCGCGCCCCGCCTCGAAGCTCACCGGGATGCCGCAGACGCTCGTGGCGCTGCTGGCGGCAGGCTTTCTACTGGCATCTTTCTTCGCGTTAATGACCCCGGCGCGCGCCGCGTCCGGGCCCCAGCCGCCGGTGGGCATCGAGGTCTTCCAGCGCCAGCAGGACCAGGGCCTCAGGCTCACCCTCTCCTGGAACGGCCGTGAGGACTGCGCGGCTTACAAGGTCTACCGCTCGTCGCGCCTTGACGGCCCCTACCAGAACGTGGGAGGCGTATCCGAGGCGACCATGAAGGACTTCCCGTTTTTCCTGGACGACACCGCGAGCCCGGGCTGCAGCTACTACTACAAGGTGTCCGCCGTCGACGGTAACTGGGCCGAGGGGCCCATGAGCTCGGCCGTGACGGCGAAGATGGGCGTGGGCCGAAGGGGCTCGGGGCCGGGCAAGAGCATCATCGTGTCTCTCGCCGACCAGCGCGCCTACTTCCTGGAGAACGACGTTATCGTCAACATCCTGCGGTGCAGCACCGGCGCCTCGGGCACCCCCACCGGGTCCTACCACATCATGGCCCACCGTGGGACGGTGAGCGGCTGTAACTTCTGGATGGACTGGCGCCCCAACTACGGCATGCACGCGTGGCCCAGCTACCTGGGCGCCTACGAGGAGAACCTGGGCGTGGCCCCGAGGTCGCACGGATGCATCAGGCTGCACCCGCTCGAGGCCTACTGGCCCTACAACTGGGCGCCCGACGGGACGCCTCTGACGGTGATACCCAACCACTACGGGGGGCTGCCCCTCGCCGGCGGGTCCTGCTCCAACGGTGTCACGGCTCCCTCCAAGAAGTGGTACTTCGCCGAGGGCTACTTCGACGCCAACTTCCTGGAGTACCTGCTGCTGTTCAACCCCGGCAACTCGCCGGTCACGGCCAGGACCACCTACTATCCCGAGGGGCACTCGCTGGTGACCGAGAGCTACGTGCTGCCCGCCGGGGCTCGCCAGACCATCACGGTAGGCAACGTCTCGGGGCTGCCGGCGCAGTACGGGCACGCGGTGTTTGTCGACGCCGACGGGCCGATAGTGGCGGAGCAGTCCGAGTACTTCGACATGGGCGGCAGGCGCGGCGGCACGTCCACCGTGGGCGCGACCGCGCCCGAAAAGACGTGGTACTTCGCCGAAGGGTACACGGGCGCGAGGTTCAGCTTGTACCTGCTGCTGTTCAACCCCGGCGACAAGCAGGCCGACTGCCACGTCACCTACTACCCCGAAGGCGCCGAACCCTACCACCATGATTTCACCATGCCGGCAAGGAGCCGCGGCACCACGCTGGTCAACGCTCTGCCGGGGCTCAACGGCAAGGAAGTCTCCATCAAGGTGGAGTCCAGCCAGCCGCTGGTGGCACAGCGCAACACCTACTTCGACTGGACCGGCTTCTCCTACGGCGTCAACGGCGGCGACAGCTCGATGGGCGTGACGGCGCCCGGCAAGACCTGGTATCTCGCGGAGGGTTGCACCGGCAACTACTTCGATGAGTACATCCTGGTCCTGAACACGAGCCCCAACGTCGCCACGGTCAACGCGGAGTTCGAAACGTCCACCGGGCCCAGGCCGTATTCGTGCCAGGTCGCGCCCAACTCCAGGGGCACGATCGCGGTCGACTCGATCCCCGGGATGGAGAGTGCCGACACCGGGGCGGTGGTGACCTCAGACCAGGACATCGTGGTCGAGCGCGCGATGTACTCGACCCGGGACTCCAGGCGCGGCGGCGACAGCTCAACCGGCATCAGCACCCTCTCGAAAGATTGGTATTTTGCTGAAGGATATACTGGCGGGACGTTCGACGAGTACGTTCTGGTCATGAACCCCGGGGCTGACCCGACGACCGTAAACTGCCTGTTCCACCTGGAGAACGGGTCCGAAGTCGGCGCGTCATACGCCCTCGGGCCGAAGAGCAGGATCACGATCCACGCCGATGACATCCCGGGCCTGCAGTGGGTGGGCAGCGCGGTCGAGGTCCACTCCGACAGGCCGGTCGTAGCAGAACAGTCCGAGTACTTCTGCGTCCCGCGCTAGAGGGGTGGGGCGGACAGCAAACGAAGGCGCAAACGCGCGGCAGAACCCTTCGTCGCGCCTGCTCGTCTGCACTTTCAGATGAGTCTTAAACCCGCCCTCGTGCTGTTATAATCTAGGCGAACACCGTATGGAGGTCCGACATAAATGAAGTGTGAGTTCTGCGGGGAAGATATAGCCGAAGGAGCACTCGCGTGCCCCCGTTGCGGCAGCCCGGTGAGCAAGCCCGCCGAAAGGCAGGCCCAGGCGCCGGCGGCAGGTCCGTGGCCCGCACAGCCAGTCATCGGTCAGCCAGCCCCGGTTCAACCACCGCCGGCTCAACCTGTTGCGCCCATCGAACAGGCGCCCGTGGATCCACCGCTCGCCAAGCTCGAAGTGGACTTCATCGCCCTCGCTGAAGAATCGGTGGCAATGGATGCCGCCGACGAGGAGGCGGCGCCTTTCGATGCCCAGGCTCCCGCCGCGCCGCGCCGGCCCGGTCCTGTCTCGGCGTCGGAGATCGCCGACCAGACGATCCTGCCCGGGGCCGTGGTCGTTCCCCAGCAGGTCCAACTGGGCAACGCGCTCACTGGCGGCTACCAGGCGGCGGACGGCGGCGGCTCGGTGGCCGGGGCCGGAGAGCAGACGGCCGACGACCCGTTCGGGCTCAACATCACCGAGACGGGGCCGTCGACCGACAAGGAATGGAAGTCGCTGCGCCAGGGCTGGAGGTACAGCCGCTGGTGGAACATCACGGTGATGTCGGTTGGCATCGTCATCCTGCTCATGGGGGTCACCCTCGGTCTCTACTTCGGCGTGTTCAAGAAGTCGGGGTCGAGTAACGGCAACCCGATAGAAGCCCTGCAGAGCTATGTCACCGCCATCATCGGAGGGGACACCAGCCAGCTCTCACGACAGGCGTTGTCCGGGACCACCTTCGGCAGCGACATCACCACCCTGCTCAAGGGATACGAGAAGGACGGGATCTTGTCGCTCAAGGGTTTCGACGCCAAGACCGTCAAGTTATCGGACACCGACGCGACGGTCGCGATCTCCAAAGTGGAGGTCGAGATCAACGACGAGAAGGGCGGCAAGGAAGTCATTTCCGCTCTGGATATCACGCAGCCGTTCAAGCTTCCTACCACCGTGCAGATGGTCCAGAAAAATGGCCAGTGGATGGTGAGCTCGCCGTAGCGCGGCGCGCCCCGCTTCGGCCAACTTACTTCCTGACGAACTCCGCCTGGGTCCAGTCCGAGTACACCATCACCGTGCCGTTCACTATCAATCCTACCCGATAGCTGTAGGTGTGACCGGGAAGGACCGCGCTGTCGAAGTACGAGTAGAACACATCCCCCGACTCTATGCGCCTGGTGGTGGTCGTTCCTTCCGGCGTGGGTGAGCCGGCGGGAGCCTTCTCCACCACGCGCTCGAACTCGAAGCCGCTGTAGGTCTCCGCGCCGGTAACGCTCCATTCGACATCGATCCCATCGGCCGCCGGGTTCGCCGAGATCGAGACGGACGCCTTGTCCGGCTGCTTCTGGGGCACCACGGCGTTGAGCACGACGGTGTTGCTGTAGACGATGTCGCCCGATTCGGTGAGCTTGGCGGCGATCCTGTACTGGTAGGTGTGGCCGGCGGTAATGCTGTTGTCTGACGCCGAGGATATCGAGGTATCCGAGTAGCTGGCGACCTCGTCCGCCGGATACTCCGGCTCCGAGCCTTCCGACCTCAGCAGGATGAACTGCCGGAACGCGTCTTCCGCCGACACGGTCCAGTTGAGTGTCGCGTTGGTCTCGGCGACATCGCCGGCCAGCTGGATGGTCGGCTGCGCCGCGGTGGGCTGGGTAGTCTGCTCGGGACTGGTGGTGGGCGTGGTCTGCCTGCTGAGGTCGACGTTCTCGTAGACACCTGTCGGGTAGCCCGCCTCGGCGTCCTGCTGGACGCTGGACATCAGCCTGCCATCTTTCAGGCGGTCTATCGACACCGGCTGCTTGTCCGCCTTCTTCTCCGCCATCGTGACCGTCATGACCTCGCCCTGTGAGACCTTGATGGGCTCCAGCTTGCCGATCGCGACCTCGACCGCGCTCTCGATGGTGAGTATCTCCAGGTGCCCCGGAACACGGTTCTCCACATTGAAGGCGGTGCCCCTGGCCCTCGATGAGACGTCCTGGTTGGTCACCACGTATGTCGTCCCCTTGCGGACCCTGTGATAGGTGCTACCCGAGACATGCCTGATGCTCACGTAGCCCGAACCGATCCGGGTCACCACAGCCTCTGACCCGTCGGTGACTCGCATGATGCTGCCGTCCGGGAAGTGGACCGTGGCGAACGACGCCGCTCCGGTACGCACCGACCAGCCGGTCGCGACGGCGTCCTCCATCGAGGCCTTCTTCCAGGAAGCTCCGTTCGAGCGCACCTGCACGTCTCCCACCAGCTTCTGGAAACCGGCGACGCTCCTCGGCGTGGTGCTGCCGTGTTTACCGCCCAGCAAAGTCGGGAGTATGACGGCGGTGGCGATCGCGATGATGAGCGCAAACGCCAGGGCCGGGACCAGCGCGCGCCTGGCCGGCGTACGCCTGGCCGGGCCGCGGGCGGCTCCCCTCTGCACCGAAAGCAGGTGGCCCATCATGCGCTCGCGGGCGTCGGAGTCCATCTGGGAGTCTTCCGGAACAAGCTCACGGATGACGCGGGCCATCGGGACGTTCTCGTCGAAGCCGTCGTCTATGCCTATTCCCTTGTAGAGCTTTCTCCGTCTAAACAACTCACACCCGTCCTAGATCAGCCGGTCCAGGGGCCCGCCCTCGGCAAGCTGCCTCAGGCCCTCGAGGCCCCTCAATATCCTCTTCGAGGCCGCGCTCTCGGTTATTCCGAGCGCCGCGGCAACCTCCTGCACTCTCATCCCCGCGAAGTAACGCATGCTGAGCGCCTCCGCGTACTTCGGCGCCAGCTGCTTCATGAGGTCGACCAGCACCATGTACAGGTCCGCCCTCTCCAGCTCGTCCACATCGCCAGCGATGGCCCCCGCGACCGCGTCGTCCAGGGAAGACTCTTTTCGCCTCCCCCGACTCCTGTAGAAGTCGGTCACACTGTTGGCCGCTATCTTGTAGATCCAGGTCGTGAATGACGCCCTGGTCTCCTCGAAGCTGCCCAGGTTGACGATCACCTTCTCGAACGTGATCGAGGTGATGTCCTCCGCGTCCGGGACGCTGCCAACCCGCTTCAGGATGAAGTTGTAAATCTTCGGTATGTAATGGTCGCAGAGCCGCTCCAAGGCATCGACCGACGTGGCCGCCTCCCGAACCAGCGATCCGGGGAAAGCGCCCTTCCCGTCGACGACCTTGAGCACCCCTGTTCCCTTCTCTGGTTGTATACGTCCGTCGGACATCAAATCCCCCAGCTCGCGGGTGGGGCCGGATTCAGTTCGCCGCTGTCTTATGATTATATATTGGTGAAGCGCGCAGGCCAGCCCGGGAGGCGAGATGAGCGATGAGATGTTCGAGAAGTTCCTGTACTACCCGGACAGGCTGACACCCGACGCGAGACCGCCCGCGTGGACCCCGCCGGGGGCCGAAGAGGTGTGGCTCACCTGCGAAGACGGAGTGAGGATCCACGGCCTGTGGTGGGGCGAGCCCGCCGGGCGACCCACGATTCTCTTCCTGCACGGGAACGCGCAGGACGTGTACTCCTGGTCACTCGTCCGCGAGGACCTCCAGGAGGCCGCGTGCCGCCTGCTGCTCATCGACTACAGGGGGTATGGGAAGAGCGAGGGCGAGCCTTTCGAGTCGGGCCTCTACATGGACGGCCGCGCCGCGCTGTCCTGGCTCGAGGAACAGGGCATCCCGGCCGGCGGCACGGTCATCTTCGGAAAGTCTCTGGGCGGCGGGGTGGCGTGCGAGATAGCGAGGGGCAAGGAGCTGGCGGGCCTCGTGCTCGAGTCCACCTTCACGTCGCTGGCGTCGGTGGCAGGCAACCTCTTCCCGTTCGCTGCCGGCATAAGACCCGGGGCACAGGCATATGACTCCGTGAACAAGCTGCCAGAGATAGGGTGCCCGCTGCTGGTCATCCACGGCGACCGCGATATGCTCATACCGGTCGCCGAAGGGCTGGCGCTCTACCAGGCGGCCGGCGAGCCAAAGGAGCTCTTCATCGTAAGGGGGGCGGGACACAACGACGTATCCATCGTCGCCGGGGAAGCCTACGGGCGCACCTTGCGGGAGTGGCTCGACGGCGAATCAGCGACGGGCGGACTGTGAGTCGAACGACGCACGGGGCAACACAGCCCACAAGAAAGGGGAAACTATGAAAGCGCTGATCATCTACCACTCCAAGACGGGCCACACCAGGGCGGCCGCGGACGACATCGGGCGCGGGCTGGACGAGAAAGGTGTGGAGGTGACGATCGAGGAGGCGGCCAAGGCCGACCCCGCCAAAGCCTCCGATTACGACATCCTGCTGGTCGGCAGCCGCACCTACGCCCAAACGCGCTACAAGGCCGCGGCGAAACCGGTGGAGCATTTCATGGACGCGATGAAGCCCGACGCCCTGTCAGGGCACCTTGCCGGGGGGTTCTCGGTCTGCGCCCTGTCCGGCGCGGAGAAAGTCGTGGCCGCAATCGAGAATAAGCTCGCCTCTCTCGGCGCCAAAGTGGTATCGCCCGGGCCGGCGGTCAGGGCCGGCGCTCCACTGAGCCTGTGGCAGGGACCTGACGCCGACGCGGCGGACGTGGAGAAGTGCATGGAATTCGGGCGCCGTCTGGCGACAGAGGCCTGAAGCAGCCCCAATGCAAAATTGGTGCCAGGCACCTATTTTGCATCTTGTATCAGGTGCCTATTATCCTCGACACCGGCACGCCGCAGAGGAACCTGAACGTCCCGTCACCCGAGTTCCTGTACTGGTGGACGGCCGACGCCGGGATGAACACGACGTCCCCCGGGCCCACCGGGTGGAACGCACCTTCGTAGAGCACCTCGCCTGAGCCGTCCAGCACGAAGTTCTCGTGCTCGTTGTCGTGCGCGTGCTCCGGCGTGTGACCCCCGGGCGCGATCTCTATCATCCTCAGGTTGTAATAGGGCGCGCCGTCGAACTCCTCGTCTATCAGGCGCCTGATAGTGACGCCCGGCGCCTCGGGGCCGAACTCGTCGGCCTGGATCCGCGAGTAGTGATCGTGCTTGAAGGTCGGCTTACCTGCCATCGTCTCACTCCTTCTATGTGTCGGCGCCGGTCAGACGCCGGGCAACGGGAAGACCGGAATCGCGTAGACCTGCTCGTAGAGCTTCCCGCCGGCGCTGAACGCGACGTTGCCCTTGGGGTCGTACGAATCGCCCAGCTGTTTCCATATCTTCGACGCGGTGGCTCCGCTCACGCTGGCCACCCCCGTGCTCGCCGCCTTCGCCAGGACCGCCGGGTCCGAGGTCCAGGCCACGGTCTTGCCCGTCCAGGGCTGGCTACCGGTGTATTCGGCGGCGTGGAGCGTTATCATCGGAGGCGTGTACGGGGTGGCTCCGGGAATCTTGTAGGACTCGAGCATCTTCACTATCTCGCCGAGCGCGCCCCCCGCGTTGTCGGGCCCCTCGACCGACTTTGACCTGCCGGTCAGGGCCACCGTGACGTGGTCGGTGACTCCTCCGGGTGCCCCTCTTCCCTGATCGGTCTTCAGGTCGAAGAAGCCCGCCTCGACCACGGAAGACAGCAGGTCGTTCAGCTCTCTTTCGGAGAGCTTGCCGCCCATATAGTGATAGCGTGACTTCTGCTGGTACGCCGTGCCGGTGCCGTAGGCAATGAGGGTCGGCCCGGCAGGCGCGAACTCCGGGGGCAGCGCCTGCGACTTGTAGAAGACCAGCACGGGCTGGCGGTCGGACTTGCTGTACTGTATGGCCGGCTTGCTCGCGCACCCGGCGAAGAGCGCGGCCGCCAGGATCACTGTGAGTCCGAACGCAAGTTGCCGCTTGCCCATCATCGCTCCTTTTCTGGCCCTCCAGGCCGTGCGCCTCGAGCCCGGCGTCAGTACTCCGGGCCGATTTCCAGATGACCTCCGCCGACATCGAGCGGGACCACCGGGTCGAGCCCGAGAAAATAAGCCGCGGCCAGCATCGCCGAGCCGTGCATGCCGCGCGCGATCGCCGCGTGGTGCGGGAAGCCGCGCAGGATAGAGGCATAGAGCGCGTCCAGGTCCGAGACCTTTACCCAGGCGTTGCTCCCGAACGGCTCACCCTCGGCCTTGACGACCTCGCCCTCGGCCACCAGCACCGGCCACTCGTCCCAGGGATGCTCGGTGACGCGGGCCATGGTGACCGGCCCCGGATCGACCTCCAGTTCGACGGTGCCATACTTGCCCTCTTCGGTGCCGGTGTCCTCCGCGAGGATCCTGTGATAGTCAAGCCTGCACCCCTGCGAGGACATCGACGAGGGGAACACTCCGCAGTGCCATGCCGAGAACACATCCTCCTGCGAGAAGTGCCTGTTGTTCCAGTCGGCCAGCCCGGCGGGCTTGCCCGCGACCGCGGACAGCAGGTGCATGCTCAGTGTGCCGTGGATATCCACCTCGCAGGCGCACGGCGTGCCGCGCTCGGTGAGCCGCGACATCACGAAGCAGGGGCTGATGCCGTAGTCCTGCTGCACCGATGTCCAGCACTGGAACCCGAGGCCGTCCAGGCCGTGCTCCTCTATCATGTCCGACAGAACCACCTCGAGGCGCGCCATCTTGGAGAGGTCGAGGTCGGAGACGCCGGCGCGGTCGGCGCAGGCTTCCATGTCGGCGTAGACGGCGCGCACCTTGCTCTCCAGCGCGTAGGTCGTGCGTGCGATCACCGTGGTGAGGGGCACCGGCACGACCCGTACGCCGAGCTTGCGCAGAAGGGAGAGCTCGTCGAACGCGCAGGTCTCGAAGTTGGCCGGCCGGGGACCGAACTGTCCGTAGACCGCCCCGCGGACGGCCGACACACCTCGGCAGGCGTCCTTGAACTCAATCAGCGCGCCGGCGAGCGCCTGATCGTCAGGATAGGCGATCGCGCGGCGCGGGAAGGCGAACTTCACCTGCCTGTGCCGCAGGGCGGTGGCGATGCTGATGAGGCCGCAGAAGGAGTCGCGCCTGGCGGTCTCACGAGTGAGGATGCCCTCCTCGCCGATGCCAAAGAGCATAACGGGTACCCGGGGGGCCGCGGCCGCGATGGCGGCCGGTATCTCCTCACCGAAGTTCAGCGCGCCGATGACGACGCCCGAGACACCCTCGTCGGCGAACATGCGCGCGACCGCGCCGGCGTCTTCGACGGTCTGGACCAGCCCGTTGCGGGTCAAGTCCTCGCCCGGCGCGACCGGTTCCATCCCCGCCTCGCGCATCGCGTCCATGCACGCGCCGCGGACCTTTACCGCGAGCTGTTGATCGAAGATCGTCCTGCTCGCCGGCACGAACCCTATCCTGACCGGTTCGCTCATGCTCCCCTCCAGCGCCGTTCCGCTCCGCTACCGCATCATTATATGCTTCCCGCGACCGCCGGCGTGCGCCTGGAGGGTTCAACTATGCCGCGGGCAACTTTAGAATAGGGGTGTCTGTACGAAACGTTCCGCGGGGGAGATCGGATGGCGGTAGAGCAACCGGAGAGGGACGCGGATTTCCGCTCCAAGACCAGGCGGCTGAAGCTGGGCATCGTGCTCGGCCTGGTGCTGGTCGGCGCGGAGGTCACGGTCGGCCTCATAACCCACAGCCTCGCGCTGCTGTCGGACGCCGGGCACAACGCGTCCGACATCCTCGCCGTGACGCTGTCGCTCATCGCCGTCTACGTGATGGTGCGCCCGCCGACAGCGCGGCGCAGCTACGGCTTCGGTCGCGTGGGAATACTCACCGCTCTGGCCAACTCGGTAGCCCTGGTGGTGGTCGGAGGCCTGATCGTGTACGAGGCCATCAGGCGGATCCAGCACATCCAGCCGGTGAACGGCTACGCGGTCATGCTGGTGGCCGGCATCGCCATCGTCCTCAACAGCCTGGTCGCGCTCACTCTTTACCAGCACAGGCGGGACCTCAACATCAAGGCGGCTTACTTCCACCAGGCGCTGGACGCCCTGGTGTCTTTCGGCGTGCTGGTGTCAGGCATCATAATCGTCTTCACCCACTGGTACTACGCCGACCCTATCGTCGCGCTGCTCATCAGCGTCTTCATCTTCCGCGCGGCCTACGAGATCATCGCAGAGGCGGTCGACATCCTGCTCGAGTCGGTCCCGCGGCACATCGACATCGACGAGGTGAGAGCTACCATCGAGTCGCTGCCGGGCGTGGAGACCGTACACCACCTGCACATCTGGGAGCTGGGGTCCGGTGTGTACGCGCTCTCCGGCCACGTGCAGGTCACCGACAAGATGGTGAGCGAGTGCACCGACATCGTCCAGGACATCGCGGTGAGGCTCGAGAAGGACTACGGCATCGTCCATCCCACCATCCAGATCGAATCGTCCGCCGCCTGTCCGCTGGTGGTCACCAGCCCGACTGGCGAGGAGTGAGGATGGCGGGCCGGGTGCGGTTCAAGGCAACGATGCGGCTGTGGCCGCTCGGCCGACTGGGTAAGAAAGCCGCCCGCCTGCCTGTGATCGGCAAGGTCTTCGGTCCGGTCTTCTGGAACGAGAAGAACCTTGACGCCACCTACCTGCCGGTGGGCGAGACGGTCCAGGTGGAGCCCGGCAGCGTGCTGCCCTACCAGATCATCGAGGACCTGGTGAGGGTGGCCTCGCACCGGTTCATCATGGGCGGCTGCCTCTGCCGGACGGCGGAGCGCTGCGAGAACCACCCCCGCGAGTTCGGCTGCATCTTCCTGGGTGACGCCGCCGCCGACATCAGCCCGGAGCGCGGGCGCCCGGTGGACGCGCCAGAAGCGCTCGAGCACGTGACCAGGGGGCGGGACCTCGGCCTGCTTCCCTGCGTCATCCACTCCTCGTTCGACGCCTCGCTCCTGGGCATCGACTACCGCAGGATGCTGGCAGTCTGCTTCTGCTGCAACTGCTGCTGCACTTTCCGCACCGATATGAAGGGCGGGCCGGAAGCCTACCGCGAGAGGATCATCAGGCTTCCCGGGCTGGTGATGAGCAGCGTGGGCGATTGCGCCCTCTGCGAGAAGTGCGCTCGCGCCTGTTTCCTGGGCGCCATCGAGGTCGGGCGGGACGGGCCGGTCTTCGCCGACTTCTGCAAGGGCTGCGGCAGGTGCGCGGCCTCGTGCCCCCGGCACAATATCAGGATCAGGTTCGACCCGGCGGTCGACACGGAGCGGGTGCTGCTCGAGCGCATCGGCGCGCGCACCGACATCAAGAACGCAAAATAGGGGACAGCCACCCTGTAAGCCGGATTCTGTGCCGCTCGCGCGGCGGTGGCCATCCATCTGGGACCCGCGTTACCGCGAGCCTCGTGCTGCCTACCCGGGAGTCGAAACGCGGCGGGCCACCGCTCCTCCCCTATTCGGCATCGCTCCGGGTGGGGCTTGCCAAGCCGGCCAGTCACCTGGCCGCTGGTGGTCTCTTACACCACCGTTTCAGCTTAACCCGCCGCTTGCACGGCAGGTCTTTTCTTTTCTGTGGCGCTATCCGTCGGGTCACCCCGCCTGGACGTTATCCAGCACCCTGCCCTGTGGAGTCCGGACTTTCCTCGAGGCCTTGCGGCCCCGCGACCACCCGGATGACTGTCCCCACGGCTATTCTAGCACCAACGTACAGGTTCTCATGCGGGATGATGATCGCGGCTGCATAATCGTTATGTGGTCACGAAGGAACGGGAAAGTCTGGCGAGGGGTGTCCTCTTCGGAGTGAGTCGGCCTCCGTCGAATCGACGAG
>DAIQAV010000048.1:9453-12928 GCA_036781505.1 Candidatus Anoxymicrobiaceae bacterium | reverse complement strand
TCTTTGACATCGTAATCCATGTAAACGGGTCTCCTTTCAACCGCGTCAGGGAACTTGATCACCCTATCATATCAAGGGAGGAAGCAATCCGGTCGAGGAAGCCGTCCAGCCCCGCCACGGTCCGGTTGACCGTCTCGATCAGACTGGCTGGTCCGGCGACGGCGACGGACCTCATCGGCAGGAGCGTGTTCGATATGCAGCAGACGGCGGCGAACTGCAGCCCCAGGTATCGCGCTACGATCGCCTCGACGGGCAGCGACATGCCCACCGCATCGGCCCCGGCGATCCGCAGCAGGGTCGCCTCGGCGTCCGTCTCGAAGCTCGGGCCGGTGTTGAACGCGTAGGTCCCCTTCTCGGACTCCACCGTCACCGGCAGGCACTCCTTGAGCTTGTCCTGCCAGAACTCCGGATAAAAGTCGCCGGCCGGCATGAACCTGTCGCGTCCCGCCTCGTCGTTCACCCCGACCAGCGGGTCGGCGCCCCAGAGGAAGATGTGGTCCGCGACGATAATGAGATTCCCCGGGGTGTAAGCCGGGTTCAGCCCGCCCGCCGCCGCGGTGGAGACCACGAGCTCGACGCCGAGCGCGGCGTAGACCCAGATCGGGAATGAGGCCTCCAGCGTCGAGTAGCCCTCGTAGCAGTGGACGCGCCCCTCCTGCACCAGCAGGGGTCCGCCCCGCGTTTCGATGACCTTGATGTTCCCGGCGTGGCTCTGCACCCCGGGGCGGTGCATCCCAGGTACGCCGGCGAAATCGACCTCGGAGATCACATCGTAGGAATCGTCCAGGTGGTCCCAGCCGGTCCCCAGCACGACCGCGGCCCTTGGCGCAGGTCCCAGGGTGGAGACGAGGTACTCCGCCGCCTCGTCGGCTCTGGAGGTTATCTCGCGGGGATACAGCATGTCGCGTCCCGATGGAACGGCCGGCGGCTAGCCGGCCATCCTCTTCTTGAACTCGTCGATGCGCGCTATAGGGGTCGGGTCCTGCCCCGTGACCAGGGCCAGGTACACGCTGGCGAAGTCGCCGAAGTAGACCAGGTCCAGGAGACGCTCGACGGTGTTGGACCCGCGCGCGCATATCCTGGTCACCCCTCCCAGCGAACCCTGGATGAGATCGATGGTTATCTTTACCCTCTTCTCTATCCTGGGGTGCAGGGCCGGCTCTCCCAGCACTATCACGTGGCAGCGCCGGCAGACGTCGGCAAGGTTCTCCCAGCCGACGGTCTCGTTGTGGTTGAGCTCCGGGAAGTAGTTGTGGAACGCCGGCACCTTGGCCATCTCGTTGAACTGCGCCTTCCACCTGGAGGCGGCGACCGCCAGGTACCCTTCGACGCCATATACTATCGGCACGAAGTCTTCGAGCTCCCTGGCCAGACGAAACGGACCGTTGTCGTCGCCCGTGGCGCCCGGGCCGTACTCGAGGAGCCTGGCCTCGAGCATCGGACACGCCGCGCGAAACCGGTCCACCACACCTGAGACCATGCCCATGCGGTCCAGGGCGCTCATAATCGGTACCGCGAGGTAGCCGAGAGCCGCGCGCGGCTGCAGGCCGCCAGGTATGTGGAAGAGCGGGATGGAGTTGCTTTCGGCGATCTCTGTCAGCCTGCCTCCGCTGGAGACCGCGACGATCCTCGCGCCGCGCTCCATCGCCTGGCCCGCCGTGTCCAGCGTCTCCTCGGTGTTGCCCGAGTACGAGACCGCGAACACCAGGGTGTCGGAGTCGACGAACTTCGGCAGGTCGTAGCCCTTGCAGGTGACCACCGGCAGCTTGAGGCCGGCGTCCGCCGACAGCGCCACCACCACGTCGCCGGAGATCCCCGAGCCGCCCATCCCCAGAACCACCACGGCGCGCAGGCCCTCGGCGGAGGGCAGTTGCAGCTCCGACTGGCCGATGTCGATCGCCTCGGCTACCTGCCCGGGGAATTTCTCGAGGACCTCGAGCATCCCTGACTTGTCGACCTCCGCGGGCAGGGATGTGTCACTCGTGTTCTGATTTGCCGCCACCGCCCACACCTCCAGTCGGGTCCACCATGGCGATGAGCTTGAGGCCCTCGCCGACCAGTTCCTGAACCGCCTTCTCGGACGTCGCCTCCGCGTAGATGCGCACCACCGGCTCGGTGCCCGAAACCCTCAGCATGACCCAGGAGCCGTCCTCCCTGTGGAACTTCATTCCGTCGATGGTCTCCACCTCGGTCACCTTGAGCCCTCCGATGGACTCGGGGGCGATCTCGTGGAGGCTCTTGAGGAGGGCTTCCTTGTGCGCCTGGGTGAGCTCGATGTCACGGCGCAGGTAGACGAACTTCCGGCCGAGCTCGTCCATCATCTCGTCGGCGAGCTGGCCCAACGTCTTGTTGTTGGTGGCCATTATCTCGATGAGCATCAGGCCGATGAGGATGCCGTCGCGTTCGGGGATGTAGTTCTTCATCCCCGTGCCGCCGCTCTCCTCCCCGCCGCAGAGGATGTCCTCCTCGAGCATCAGGTCGGCGATGTACTTGAAGCCCACCGGGACCACGTAGAGCTTGCGGTGGTACTTCTCGCAGAGCATGTCGATCATGGAGGTGGTCGATACGGTCTTGACCACGTCGCCGCTCCAGTGCCGCACCTCCACCAGGTGCTTCAGCATCAGGGCGAGGACGAAGTGGCTGCTGATGAACCGTCCCGTGGCGTCTATCGCGGTCACCCGGTCGGCGTCGCCGTCCACCGCGATACCGACGCTGTAACCCCCTTCGGTGACGGCCTTCTTGAGGTCGTTGAGGTTATCTCCGATGGGCTCCGGCAGCAGGCCCGGGAAGAGCGGGTTGTGAACCGCGTGGATCTGGTCGCACTCCATGCCGAGCTTGGCCAGCACCGCCGGCATCACGCCCTGTCCCGCGCCGTACATGGGGTCGAAGAGGATCTTGAACTGCTTCGCCGGGAACACGTCGGCGTTGACCATCGAGGCGACCTTGTCGATATAGCCGGGCAGCGGGTCGAAGTATTCGATCCTGCCAGGCTCCAGGGCGTCCTCGAACATCACGTCCGGCCTGGGCGGCGGGTCTTTCTCGACCGTGCGCAGCTGGGCCTCGATCTCCCCGGTGATGGAGGTCGTCGCCGAGCCGCCGTAGGGGCCCTTGAACTTGACCCCGTCGAACCTGGGCGGGTTGTGGCTGGCCGTGATCATGATGGCGCCGTCGGCCTTCATGTGATTGGTGGCGTAAGAGATCGAGGGGGTGGTGGTGAACTTGCGCGAGATGAGGACCTCCACGCCGTTCTCGCGGGCCGCAATCGCGCAGAGCTGGGCGTAGGTGTCCGAGCCGAACCGCGTGTCGTACCCGATCAGGAGCCTGGGCTCGTGGCCTTCGGTTGAGTCCTTCACATACCTGGCGATCGCGCAGGCGACCTTCCATATGTTCTGGTAGGTGAAGTCGTCAGCGATGACCCCGCGCCAGCCGTCTGTTCCGAACTTGATCATAACAGCTGACGGCCGGCGCGTCACTG
>DAIQAV010000048.1:0-9443 GCA_036781505.1 Candidatus Anoxymicrobiaceae bacterium | reverse complement strand
ACTGCCGCGTGCCCGGCGAACACCCCCTAGTTGGTCGGTTGGTGTCATCAATTCGACGCGCTCCCCGGGTCGCCTTGAAGAGTGGCCCGGCCGCGTGAGGTCCCCGGCGTGGCGCCGGCGCCCTCGCTAGACCCGCTCGCGCCAGTAGTTGAGCAGATCCTCGAGCGTCTTGGCGAGCGGTATCTCGGGCTTCCACCCGGTGAGCTCGTAAAACTTGGTCATATCGGCCAGAAGTATCTCCACGTCCGAGGGCCGCATCCGCTCAGGGACCTGCTCGACCGTGATGTCAACCTTGGTGAACGTGAGCAGTATGTCGAGCATCTCCTTTATAGTCACGTCCTTGCCCGACCCCAGGTTGTAGACTTCTCCGGGCTCGCCCATCTCCAGCGCCAGCCAGTAGGCCTTCACCATGTCGCGCACGTCGGTGAAGTCGCGCCTGGCCTCCAGGTTGCCCACCTTGATGACCGGCTCGACCTTCCCCTTCTCGATGGTCGCGATCTGCTTGGAGAAGTTGCTGGAGACGAAGACGTCGCCGCGGCGCGGGCCGGTGTGGTTGAACGCGCGCGTCCGCACGGTCTTGAGGCCGTAGCTCTTGTTGTACTGGTATCCCAGCAGGTCCTGCCCCACCTTGCTCACCCCGTACGGGCTCAAGGGGCGCAGCGGGTTTGTCTCTTTGATCGGAATCTCGTCCTCGTAGACCATGCCGTACTCCTCGCTGGAGCCGGCTAGCTGGATGCGGGTCTCGAGAAGCCCCAGCTCGCGCATCGCCTCGAAGAGGTTGATCTCGCCCACCATGTTGGTGCAGACCGTCTCTGTGGGCGCCTTCCACGAGGTCGGGACGAAGCTCTGAGCCGCCAGGTGGAAGATATAGTCGGGCCGTACGTCCGAAAGGCAGTGCCTCACCGCCACCGCGTCCTTGAGGTCGCAGTCGACGAGCGTCACGTCGTCGGTTATCTGGCCGATGTTGTCCATGCGGCTGCGCCAGCGGGCCGTCCCGAAGAGCTCGATGTCGCCCCTCGCCAGGCAGTATTCGGCAAGGTGGCTCCCCGCGAACCCTGTTATTCCAGTTATGAGTACCCTCACTACTACACCTCCACAGCGAGACACGCGCGTCCGCCGTCGGTCGTCAGCGGTCGTCAGGCCAAAAAACAAACCACGCCGGCCTTGCGCCAGCCCGGTTTCAGAACTTTATCCTACCGTCCTCTATGTTGGTCGAAGGCCAGACACGAATACCTTTTCGGAACTCGTTCTCGGCGCCAGAGACGATATTATCACCCAAGACAGAGCAGTCGGCAACATGACAATCACTGCCCAGGACCGTGTCCCTGCCCAGTATGCTCTGCTCGACCGTCGATCGGTCTCCTATGGTGGTGCCGTCCAGGACCACCGAACCTTCGACGCGCGCTTCCGTTCCCACCGTGACTCCGCTGCCCAGGCAGGTGTTGGGGAGCACCCTGGCATGCGCGCCGATGGTGACCCCTTCTCCCATCAGCACCGGTCCGTGCAGGTGCGCCGTCGCGTCCACGCTGGCTCCCTCGCCCACGATGATGTCGTCGGCCCGGCGCTCGCCTTTCATGTCCACCTGTATTTCGCCCGACAGGATGTCGTGGTGCGCCGCCAGGTATTTCTCCGGCGTCCCCAGGTCCAGCCAGTAGCAGTCGCAGGGAAAGCCGAACATCGGCCGCCCCTCCTTGAGGAGGTCGGGGAATAACTGGCGCTCGAACGAGTAGTTCTCGCCCGGAGGGACGTCGTCCAGCACCGCCGGGTCCATCACGTAGGTGCCCGCGTTGATGAGGTTGGTCACGACCTGGTCCCAGGAGGGTTTCTCCAGGAACTCCTTGATGTGGCCGTTCTCGTCCAGCGGGACCAGCCCGTAGGCAGTGGGGTCCTCCACCGAGGTGAGCGTTATGGTGACCGAGGCGTCCTTCTCGTTGTGGTAGGAGACCAGCGCGGCGATGTCCAGGTCGGTGAGGATGTCACCGTTGCAGACGATGACCGGCTCCGAACCGAGAAACTCGGCGACGTTCTTGATGGCGCCGCAGGTCCCCAGCGGCTCGTCCTCGGTCACGTGCACCAACTTGATGCCCAGCCGGGAGCCATCGCCGAAGTACTCGTCGAAGACCGCCGGCAGGTAGCCGGTGGAGAGGATGACCTCGTCCACGCCGTACTGCTTGAGGTGAAGGAGTTCTATCTCCAGGAACGGGATGTTCACCAGAGGGAGCATGGGCTTTGGAGTCGTTACGGTGAGCGGCCTCAGCCTGGTGCCGAAACCACCGACCAGCATCGCGGCCTTCACTTCCTTGCCCTCCTCCACTCTCATGGCCGGCGCGCCCAAGCCGCCGGCCTCCTCGATCAGCCTTGCGGCCCCTGGGCCGCCTTGCCCACCATGCTACGCCAGTAATCCAGCGAGTCGGCGAGCGTCTTCTCTATAGGTATCTCGGGCTCCCAACCGGTCTCCCGGCGCAGGCGGGTGTTGTCACCCAACAGCAGGGGAATGTCGCTGGGCCTCTGCCTGCAGGCGTCGTGCTCGACGCGTATGTCCATGCCGGACATCTCGAGCAGCAGGTCGAGCAACTCCGAGATCGCGTGCGCCTGCCCGCTGCAGACGTTGTACGAGGCCCCGGCCTTTCCTATTTCCATGATGATCCGGTATGCCCTCACGGTGTCGCGCACGTCCATGAAATCGCGCCTGGCCTCCAGGTTGCCGACCATGATCACCGGCTCCCGCAGGTTTGCCTCTATCTCAGCGATCTGGTGCGCGAACGACGACACCACGAAGTCGGGCGCCTGTCCCGGGCCCGTGTGATTGAAGCCCCTGGTGACGATAACCCTCCAGTCGAACGCCTGGTGGTACATGAGGCCCAGCACCTCCTGGGCGACCTTGCTCACCGCGTAGTGGCTGCAGGGGTTGAACGGCAGGCTCTCCGGGATGGGCATCGTCTCCGGCGCGGCCTTGCCGTACTCCTCGCTGGAGCAGGCGATGTGGAACGACGAGGAAAGGTCCAGGCGCCGCATCGCCTCCATCAGGTTGACCTGGCCCAGCACGTTGACCCGGTAGGTGCTCCAGGGGTCCTCCCAGGATAGTGCGACCGAGGGCAGGGCGGCCAGGTGGAATATCGAGTCGGGGCGCTTCTCTTCCAGGAGCCCCTTGATCGCCTCGTAATCAGTGAGGTCGAGTACGAGGTAGTCGATGGTCTTGGTGCAGGAGGGTGATTCCTTGAGCCCGATGCCGGTGATGGAGATGCCGGACTTCTGCTGCAGCTCCTTGATCAGGTGGGCGGCGACGAACCCGTCCGCCCCGGTTATCAGCACCTTCTCCATCACTGTCTCCCTGGCATGATCACCCTGGCAGCGCCTCCCAGCGCCGAGCGCACCCTGTAGAAGGCGTTGAGCGCCATGATGAGGGCGAACCGCGACGCGACCCCGACGGCGACGGCGGCGTTGACCACCGGGCGCATCGGGCCTTCGTAGGTCTTACGGTGGAAGCGTAACATACTGCGATGATGGTGGAACACCATCCTCGCCGGGACCGCCTGGCTGCTCATCCCGATGTGGTGATAGACCTCGCCCCTCGGGACGAAACCGACGCTCCAGCCAGCTTGCCACAGCCGCCAGCACAGGTCGACGTCCTCCACGTACATGAAATAGCCTTCGTCGAACGAGCCGATCTCGTCGAGCGCCTCGCGTCTGGCGGCCATGAACGCGCCCGAGACCCAGTCGACTTCAGCCTCCTGCTGGTGGTCCCAGGTCATCTTCTTGTAGTCCGCCGAGCGGCTGTTGTCGCCCCGGGCCAGGCCCAGGAACGCGTGCACGAAGGCGGTCGACAGAGAGGGGAAATCCCGGCAGGAGTACTGCAGGCTGCCGTCGCTGTTGCGCAGCACGGGCGCGGCCAGGCCGCACCGCGGGTTGCGCTCCAGGTAACCCACCACCTCGGAGGTGGTGTCCGCCGAAAGCGCGGTGTCGCTGTTCATGATGAACACATAGGGCTCGACGGTGTTGCGTATTCCCTGGTTGCAGGCCCTGGCGTAACCGACGTTGCCGCGGTTCCAGACCAGGTTCACCTCGGGAAACTCGCCCAGTACCATCTCGGGGCTGCCGTCGTCCGAGCCGTTGTCCACCACCCAGATGGAGACGCCGCCCGCGAAGTCCTGGGCCTGGATCGTCTCCAGGCAGGCGCGCAGGAACTCCCTGGTGTTCCTGTTTATTACCACCGCCGCGACTTCGTTCATACCTCAATGCAAAAAAGGTGCCAGGCACCAGTCTTGCGTTTCAGCCCTCCTCCACTATCATCTCACCGCGGTTCAGCAGGTGCCTGCGGATCCATCCCGCGTAATCGAACGGCTCGAACTGGCTCTCTATCTCGCGCGCAGGCACCAGCCGCCGCGACTGGATGACCCGCCGCTTGGCGACCATCGCCGGAATGAGCCTGACCACGTCCAGCAGCCCCAGCAGCGCCCTCGGGCAGCGGATGAGAAGCGCTCCGCCCTTCAACAGCTCGGTCGCGATTATGCCGGGCAGGTTGCGCAGCACATTTCGGCCGGAGTCGTTCTTGATCATCATGAGGTAGCGGTTCTTGTAGTTGTGGGTCTCCACCAGCACCGACTTCCTGTAGCCGGTCCCCCCGCGCCGGTGCCAGGCCACGGCACCAGGATCGAACATGCACCTCCAGCCGCGCATCCGGGCCCGCCAGTCGAGGTCCAGGTCCTCCCAGAAGGCGAAGAAGTCCTCGTCGAAGCACTCGCCGTCCACGGCCACGTCACGGAGCATCTCCCGCTTGTAGATGGCCGCGGCCCCGCACGTCCCCCAGACCTCGGCCGCCTCCAGGAAGTTTGCCGACGCCTTCTTTCCCTCGCCGAGGTTGAGCGCGAGCCTGTTTCGGAACATCACGTGGCCCGCTGTGTCTATGACGTTTTCGGCCCCGTTGGGCGGGAACCTCAACAGCTTGCCGCTGGCGCTGCCCACCCCGTCGGGCTCGACCGCCTCGACCATCCGGCTCACGAAGGTGCTCTGAAGGACCACGTCGGTGTTGAGCGGCATCACGTACTCGCCGCCCGAGGCGGCGATGCCCTGGTTGAGGGCCGGGCTGAATCCTGTGTTGCGGCCGTTCTCGACCAACACCGCAGGAGGGATGAAGCGCCCGGCGGAGGCCTGTCCGCTCACCCACTGGCGTAGCCACTCCAGCGAGCCGTCCTGCGAGCCGTTGTCGATGATCACCAGCTCGATCGCCTCATACTCCTGGCTGGCCAGCGAGTCAAAGCAGGCCGGCAGGTCGGCGAGGCCGTTGAAATTGATCACTACTACCGAGACTGTCTTCATTCGTCGAGAGTCGTACCGCCGCCGGTCTCAGGGCTCGGCGGCTGGGCCGTCTGAACCACCGCGGCGGCAGCCTTGGTGGGAGTCTCCGCCTTCTTCTTGCTGGGCAGCCCCTGCGCGGTTATGGCGACCCCGATGACAATGAGCACCAGGCCCACCCACGCGATCGCCTTCACGTTCTCGTTGAAGACGAACTTGGAATAGAGCACCACCACGATGTATCCCGCGGCCACCATCGGGTAGGCCACGCTGAGCGAGGTCCTCGAGAGCACAACCAACCAGAACAGCGCCGATATCGCGTAGAGCAAGATGCCCACGGCGGCCCAGGGGCCGTCCTTGAATATCCACTTGACCAGCGTCACCGGGTGCTTGAAGTTGTTCATCTTGAGGTCGCCGTGCACCTTGACTATGTCGTTCATCCCGGCCTTCATGGCCAGCTGGCCCGCGACCGCCAGCCCGATGCTCACGACCAGAAGGATTATTGTGACCGCTGTCTGCATCTTGTTTATGCCTCCTTGTTTTCTGCTCATCATGTCAATCCACGAATCGATATTTGATGAGGGTCCACAGCGCGGCGAAGCCATCTCGCCACGTTATCTTCTTGCCTTTTGACAAGCAGAAGACGGCATACGATATCGGGACCTCGTAAATCCGCACCTTTTTCTTGAGCAGCTTGGCCGTTATCTCCGGCTCGAAGTTGAACCGGTTCGACTTGATGTCGACGCCCTCCAGCACCGGCGCCCAGAACACCTTGTAGCAGGTCTCCATGTCCGAGAGCGTGGTGTTGTAGAGCACGTTGGTAATGAGCGACAGCATCTTGTTCCCCATCATGTGCCAGAAGAGCATGTCCCTGTGCTCGCCCGTGAACCGCGACCCGTAGACGACCTCCGCCTTCTTCTTGAGGATCGGAGCGAGCAGCGCCCGGTAATCGTCGGGGTCGTACTCGAGGTCGGCGTCCTGGATGACGACCAGGTCGCCGGTCGCGAGCGCGAGCCCGGTGCGTATCGCGGCGCCCTTGCCCTGGTTCACCTCGTGGCGGACCACCCTGGTGGTCGAGTCCTCCTCGAGCTTCAGTATGTCGGGCGTGCCGTCGGTCGAACCGTCGTCGACCGCGATGATCTCCATGGCGATGTCCCCGAGGTCCACCGCGCGGACCCTGCGCAGTATCTCCTGTATGGTGTTGCGCTCGTTGTAGACCGGCATTATCACGGACAGCTTCATCTACCGACTCCTTCATACGTGAACCCGATCTTGCGCAGGACCGCCGGGTCGAGGCAGTTTCTGGTGTCCACAATCGTGGGGCGGCTCATCAGCTCCAGCACCCTCTCATAGTCCAGCCACTTGAACTCGTCCCACTCCGTGAGCAGGACCAGCACGTCCGCGTCCGCCACAGCCGCGTACGCGTCCTGTGCGAACTTGGCCCCGGCAAGCTCTTCCGCCGCGTTCTCCTTCGCCTCGGGGTCGTAGACCGTCACGGCGGCGCCTTTGGCAAGCAGCATCTTCACGATGGCGACGGCCGGGGACTCGCGCACGTCGTCGGTGTTCGCCTTGAACGCCAGCCCCAGCGCCCCGATCCGGGTATCCTGAAGACCGCCGGCGGCACGCTCGATCTTGGCCACCATGCGCTCCTGCTGCTCGTGGTTCACCACCAGGACGCCCTGCAGCAGGTTGAAATCATAACCGTTCTCTCGCGCGATGTTCAGCAGGGCGCGGCAGTCCTTGGGGAAGCACGACCCCCCGAAGCCCGGCCCGGCCTTGAGGAACTCGAAACCGATCCGGTCGTCGTAGCCCATCCCCAGCGACACCTCGCGTACGTCGGCCCCCACGGCCTCGCAGAGGTTGGCGATCGCGTTGATGTATGAGACCTTGGTCGCCAGGAACGCGTTCGAGGCGTACTTGATCATCTCCGCGCTGGCCGGGTCGGTTATGAGCAGAGGCGCGTCGAGGCCCCGGTAGAGCGCGGTCATCCGCATGGCGGCCTTCTGCGAGTCGCTGCCGATGATGATCCGTGCCGGGTTGGAGAAGTCGAACACGGCGGTGCCCTCCCTGAGGAACTCGGGGTTCGAGACCACGTCGAACTCGTGGTGAGCCCTCATCGACTCCTCGATGATGCGCTCCACCCGCTTGGTGGTCCCGACCGGTACCGTGCTCTTGTTTATTATCACCTTGTAGCCGTCGAGGGCAGCCGCGATCTCGCGGGCGACCTCGTCCACGTGAGTGAGGTCGGCGTTGCCTTCGGCGTCGGACGGGGTGTCGACGGTTATGAACACAAACTCGGCCGCCGCGACGGCGCGGCGGACGTCCCCTGTGAAGACCAGGTCTCCGGAATCGAGGTTCCTTCGGACCACCGCTTCGAGCTCGGCTTCATAGATCGGGACCTCGCCGCGGATGAGCGCCGTGACCTTGGCGGCGTCACGGTCCACGCAGGTGACCGAGTGACCCATGTCGGCGAGGCAGGCCCCCGTCACCAGGCCCACGTAGCCGGTCCCTATGATGCAGCAGTCCATTTACGTCCCTCTTGATTGCTGAAGTGGCACCCGGCTCTCAGAAGAGCGTCTCGTCGGTGGGGCCAAGCAACGGCTCCTTGAGGCCCTGCAGGCCCTCGTCGATGGCTTTGGTTGCGAGAGCGTCGCACTCGCTATTCTTCTCTCTGGGGATGTATTTTACCTCTACTTCGCGGTAGGGCTCGAGGAGCGTCCGCACCCTGCCGACGAGCGGCTTCAGCTTGTCGTCCTTTATCCTCCAGGACCCCTTCACCTGGTTGGCCACCAGGGTGCTGTCGGTATGCACCTTCACGCGCCGGAAGCCGGCCTCCGCGACCGCCTCAAGGATCAGGATGAGAGCGTAGTACTCGGCCACGTTGTTCGTCGCCGTCCCCAGGTATTCGCAGACCTCGGCCACCACGCGGTCGTCGGTAGTCCGGGCAAGGCCGCCAGCGCCCGCTGGACCGGGATTCAACCTTGCGCCGCCGTCGCTGAAGACGTAGAGACAGTCATCGGGCGCTCCACGAGCCAATGAGCCTCCCTCCTCCTTGCCGGCGTCGGTCACTTGACCAGGATCCTGCGGCAGTACTCGCAGCGGAAGATGCCCTCGTTGTGCTGGAACTGGTCTATCTGTGTCCGCGAGAAGTCGATGTGGCAACCGCCGCAGGTCCTGCCCTGCACGATCGGCACCACCGCCAGGCCCGCCTTCTCCTTCAACATCTTGTCGTAATCGGCCACGATGTCTTCGGACAGCCTGACCTTGAGGTTGTCGCGCCGCAGTTCCAGGGAGGCGATCTCGGCCTTCTTTTCCGCGAGTTCTACCTCGTAGGCGCCCTTCGCCTGGCGCTCTCCTGCCTCTATCTGGGCGGTGCGGCTCCTGGCGGAAGAGAACTCTCCGGTGAGCCGGTCGATCTCCTCCATCTCCTCGAGGTCCTCGGTCTCCATCTCGTCGCGTTTCTTTAGCAGGGAGAATATCTCGGCCTGTATGGCCGACAGCTCCTTGGGGTTCATGATGGTCCCGCTGAAGAGCTTCTCTTCTTCTTTCTTCATCTTGGTGACCAGCATGTCCAGCTCACCGTCGAGCTTGTGCTGCTTGTGCTCGATCTCCTCGAGCGACTTCTCGTCGCTGGCCTGCTCCTGGCGCACCGCGCGCAGCTCCTCGGCGAGCTCGCCGAGGTGGTGTTTGTCGGGCAGCTCCTCGATCTCCCGCCGGAGCCCGAAAATGCACGTGTCCTGGTTCTGCACGTCTCTGAGTATCTGCGCGAGCTCTTCCGGCCCTATCTCTAGCACCATCTTCCCTCCCGATCCCTCAAGCCTTCTATTCGCATGTTCCATCCTTCTTGATCCCTTGCCGCCTCGAGCGCGCCTACAAACGCGGGCACCAGCGCCCTTTCGCTTTCCAGGTGGCCTATTATTATCAGCCCGATGCCGGACTCGCGCGCCTCCAACGTCGCGTGCCAGCCGGCCTCCCCCGCCGCTATCGCCTCGGCGCCTGGCGGTGGTTCCCGGCCCCGCGGACGGGATGATCGGAAGGGCTCGTGCGGCAGGCGCCGAGGCGATAGCGGCGGGGGAGGCCGGCTGGCACGCGACGGTGGGGGCGCGCGAGTCCGGCATCGGGCTGATAATAATACGCCAACTGGAAAGCGA